>JAROAZ010000012.1 GCA_029432775.1 Pontiellaceae bacterium B12227 | reverse complement strand
TTCTGTTGCGGGGACGCCGAATACGTCCTCCTTCAGAACGGAAGGTATATGAAAAGAAAGGCTATTAAACTGCCGCGCAGCGGCTTACTGGAACAGCGGGTTCCTGCTTACTTTCTTTTATGGGTCTTCCAACCACGCGAAGCGAGCCAGACGAATGTCTGGAGTGACTGAAAGGAACGGCAACCAACCATGCGGGATCGGTAAAGTACGACCCAGCCGCAAGCAGCCAAACCGCCTTATGGCAACCGGAGTCTATGCCCGGCTGCGTCCCGGAAAACATTTCGGTCAACCCTGATTCCGCCCATTCACGAAGAAGGCGGACTTCTACTGCTCAAGGCAGCGGTCCCAGTTCTTTTCGGGTTCGGACCAGGGGAGGATTACCTCATTGTTCAAAGCTATAAAAAGTGCCCGCATCGGAGCGTCCCAATCAAGCGCAGTGGGCTGACCGGCCTTCCCATGGATAGTGGTAGCCGTTGCGCAGCAGAAAGGAGAGCAACTGTTTTTTAGCCGCTTTCAAATCATTCACCGCATCGGTCCGTCCCCGGCACACATCGCGCACCACCTCGTCCTCCACGTCCGGGATATATACCGCCGTCAAGTGCCCCGACCGATGCATCTGCTCGATAAATAAGAGCTGCTTCCTCCCTTGCAATCCCACTTCCTTATAATTACATTGTAGTTATGAGCGAAATACATTTCAGATGGGATCCATCGAAAAATGAGACAAATAAGGAAAAACACGCTGTGAGTTTCGAAGAAGCTCAAACCGCATTCTTTGATGAATCGGCGATGGAGTTTTTTGATACGGAACATGCAGGAGAAGAAGATCGCTTCCTGCTTCTAGGTCAAAGTTTCAGTTTAAGAACATTAATGGTGTGTCACTGTTACAGAGATGAGGATTCAATTATTCGAATTATCTCTGCCCGAAAAGCAACAACCAAAGAGCGGAACACATACCGAAGGAATAAATCATGAAAAAAGAATACGATTTAGAAAATATGGAATGGAGACGGAATCCATATGCCAAACAATTGAAAAAGCAAATCACCATTCGTATGGGAGTTGATATTATTGATTATTTCAAAGATTTAGCAGAGGAAACCGGAGTTCCATATCAAAACCTCATCAATTCGTATCTGCGTGATTGTGTTGTCCATCATAAAAAACCATCTATGAAGTGGGCATCATAAAAACCCAGCAGAAATCGGGTAAGAGGGAGTGACTAGCTCCCTCTCCCCACAATCGAAGGCCCGAAAGGCCTTCGACCAAGCATGCGGGTCCGCACTTGGCGGTTCGCAAGGCACCATCCGGCATCAAGCCGGGTAGTGCATCCGAGACCGTTGATCCTTTAGACTGATCAGTCCTTGTTCTTTGAGCCACGCGTTGCCCATGCCCATATTCAGGTTTATCTTACTGAGAGATTTCACATTTTAAATGTCATTGTTTAAGGGGGGCAGCCCAGCCCTCTGAGGTTGTGGGCACGTCTCTTACTTTAACAGGGGAAATCGACCGAGGCCGAATCAACTTCAGCCATAAGATCTGGAGCAGAGTATGAAGAATTCACAATGCGAGACACACCCATGCACGGAACCCACACCTACGCCCGGCAGACGTATAGTTCTCCTGGTATGGCGCGTTTTTTGGCTCGTCTTCCTGGTCGTGTCTCTCGCATATGCATGGTATTGCTTTTACACCCCGTCAAACAGCGTATCCTGGGCCCCGAACTATGTCGAAGCACAGGAACAATCCGTGCAATCCGACAAACCCATGATTCTTTTTTTCACTGCAACATGGTGCGTTCCCTGTCGAATTATGAAAAGAACGGTTTGGGCGGACGAGCAGGTGGCAGCCGAAGTTAACAAGCGGTTCATTCCTTTGATGGCGTACACAGATGATCCTGACAGGGCCAAATTATTCAGCCGTTACCATATCGGCGCCACACCGACCACCCTCATTACGGATCCTCAAGGAAACGTGCTCCGTTGGGTACACGGGAAAATGGAAAAAGCGAATTTCCTCAAATTTTTAGAGAACCAACCCATGGATAATAAACAACAGGCCGAACTAGGCCATTGAGGCGATCGCTTAAAAACGCTCCGCTTCATTTCGAACGTTCGATACATGAAAATATGAAAACCCTAATATCAATACTAACTGGCATTATTGGAGTCGCCATAGGTTTGTTGATGGGAAGTTATGGCTTTTTTTATCTCTGTGTTTTAATTGATAATATTACATATCCAACTGGAGTTCCCGCTGGTGGTGGTTGGGTTGGAGCAGGATGGATATTAATGATATTCACAGTTCCAATCTGTGGAATTCTTGGTGGTGCTGCAGGGTTTGCCATCCCCTATTCTTTGTTCCTCAAGAAGGAGAAAAAACAAAAGAGAGAATTTGCCAGAACTAATATTAAACCAATTCAAAATGAAACAGAAATAACCACCCAAACATCTGATATTTACAAATAAAATCGAACCACCATGAAGCCCCTCTGAGCAAAGACAAAAGTCCCCTGCCTCAACCTTCGTGTTTTACGAATAACGCGATTGAACAACCCAACCTGGTCTCAACTTGTGCCGCATGTGTTCCCGCCTGCTCCTTGAAAGGCAGCCCAAGTGGTCAACAGATCCGGATTATCCAAACAAAAAAACTTCCAATGATTGGAAGTTTTTTTGCGTTCCCCCGGAAGTCCACTTCCGGGGGATGAAGAGTCGGCTGACGATCAGTCGACCGGGCTCAGGGTGAACGACCATGTATATTTTCCGGCCGGCACCTGATAGTGCTCGAGCGGAAGCGCCTTGATGGACCAGGAGTCGGTGCCGCCAATCCCCATATGTTTATGATCGATGTTCAGGGTATAGAAGCCCTGGTCGACCAGATCGTACGGATGCATGGCTGCTGTCAGGTTTTCGGCGGACCATGGCCAGAGCGAAAAACTGAACGGCTCGTCGCCATCCACCCGCAGCGTACCGGCTTTTCCGCCCAGCTCAACCCAGCGGGTTTCGGTGCGCAGTCCGTTTTCCTGCGGCATGGCATATTCATAATGCATATCAGCCGTCGCCTTTTCATAGAGCCCGACTTCCGCTCCGGCATTGCGGTCGCAATAGTTTTCCCACGGTCCCTTACCGAAGTAACGCGTCTGCTCAAAGCCGCCGGATACCCCCATCGAAAACCCGAGTCGCGGCATCGCCGGAAGCGATGCATCGGCGTTGAGATCCATGGCCACCTGGATATCTCCGTTCCCAGAGAAGGTATAGGTAATGGCCAGATCGGTTTTTTCCGCGCTCTTTTTAACAACGACGGTTGAAGCGGTCGATTCCACCTGCTGCAGTTCAACGGAATCTGTTTTCAGTTTACCTTCCAGCTCCATCCAGTATTTCATCAACTTATGGGTTTTAGCCCCTTTCTTATCGTTGTCGGTCTGCGGACGCCAGAAGACCGGGCGCAGCGGACTCTTGATCCATTCCTCGCCGCCCACTTTATAGCTGGCCAGCTCGCCGGTTGCTTTATCAATCTTCGCGGAGAAGCCTTTTCCTTTGAGTGTGATCGCTTTTTTCGCATCCTTTGCCGTCAGCTTCGCGCCGGATTGCGGACGGCTCGGAGAGCCATCCCTACCCTTTACCAGAAACTGCTCTTTCGCGATTTCGAAACCGGCGTCGCACCAGGGCTTGGCCGTGGTTTCGTGAACGCTCAGGCGCAGCCAGACCTCTTTTTCCGTTTCCAAGGGTTGGAACGGCACCTGGATGATTTGGGTTCCTCCCGCCGGAAGGTTTAGCGCATCGAGCGTGCCCTGCTGCACCACCACGCCCTCTTCAGCGAGCGTCCAGCGGAGCTGATATTGATCCAGGTTTGTAAAGTTATGGCGGTTGTGCACGGTTACGGTTCCGGCCTTCAGATCGGCGGCGCTGAACACAACGGGCTGGAAGACATACTTGCATTCCCAGGTTTTCGGGCCCGGCGTACGGTCGGAATTAATCACTCCGTTCATGCAGAAGTTTCCGCTATTGGGCTTGTCGCCATAATCGCCCCCATAGGCGAAGAAGGCCTGACCCTGTTCATTGGTGGTCAATACACCCTGATCAATCCAGTCCCAGATATAGCCGCCCATCAGATTGGGTTTGGAACGAATGAGATCCCAATAGTCAGTCATGTTGCCGAGCGAGTTCCCCATTGCATGGGCATATTCACACATGACGATCGGGCGTTTGATGTGTTCGGCTTCGGCCAGCGCCTTGAGCTGCGGCACGGAGGAATACATACGACTGATGCAGTCGACCCACTTCGGATCGTTCGGATTGGCCGGCAGGGGCCATTTCTGCGATTCAAAACCGCCCTTTGGATTATAGTCGGGATGATTCGGATCGCCCTGCGCGCCTTCATAGTGAACAAAGCGGGTCGGGTCGTAGTCTTTAACCCACGAGGCCGCCGCGGCGTGAATCGGGCCGTAGCCGGTTTCGTTGCCGAGCGACCATGAGACGATCGACGGATGGTTTTTGTCGCGCTCAACCATGCGGAACACGCGGTCGTTCACGGAATAGTGCCAGGAGGCGTTATTCACCAGCAGGCCGCGAATACCATGCGACTCAATATTGGCTTCGTCCATGACATACAGCCCATACTCATCGCACAACTCATAAAACCAGGGGTCGTTCGGATAGTGCGAGGTGCGGACCGCATTGAAGTTAAACTGCTTCATCAGCTCCACATCGCGACGGTAGTCCTCGCGCGCCAGCGCCTTGCCTTCAATGTGGTCGTGGTCGTGCCGATTAACACCCATCATTTTGACCGGCACCCCGTTCACCAGCACCTCGCCCTTTTCGCTGATTTTCACGGTACGGAAACCGACCTTGCAGCTGCGCGTTTCCATCAGCTTGTTATTCTTTCCGGTCACGCTGAATACCAGCGTGTAGAGATAGGGATCTTCCGCCGACCATTTCCGAACATTGGAAACCCGGGCTTCCAGCAAGCCGAACGGCACATTGTCGCGCTGCGGATATTTTTCGTTCAGGATTTTATGCAGGCCGCTGTGCATCGGCTTTTTGAGCACTTTATTTCCTTCGGCATCGTAAAGCTGCGCGCTGAGGTTCCAGCCCTTGGCATTATCCAGTGCATCGGACAGGATGCGCGGGCGCACCTGCAGCAGCCCATCGGCCGAGGCTTTCACAAAGAAATCGTTCAGCGCAATCTTCGGCTGCGCCAGCAGGAGCACTTCCCGGTGAATGCCGCTCAGACGCCACATATCCTGATCTTCCAGATAAGAACCGTCGGACCAACGGAACACCTGAACCGCCAGGCGGTTGTTGCCGGCATTCACTTTGTCCGTAATATCGAACTCGGCCGGCAAGCGGCTGCCCTGGCTATAGCCCACCAGTTCCCCGTTCAGCCACACATAAAAGGCCGAGGAAACCCCGCCGAAGTGCAGCACGACCCGCTGATCGTTCCAAGCCTTGGAAACCTGAAAGTCGCGGATATAGGAACCGACCGGGTTGGTGCGGTCGATAAACGGCGGATTCGGCGTATACGGATATTTTTCGTTTGTATAAATCGGCTGCCCGTGTCCCTTCAGCTCCCAGCTGGACGGAACCTGAATCGTGCCCCAGCCCGATGCATTGTACCCAGCCGCATAAAAATCGGTAGGCCGGTCTTTGGAGTCGGGCGTGAATTTAAATTTCCATTCGCCATCGAGCGAAAGCATGCGGGCGAGCGAGCGGTCGCATTTCAAGGCGCTCTCGACATCTTCATAGGAATAGGAGGTTGCCCGGGAAGGCATCTTCCCTTTCTCAATCATCCGTTCATTTTCCCAATCGTTATTAAACGACTGGGCCGAAAACGCCAGGCCCGCCACCGTGGCAAAAACAATACTTCTCATCATAGTTCTTCTCCTTTAAACCGTCGGTTATTTAACCGAAATTTCATCAATATACATGCCGCCGTTTTCCACTGTGGTCAAGCGAATGGTATTCGCCCCCCGACCGATCTGAATCGGCACCGACACGGTCTTCCAATCAGATCCCCAGTTTTTTGCATTCGGCAACATCAGCTTTTCAGCAACCACCCTGCCGTTCACCGTTACTTTCACCGTGCGGCCTTCACGCCCGCCGGCCTTTCCGCTGTAGCGAATCGTCAGGTCAGCCTCGCCGGCATCGCCATCGTTTTCCTGATACCATTCCACATAGGCGCCCTTACGGTTGCCGAAATCAAGATAGCCGCGGCCATTGAACCCTTTGCCTGCAGTAATCACTTTTGCCCCTTTGAAAACCGCATCCTCCGCCTGATCCCCTCCGGGGTTGACCGCCTTCTGCTGCTGATTCCAGACAAATCCCTCATCGGCCGCAAACCGCTCTTCCAGGGTCTGGACGGGTTTACCATCCACCACCACCAGTGCTTTGACGGTGGTGCCCAGCGCAATGGAAAATGCGCCGGCATAGACGTTCGACTTCCGCGTCGGCGCGGAACCGTCGGTGGTATAGAAAATTTCAATTCCGGCGTTTGGAAGCGGCCCCCGCAACGAAAGCAGCCGCGCATCAATGCTGACTTTATCGGATGTGATCAGCTTCTTTTCGCCGAGGATTGCGCTGGCCAGCAAAGTGATATCGCCCGGCTCGCCGGTTGATTCAACATAGGCCCGTGTCAGGCCATAAAAGGCGATGCGGTTGTCCACCCCGAAATGTTTTTCCACATCAACCGGACTGCCGTTATCCAGCGCGCGGATTTTTGCGGGCCCGATGACATGGAACCAGGTGCGGTTTTCGCCATAGGGATAAAATTCGCCGCCGGCATCCTGCGCCGTCACGCGCACCTGCACCAGATCTTTGCCTTCGGCAGCCAGCGCTTTGCCGTCGATCGATAAGGAATTTTGCGCGGGCGCGCCGGCGGTACGGATTGTTTTCTCTGCCTTGATACGGCCCTGCTTGTACGCCACGGCTTTCAATTCACCGGGTTGCCAGGGCACCAGCCACTGGCACTGCATTTCATTCCACGCAGTGCCCGGCCTTTTTCTACCCAGTGATGTTCCGTTGAAAAACAGCTCAACCACATCGCAGTTGGAATAGATCCATACGGGGATTTCTGTCCCGGCCTTCACTTTCGGATGGGTCCAGTGCGGCAGGATGTGCACCATCGGCTCATCGGTCCATTGGCTCTGGTAGAGATAGTAGAGGTCTTTTTCAAAGTTGGCCATATCGATGGCGCCGCCCATGAACGACTTAAACGGCCAGCCGCCATGCACATAGCTGGCTTCCCCGATGTAGTCGTAGCCCGTCCAGCGGAACGATCCCGCATAGTTTGGAATATCGCGCAACTGCTCGATATTCTGACGCGAGTTCAGGCGAACCGTTGCGTTGTCGTAGCTGGAGTTGAAGACCTGCTTCCGGTTGCCGCGTTTGGATGCTTCGATCCAGTCGTGGGTAAACACCTCTTCTTCTGTCAGGTCCGGAGTTTCGCTGACGCCTTTTTTGATCGAATAGCCATCGCGGTACCAGGTTTTGGTGCGGTAGTAACCACGGACCTGCCAGGTATGCGTATTTTCAGTGCCGATGAAGACCCGGTCCTTTTTCAGCCGATCAAACCACCCGAGTTTTTCACTGCCCCCGTTTACACCGAACACATCCATGTGCTCGGAACCGGAATGCCCGGAGGTGACCGGACGCGTGGGGTCCAGCTCATGGCACAGGGCCACCAGATCTTTCGCCACCTGACCGTGGGTTTCATTACCCACGCTGTAGATGACCACGCAGGGATGATTCCGGTCGCGCTTGATCCAGTCGGTCAGATCGCGTTGCCACCACTCCTTGAAAAAGTGTGCGCCGTAATCCTGCTTGGCCTTCTTTCCCCATCCATCAAAAATTTCGTCCATCACGAGCATGCCGATTTCATCGCAGAGATCATAAAAGACCGGCGTCTGCGGATTGTGCGACGTACGGATGGCATTGCAGCCCATCGCTTTCAACTGCTCAATGCGAAAGCGCAGCACCTTATCCGGCACCGCGGCCCCCAGGGCGCCGGCATCCTGATGATTACACACGCCCTGCAGCTTTACGTTTTTCCCGTTCAGCCACATGCCGGATTCCGGCTTCCATTCGACATCGCGAAACCCGAAACGGGTGATCGCCGTATCTGCGGTTCGCCCCGCAACTTTCAACTTCACAATCGATTTATAGAGGTGGGGCGAATCGACCTCCCAGCGAAGCGGCGCAGCAACCTGCAACTTGAAACCGGAGACTTGAATTTTTCCGGAGGTGGCTTTGACCGGCCGGCTCTGCTTCGCAACTTCCTTTCCTCGGGGATCAACAATGGAAACCTCAACATCAACCCGCTGCATCTTCCCGGTTGTGTTCGCCACCTCGGCATCCAGTTCCACTGACCCGCCATCGGTACGGATGAAAATTCCATCGTTCGGGATGTGCACCTTCTGTTTTACGTCGAGCCAGGTGTGTGCATAGATTCCACTGCCGGTATACCACCGGGCGGAAGGCTGCTTTTCATTATCCACCCGCACGGCAAAGGTGATGCTGTCCGAGGATTGAATCAGGTCGCTGATGTCATAGGCAAACGAACTCCAGCCATAGGGCCGGGTGCCGAGTTTTTTCCCGTTTGCCCAGACGGTGCTGTTCATATAGACCCCGTCAAAGGCAATCTCCACATGCCGGCCTTTCCAATCCTTGGAAACCGGGATCGTTTTGCGATACCACCCGATACCGGCCGGCAGATATCCCGCCGTTCCGCCCATCGGGTTGGACTTTTTGTATTCGCCTTCAATACTCCAGTCGTGCGGCACATCCAGCGTCCGCCAGCCGTCATCATTAAACACCACCCGTTCAGCCCCGGCCGGATCGCCGAGCTGAAACTTCCAATCGGCATTAAAGCCCTGGCGCTCCGCCCAGACGGTGCATGACCCCAACAACAAAACCAACAACAGCTTCTTCAATGTATTTTCCTCTCCGGGAATTTATTTTGCGGGCAGCAATCCGTTGAACAGATCCTGCGATGCATAGATTTTATATTCTTTGATCTTGCCGGGATTCGGACCGTTGCGCGGCAGGTAGCGCAAAGAACGGAACTCCTGAACGCTACCCAGATCAATGACCACCTGATGCGGATGAGTGGCTTTCTTGTTGCCCTTGTATTGCGTATGCCAGAACGTAACGGGCTGGTTATCGATAATATTGCTCGCCGATGAGGGCTCGGCGACAATCTCTTCGCTATCAGCATAGATCACCTGCCAGCCATCACGCTCGAGCCACTGGTCCTTTGCATCAACCAGATGGATCTCCGCAATAGCGGAATGCCGGTCGCTACCCTGCGAACCGAGCGCTTCAATGCAGACATAGCGCGCCCGAACGGTTTTTCCAAAGTCAACGAACTGAGCATCGTCTCCATTTGCGAAAGCGCCCTCGGCAATGATCTGTTTTTTGTTCAGCTGGACCGTTTCGCCGGGCTTGCGGTTATAGCTCACGCTTTTATCCACCTTCAGTCCGTAGATGAATTCAGTGACACCACGGACGGAATGGTGTCCGGTCGGTTCAAGGTCCATCACCACGATATCGTTCGCCCCTTCCTTCATCCAGCAACCCGGCATGTAGAGCGTGTATTGCGGGCCGATGTCCCAAAAGCGTCCAAGGTTGATGCCGTTCACCCACACCATGCCTTTGCCCCAGCCCGTCATATCAAGCAGGGTGTCGCCGACTTCGTCCACGGAGAACGTGCCGCGGTGGAATACGGGCAGCGGGGAGGCTTTCGCCGGACCGTCCGTAAACTTCAGGGAAGCAATATCATCCAGCTCAAGCGGGAAGCCCTGCGTGAGCCATCCGAGCACCGGCTTTCCGTCCAGCGTGACTTCGCCGAGGCCCTTGCGGTCTTTCATCAGCTCGCGGGCATAGTTCAGGTGCCCCATGTTTTCGAGCAGGATGGCCAGACGGATGTTCCCCGCCGGCAGGATGATGGAAGTTGAACTCTGTTTGAGCCGCCGGTCGAGCGTGGCCACCCGGTTGCCGTTTACCATGACAATCGCGCGGTCCTTGAGGGCGCTGAATGCCAGTTTATATTTTCCAGCCTTTGGAACTTCGACGGTGGTTTGATACAGCGCCAGCCCCTGGAATATATCAATTCCTTCCATGTGCGGCGGCTCTTTGGATTCAACACCCGGGCGGAACAGCTGCTCAAACGATGCGGTCTGGTCCAGTTTGAATTCCGGCACTTCAATGCGCTTGATCTGCTCCGGGGGTTCGGGGAGTTCATATTCCGCAGGCAGATATTTTTTGATGGTATTTCGGAAGGTGTAGAATTTTTCCGTAATCCGCCCGGTTTCATCCATCGGCGAATCGTAGTCATACGATGTGGTGTCGGCACTGTATTGCCCGGATGACCAGTTGGCGCCGGAGGTAAAACCGAAGTTGCTTCCGCCATGCAGCATATAGACGTTGAACGACACGCTGTTTTCAAGCATCCAGTCGATCTCTTTAATAAAAGGAGCCAGCGCCTTGGTGTGATGCTTTGCCCCCCAGTGGTCGAACCAGCCCACCCAGTATTCGCCGCACATTTTCGGCATGCCCGGATATTCCTTGTCAAAAAAGGCAAACGCCTTATCCGCGCTGCCGCCGAAATTCATGGTCGTGTAGACGCCATCAATGTGCGCCGTGCCGAGCGTTTTCTTTTTCGGCCAGTCGCAGCGGATGAACATGGTTTCAAAACCGGCCTCCACCAATTGGTCATAAATGGCCCGGTTGTAGGCCATGTCGTCGGCATTGCCGGGCCGTCCGAACTGACCGTATTCGTTTTCCACCTGCACCTGGATGATCGGGCCTCCTTTGGAAACCTGCAGGTCACCCAGTTCCTTACCCACAGCTTTCATATAGCGCGCCGTGGCTTCAAGAAACTTCGGATCATTCGTACGCACCTGCATTGTCGGATCCTTCAGCAGCCAGGCCGGCATGCCGCCGAAATCCCATTCAGAACAGACATAGGGGCCCGGGCGGACGATCAGCCACATCCCCTCCTCCTGACACACCCGTGCAAACGCGGCAATATCAAGATTGCCGGAGAAATCAAATTCCCCCGGTTTCTTTTCGTGGGCATTCCAGAAGATGTAGGTTCCGATGCAGTTGAATCCCATCGCTTTCGCCTTCCGGATCCGGTCCCGCCAATAGGCGCGCGGCACGCGCGGATAATGAACCGAGCCCGAGATAATGACCGCCGGCTTTCCATCGAATGTAAAGTTTCCATCCGAGGCCCCGAAGGCCGGCTGCTTTTCACCAACAGCATTCGGCTTCGGAGGCATTGGTAACGTTTTAGCAAATGCCAACCCGGAAAAACCTGCACAAACACTCATCAAAATTAATTGTTTCTTCATGTATACCCTACCCTGTCTTTCTCCTCGCAGAGGCGCAGAGAGCCCGGAGAAAAAAAACGCTGCGTGCTTTGCGTTTCTGCGAGGATGATTCTTAAAAATCACTCCCCTTTGAACTGAGTCTGTCCGAAGGTGAAGATCTCGGAATGGGTGCGGGCTCCATCCATGATCTTGCGGATCTGTTTCACGGTTTCAGGATGCTGATCAGCGACATTTTTCTGCTCGCCGGGATCGGCTTCCAGATCGAACAGCTTCATCGGCGCATTCGGTTTTTTCAGTACTTCATAGCGCACGCCTTTCCATTTGCCCATGCGCACCGCAATGCGGCCGCCGCGTTCGTGGAATTCCCAATACAGATATTTGTGTTCCGCCTGATGGCCTTTGCCCAGCAGCGTCGACACCATGGAGATGCCATCGGTATTGTCCGGGGCCGGCACGCCGGCCAGTTCATTAAAGGTCGGCACCATATCCCAGAAGGCGGAAATATGATCTGATTCCGAACCGGCTTCAATTTTACCCGGCCAGTAGGCCATCATCGGCACATGCACCCCGCCATCGAACAGATCGCGTTTGTGGCCACGGAACGGGCCGTTGCTGTTGAAGAATTTCGGATCGTGACCGCCTTCCTGGTGCGTACCGTTATCCGAGGTGAAAATGATCAGCGTCTTATCTGCAATACCCAGCTTTTCCGTCAGTGCAACAATCTCACCCACCTGATCGTCGAGCAAGGTAACCATGGCAGCAAAGGCCGC
This sequence comes from Pontiellaceae bacterium B12227, assembly GCA_029432775.1. Lineage (GTDB taxonomy): Bacteria > Verrucomicrobiota > Kiritimatiellia > Kiritimatiellales > Pontiellaceae > Pontiella. Next base: position 176,005 of record JAROAZ010000012.1, on the reverse strand, counting down.
ACGCGGCTGAGGTGCCGACTGATAGCGGCCAAGGCGCAGTTCCGGCCCGTCATCCACGCCGACAAACGGCTTCGGCTCGTCAAACTTACCACTGAACTGCTTCATGTATTTCTCGGGAGCGGCCAGTTCGGCATGAGGAATGATGGAAGCCACGTAGGCGAAGAAGGGTTTATCTTTGTTATCTTCAATAAACTTCAGCGTGCGGTCATGAATCAGCGCCGGGGCATAGGTTCCTTTGGCGGTTCCGGCATTGCCTTCGAGCATGATCTTTTTATCCTGATCCCAGATATGGAACGGATAATAGTGGTGGCCGAGGCGTTGGCAGTTGTACCCATAAAAGACATCAAAACCTTTTTTAAGCGGATCACCTTCGGAGCCGGGATAGCCCAGCCCCCACTTGCCGAATGCGCCGCTGACATAACCGGCTTCCTGCAGCAATTCCGGCAACAGCTTAATTTCAGCAGGAATCGGATGCTGGCCTTCCGGCATGATCTCCTTGTTGCCGCGCACAAAGGTGTGGCCGGTGTGCTGACCGGTCAGCAGCGCCGACCGTGATGGAGCACAGACCGTGCTGCCGGAATAGTGGTTTGAAAAGAACATGCCCTTCGCCTTGAGCGCATCAATGTTCGGCGTCTGGAAATGTTCCTGCCCCAAACAGCTCAGATCGCCATAGCCCAGATCATCCGCGAGGATATAAATGATATTCGGCGGATCCGCTTTGGCTCCCGCAGAAAAAACCACTCCGCAACAAACAACGAGTAAACTTAAATATTTCATGATTCAGCTCCTTTCTTGGATTTACTAAAAACCTTCACCCCTTTGAGGTGAAAATATTCCGGTTTGGCATTCACCAATCCGATTTTAACATAACGGGCCTGTTTTGGCTGAGAAAGATCCACCAGCCAGCGGCGCTCAGGCTTTCCCGCCTTAAATACCTGATTCCAATTGTTCCCGTCCCTGGAAATCCAAACATGCAGATTCCGGGTTCGACTGGATTTCCCATCGGTACGATTCAGAATTTCCAGTCCGATTATGGGTTGCTCCTGCTTCAAATCAATCATCACCCACGGTGTTTCTTCGGCATCAGTGTGGAAGGACTGCTTTCCTTGCATCGTCGTCAGCAGGGTGTGGTTGTGCGGAACGCCCCACTCACTCGAAAGCGAGCTGTGGGTCACCGAACCATTGCGGGAAATCCATTTCCAACCCGTCGGAATATCGCCTGCCGTCTCCACCGCATCAGGATTTGAAACACCGGACACTTCGCACGCGGCCTCCACATTAAACATGCGGCCCGGAAACGACTTATCCCAAAGCGGACTCGGCACATGCGCCTCGTTCATGGCCTTACGGATGCGCTCCACCACTTCAGGATAGCGGTCCGCCAGATCCTGTTGTTCCCCTTCATCGACGCTCATATCATAAAGCTCGATTTTCTGACCTTTCCGCCGGTCCACCACAACGCCCTTCCATTTCCCCATGCGCAGCCCCTGATTCGGCTTGCGCTCGTAGAGTTCCCAATAGAGATAGTCGTGTTTTTTCTGCTGTTGCGGTTTTCCAAGCAGGGTCGGCAGCATGGAGATGCCGTCCGTCTCTCCCTGCACCGGTTCGCCGGTCAGCGCCGAAAAGGTCGGGAGCATATCCCAGAAAGAAGAAAGATGATCGCTGACCGAGCCCGCCCGGATTTTACCCGGCCAGTAGGCAAACATGGGAGAACGTACCCCGCCCTCATACATGCTGCGTTTGATACCGCGAAGCTCACCGGAGGTGTTGAAAAACTTTTCAGAGCCCTGCTCGCCGTGCGCTCCGTTATCGCTGTTAAAAAAGACCAACGTATTTTTATCGAGCTTCAACGTTTCCAGATGCCGAACAAGGCGGCCGACATCGCGATCCATGCGTGACGTCATGGCGGCATGCTTTTTAAACTTTTCCGGCCAGTCCCTATCGGCATACTGCGCCAGTTCCGGAACCTGATATTTGGTATGGGGAATGGTGTAGGCCAAATAGAGAAAGAACGGGCCGTCTTTATTTTCGTCAACAAACTTCAGTGCTTCTTCCGTCATCAGGTCGTGGCTGTAGACCTTGCCGCCAAGCGGCACCTTTTCTTCGTTGCGCCAGAGGAATTCGGGATAATAGTTGTGCGCGCGGCGCTGGTCGCAATAGCCGAAGAAATAGTCAAAACCCTGCTGAGTCGGAAATCCATCGTTCAGCGTTCCATCCGGCCTTTCGCCGCCGAGCCCCCACTTGCCGATACAGGCCGTGGTATATCCCGCGCGCTGCATCAATTTTCCCACCGTTTCAGAATCGGCCGGGATGGGCGTCTGCCCGTTTGGATAGCCCGGGCTGTTGGCCCGAATATAAGCATGGCCCGGATGCTTTCCGGTCATCAACGATCCGCGCGACGGCGCGCAGACCGAACTGCCGCAATAGTGCGATGTAAAGCGCATGCCCTTTTTCGCCAACGCATCCAGCTCCGGTGTCTGGATCATCTCCTGCCCGTTGTAGCCCACCTCGCCGTACCCCAGATCATCGCACAGAATATAAATGACATTCGGCGAGCGGGCTGCAAAGGACGCCGTAACAATACTGACGGCAATGAATAGTACGCTTAAGATGGAATCTATCGTCTTCATTTATTTTTTGGTTTCTTTTTGATCGGCTTCAACCCGGCTTGATCCGGGATCTCGTACGAGAGCATATCGACAGACGGATAAGATACATCATTTCCATTAATGCGCCATGATCCATTCGGAGCCTGATTATCCAGCAACCAGTTTCGCAGATCGCGGTTCATCTCTTTTGCAATAATCATCGAGCGCTCACCGGGCACAGCGAGCAGGTTGTTTGCTTCCGAGAGATCCTTCGAAATATTATACAGTTCATAACTGCCGTCAGTGTAATTGAAAAACAGTTTATAGATTTCATTACCGATCCGTGTCTGCACCAGACTGCGGGGATGATTCCGCTCATCCATATACCCTGGGAAATGCCAGAAAAGAGACTCACGCTCCAATGCATCTGCATCTCCGAGAAGAATCGAGCGGAAGGAGACTCCATCCAAAGGTTGGAAATCCGGATCGGGCTGCGAACCGCCCGTCAGCTCCGCGAAAGTCGGATAGATATCGATGCAGTGGATCGGCTGCGCCGAGACCGTCCCGGGTGTCACCTTTCCGGGCCAGCGAGCGATGAATGGAACACGAAGACCGCCTTCATAATAGGTGCCTTTGGCAGAACGCAGGGGCGCGTTACTTGTTGCGCCCTTCACCCCGCCGTTATCAGAAGTGAATACAACAAGCGTGTTTGCGGCGAGCCCATTCTGCTCCAGCGCCAGCAGAATACGACCCACCGTCTGATCCAACTGCTCCACAAAGGCGGCATACTTTGCATTGGTGTGCCGCTCATCCGACGAGGGCTTAGCCTGATACTTCTCGAACAGGTCCGGCCGAGCAACAATGCCCGAATGAATCGCATGGAATGGGACGTAAGCGATGAAAGGCGTTTTATCTTTTGCGCGATCGGCCAGGTATTCCGCAACGGCATCTCCAAGGGCATCCGTATAGTGCTTCGGTGTGCCGACCGCCCGCATCGGATCGTTTCCATTTGCGAAAGGAAACAGATTTTTCATCGCATACTCCGCGGTATACGGGGCTGCATATTTCGCCATCGGCCCATCAAAGATCCAACCTTTGGAATCGTCTTTAAGCGCCAGATAGTTCGAGGTCGTCTTCTTCCCATTCACCTTGCCAACCGCTTTTTTATTGGACCCGAAGTTGTAATCAATACCGTGATTCTTCGGCAGATCATCGTCTGCGCCGCAGCCATGATTTTTACCAAACCATGCGGTGTGATACCCGGCCGCCTGAAGCATTTCAAAAATGGAGGTGGAAGACGGATCAATCCCGCCCTGCTGTTGTGCATAGGGTTGGATTGGAATCTTCGGCCAACCTTTTGACCGCTTATCGTAGCGAGCCAAAGATTGAACATTATAGGTGTTGTTCAGCGGGCGCACGGCATACTGCCCCGTCAACAGAGCCGCCCGGGTGGGTTGGCAGTTTTGCTGAACATAGGCCTGAGTGAAGCAGAGGCCTTCACCGGCGAGTCGATCAATATTCGGTGTTTCATGATACTGCGACCCATGCCCCATATTGGCGGCACTGAAAGCAATATCCACCCAGCCCAGATCATCGGCCATCAGATAAACGATATTGGGTTGGTCGGCATGGGAACACATTACGCAAAGCGCAGTCATTCCCATTAAATATGCAGTCAGTTTCATCTTATTTCCACCCCGCCATTATGGAGTCGGTTCGAGCTTCCGGCGGTCTTTATTGACCTTGATTCCCTTTTTCCGGGCTTGTCCGCCAAACAGACTCCCGATGGGTTTAAGCCCCAGATTAATGCTGAGCGATTTTGCGGGAAAACCGCCCGTCGCCACAATACGATCCAGGTTCGACCGCAGCACTTCATGCTGCGAAGGATTCCAGGATAGCGTTTCGACCGCCGAATAAAAAGGATCCTTCTGCTCCCCGGTCATCGTTGCCAGCCCGTTAACCAATGCATCCATGCCGACGCCGGATTCACCCGCCAGACAACACGCCTCGGCAGCGGCAGCCGCCACGGAAGCATCGGAATCAGAAACCGCTTTGAGCAGCTCTTTGGGACATGCGCCCAGTATCCCCTCAGTGGCCAGCAGGCCCAAGCCCGATGCGCCCCAGAAACGAACTTCCGGCTCAGCAGCGCCCAGATAGGCAATCAACGGATCTCGGTTCGCCGCATCCGGAACCGATGCAGTTTCCGCTGCATCGAGCAACCGGTTTAAATCACAATCGCTGGCCCGAACCCAGTCGTACAAGGCCACGCCCGGTTGTTTCACCTTGGTCGTCGGCGGGAAGAACCCAAGATCCCCGCTTTCGCGGATATGCCGGGAAACGGCCGCGCGCATTTTTTCCAGGGTTTGGAAATGTTTTGCATCCCCGGCCAGATTGTTCAGCTCGAACGGATCTGTATTTAAATCGAACAGCATTTCGGGTGCCTTCGGTTCATACGGCTGCATCCAGGCGGGATTCGCCGGGCCGGCTTCCGGCGTCCGGTGTTTCAGCGCATATTCATCCCACCCGAGGTTTGCAGGCATTTGCCACTGGAATGCATTCCGCAAACCAAAGGGTTTGTTCGGCAGATAGGAGCGGATATATTTCCACCGCCCGTCTGTGACCGCGCGGCATGGGTCGTAATGCTTTTCCTGATTGGTCCGGAACGCAAACTGCATCTTCCGAGGAGCGGTCTCATAAGGCCCCATGAAGGCCCGGCCCTGCATGGAATCCGGCGGTTCCACGCCGACCAGGCTCAACAGGGTCGGAGCAAAATCCACAAAGCCCACCAGTCGATCGGACTGAGTGCCGGGTTTCATTTTCGACAACGATTGATATTTCTTCGGCAGGTGCACAATCATCGGAACCCGCAGTCCAGATTCAAACGGAAACCCCTTGCCCCGCGCCTGACAGCCGCCGTGGTCGGAATAGACAAAGACGATCGTATCATCCGCAAGCCCGCGCGTTTCCAGATCCTTTAGAAAAAGGCCGACCCATTTATCGACGTCCTGAACGCCTTCCAGATGGAACGCATAGTCGGACCGGGTTTCCTCCAGATCCGGAATATGCGGCGGCAGGTGCAGCTTTGCCGGATCGAGCCCCTCTTTGGAGAAATCGCGTCGACCTTCCAGCGTCACGCTGGTGATCCGGCTCATGTGGGTGATGTTGGCATTGAACACGGCAAAAAACGGCTGGTTCTTTTTCCGCGCCGGGCTGTTGTAGGTCGCTTTGTTTCCGCATTCGTCCCACATCGCTTTATGATTGCGCGTCGTGTTGTAATCCGTCTTCGAGTTGTTGGTGCAGAAATAGCCGGCCTTGCGCATCAGCTCCGGATAAAAGATGCCATCCGGCGTATCCCACTTGTGGCGGTGGTTGTCCATGCCGAAGGTCGTTGCATAGCACCCCGTGATGAGGGTCGAACGTGCCGGGGAACAGTGCGGTGCAGTCGAATAGGCCTTCATAAACTGAATGCCTTTTTTCGCCAATCCGTCGATCGTCGGCGTCGTTGCATCGGGATTTCCGTAGCAGCCGAACTCGTAGGCACTGGTATCCTCAAACGTCAGCCACAGAATGTTCGGCGAACGGGCAGCGGCGCTTAAGACACAACCACAGCATAGGAGCATCAAATTAAAACAGTTCATCATACGATTTACTTTCCAAAGTAGAGTTCTACCATTTCTTCCAGGACGGCCTGTGCGGCTTCCCCATGCGTTTCGTCGTACTTCGGCAACCAAACGGCGTACCAGCCGGTTCCATAGTTCGGATTCTTCGGTTTCCCCAGCCCTTTGGGATAGACGGTGTCCGTGTGCGCTTTGAAGCCGGCATGATCCATCGGGATGAGCGTTTTATAGTGCTGCAGCCGATCATAAATTTTCCTGGAAGGCTCCAGCCCTTCTTTACGCATCGCTTTTGCCAGTGCCTTCGGGTTTTCCGGCTGAATTCCCCAGAAATGGATCAGCGGCGTTAAATCGGCTCCGGCCGCTTTCGACAGGCGCAGGATACGATCGTCGACCGGATCATTGTTCTGCGGCACCTTATCGCCCGGTTTCCAGTTTTCGCTGTCCGCATGCCAGAAGCGGCCGAGCGCCTCCCATCCAAACAGATTCGCGATTTCGACATATTTGCCGAAGCCGCGGTGCTGATATTTGAATTCGTCACCGGGCCGGTTGGAGTGGTTCATTTCATTCCCCTGGCGGAAGTTTTCGGTGACCATCCACATCACCGCCACCTCATCAAGGGAGAGATGTTTCATGTTGTTGATCGCGCTGCCGAAGGCCTGATCCAGGCTCCAGTCGAACTTACGGTTCATCACCGCAACATGCGGAAGGTTAACCAGCGCCTCGACCTCGCCCCGGAACTTGGAACAGAACTGGGAATGTCCCACCTCATGAAAAACGGTCCAGTTCGCATACTGCGGGCCTTTGATCATCCAGTCATGCCTGCACTGTGCCGGATTATGCGGATTGTAGGGATAGTTCGACTGCGGATAGCCCGGAAAGTTGGCGTTACCGCGCATGGTTACATCGGCCTGCAGATAGAGCACCGTTTTTGAACGCACCAGCGGACGCCCGAACAGCTCGGAGACGGCATCCATCGCCAGATCCCAATCATGCATCAAGCGCTCCGGATCATCCAGATCCTGAATCCAGGCAGTCGGCACCTGCATCATGAATTTGTCCGTTTCAAAGTCGGCCCACGGAGCCTGCAGCTTTTGCTGTTTTTTCCAATCATTGGAAGTCGTCCGGTCAAAACTCTTCGCAGAGAAAAAGGGGGAGCGCACCACGTTGCGGAGCTGAACGGTGACCACACCGGCATCGGCTTCGTATGGAACCTCCAGATAGATTCCGCCCCCCAGCGGGTTGGCAATCAGCGTCCGGTTTCCCGTGATTGGAAAAACCAGCGAAACACGATCCAGCCGTTTAATCACATTTTTCTTTTTCAAATCCCACGAGTGTGCACCGACCCGGATTGCATATCCCTTGTTCACCATGGACCGCGGCACCGCCACTTCCGCAATACAACCGGGTGCAAGATAGCAGCCGGTCGGCCGGAGCACCGGATTATCGCGTCCGCTTACGGGAGCGCCCCATGCCGTTGGTTGCGAGGCATTAATCTTTGCCGAATGGGTTTTATTCGGGTCTTTCGGCGCTTGTACCGCGCCCGGAAAATAGGCCGCCGTTTCAAATGCGGCACCATCCAGCATCCGGCGGTTCTGTTTCAGACTGTCCGGAGTGTATGCATGGTCAAGAATTCCTTGCTGGACGGCAAACATCGCATATTCCAGCTCCAGCCCCTTTTTCGGCTGACGCGAAAACCCGTTCTTTGTTTTCCCGGTCATGAAAAGCGGCCCTGCCTTCTGCTCATAGGCTTCAACCAGGTCGAACGCCTCCTGAAGAAAAGCAGGATTCCGATCCAGTTGATCGATCTTTTTCTGAACCTTCAGCGCGCGTTCCAGCAGCGCATCCCCCGCCGATGCCTGCAGGCTGCATGCGGTCATGCAAACTATCAAAAACTGAAAACGTTTCACGTAAGACTCCCTTCTTTCAGGCGGAAATTTTAACTGCACGGCTACAGTTTAACCCGACAGGTAAAGACATTAATGGTTCCGGGTTCCAGTGCTGCCCGGAAACTCTTTCCGGCAAAAGGTCTGATCTTGGCGGATTGACCTTCCGGCGGCGCTTCATCCGTCCATTGTCGCCCCTCAACCGAGCCGATAATCCGGCCGGATGCCAGTTTGAACCGTAGATTATCCCACGTTTTCGACGAGTGAAAATTGATCGCATAGATGGTGAGTTTGTCGCCCTGCAGGAATGCCCGGGTGTGCAGTTCTGTGATGTCGATGGTCTCCGCGCCGTCGGGATCGATCATCTTGAGCGGCCGGGCATTAACCAGCGGAACCGTGGCCGCGTGCATCAGGTGGTCACGACGCTTCTTTTTCGGATTAAAGTCCCACCAGGAAAAACCGTTCATTCCGTTGTCCGTGCAATCCCACAATGCGATAAACGAGCAAACGGCGGTTTTCATGGAATGTGTACTGTCTTCCTTGTCGCCGTGGTTATCCCAGTGCAGCTCCGAGTGCCACTTTTCCCTGTCGCCGGCATAGGCGAGATCGGACTTCAGCTTATTCAGCGGCCGGACCCGGGTATAATAGTGGCCCCCGAAAATATCCATCGTATTGCCATCCAGCCCGGAAAAGATTTTCATCCAGTCATTCCGCCCCATGGCGTAATCTTCGGGCCCGATGATTTTCGGCATTCGGAGCCCGCGTTCCGCGGTCAGCCTGCGCAGTTCCAGCACAATGTCCCGATGCGTTTCCGGCATAATATTGCCTTCATTGAAGCGGCGTTCGTTGTCAATGCCGAGAATATCAACCTCCAGCCCTTCGCGCTTCATGTATTCAAGGTAGTCGATCAGGAGGATGGCATACTTTTCCGGCACCACCCCGTTATAATCCTTGGTCCACTCCGGAAATGATTGGGTATTATCGAGCTTCTTGCTGGCAAAGATGAGCGTGTCGGGATCGATCTTCTTCGCCAGTTTCAACCCCTGGGTTTCGCTTTCATAATATTGTTCCAGCACGACCCCCGGCTCCGGATGCGCCGGTTTTTTGCCCGTTCCGTAAATCGAGGTGCGGATACCGGTGAAGCCGTATTCCTGTAACAGCGTTTTCGCCCAACCATTCCGGGTGAACTTCCAGGGAGCAGAAGGCGATTTAAAATCGTAAAAAAAGCGGTTGAGCAGCACGCCCTTCTCTTCCGGAAAAATAACCACATCATCATAGGCCGATGCATTCATGCACAGCACCATGGCTGTAATTAAAATTCTTATTTTCATATTCATCCCGCCAAGCATACCAAAAACAGCCTTCCGGCCTATCTGTATATAGGCAGGAGCACATTCAATAAGTCATCCGGGCCGGAATGAGAGATGGTCGTTTCAAATCCGAGTAGCTTCCTCAATCCTGCCTACCCTCTTAAACTCTGCCCGGCGAGGAAAAGGGACATAAAAATGGTGTTATATTCCATTCTCCGCAACCGCCGCTTTTCCGCCCAGGCACAGAATGCATTCATCGACTTAAAACAGGGTAAGGATAGCGCTGAACGCCCATTATCAATGGAACATGACCATCGCATCTGACAGCCCCCCCGAAAAGGGGCCAGCACCAAAACACGCATCATTCCGGAAATTTTACTGCTCTATCCCCACCCGGACAAACTTGTTGGTTTCATCCAGAGACAGCAGCGCAGCCCAGGTTTCAACGTCATCGACCTGACCGATTTTCGTCAGAGTCACGTCATCCGTTCGCCAATCAGGATCGCTTAGCGTATCACTCCAGCTCACACCCACTCCGTAAAGACTATTGGTTCGGAGGTCATAGCTGACAATGAAATAGGGCTCGTTAATCGTCGGATTCATTGCCGGCACATCCACTACCCATGGGTCGGTGACCAACGTCCATTCCAGCTCGTTACTCAGTGTATCGCCATCCGGATTGGCGGTATCCCCGGCAATGGCCGGGTTGGTTGCATTCGTGCCGAACTCCGTTGCGCGCCATGCGTCCATGGGATGATCGACGATCAGGATGTTTTCACTGCCGGAGCCGGAAATATAATAGTTGGTCGATGCATCCAGCGATATCACGATCTGCTCCAACCCTTCCTCCACGAGATCGACGACCGGAACAATGCTGTTCGTACCGGTTGTCAACAGAGCAGGCAGTGCATGGTAGTCGTCGGTCGGTGTGGCAGTACTTCCGGCCAGATCGTAGCCGATGGCCGGCGATGGATCGCCGCCGGCTTCGGCAGGGACAAAGTCGATCATAAGCGGGCCGTCAAAGGCGGCGGTGGTCTGCGGCGAGTTGCCCGACGGTTTTCGAAAAAGGAAGCCGAGTTGCCTTCCAATCATTGGAGAATTCGTCGGCACCGTGTAATCGATGGTCCACTGAACCCACTGCCCGTCACCGGGCACAGCGGCTACATCAAATGAAATGCCCACCGCGGGATCCAGATAGTGCAGCAACGTCTGAACGGTGGCATTCATATCGGGCAGCACCGGGCTGTTCGGATCGGTGGCCGTCAGACCGATGTGATTGCCTGATACGGGAAGATTTGTATTAGCCGCCGAATAGAACAGCACGTTGGCATCGGCATCCCCGGCATAGAAACTAACCGAATAGGAGCCTGCCTCAACCAGCAGATTATCAAGCTTCGGCTTGTTCATACCGCGCCACCAGCTTCCGGTGGTCGCCTTGAAATACTGACTTCCAGCCTTTGGAAGTAATACGGGATCGGAAGCCGTCGCCGTGCTCATAGTGCGGTTTTGCGTCCCGTTATAGCCGGGCAGCCAGGTGCCGTCGTTTTCGACCAGATCAATGTAGGGATAGTCGGACCCCGCCCCGCAGTGCGTTATGGAAACGAAGCTTTCCACCGGCCCGCGTTCCTCGGCTGTGCCGCCGACTCCCAGCAGAACAGAAGGCGCACGCAGATTGTAAATATCGTTGCTTTGCAATGCCCGGCCAAAGAAACGGACCTCATCCAGCTGTCCATCGATTCCTCCCAGCATCAGATTGGTTTCGGACAACGTTGCATCCGCATCGGTTCCGTATGCTTCAAGCCGGCCATCGACATAGAGGCGCATTTCACCCGCGGCCATCGTACGTTCGGCGGCGATGTGGTGCCAGCGTCCATCGTTGAGGGGTTTAAAGGAAGTGATCAGATTGGTGCCGACCGAAAAAAGTGCGTTTGAGCCAACCAGCCCAACGGCAAGCTCATCGCCCGTGATCAAGGAACCGGCGGAAGCATCGGTTTTCACCCAGAAGGTTGTGAGCAGATCATCGAATGAATTAAAAGGAACCTCAATCCCGCCCGTTGCCGCAAAACCTTCCCGTCCGGCCGGATAGGTCACCGGACCGGTTTCGGTGCCGTGCAGCGCATTCGGCGAGGCATCGTCCGCATTGCCCTCGAACGGATAATGCGAAAACAGAGCGTCGGGGGCAAAGGTGACAGAAAACCGGCTGATGGAGCGCGCCGGCAACGTAAATTCGAAAGTCTGCGGGCCGGTTGACGACACCGTGTACGCGGTGCCGGCGGTATCGTTTGTGCTCGTCCACTGCAGCACCGACACATCTCCTATGATTCGGCCACTGTCAACCCGGAACACCTGATCCGGATAGCTGACGGTATCGTTGACGTTTAACGCAAACACGGTCAGTTGATTCCCCTGGAGGAACGCCCGGGTCTGCAGCTTGCCCAGCGTGGTTGTATCGGGCCCATCCACATCATCCGTTGCCAGATCGTACGCCCCGATGAGCGGCACCGAGAAATCCTTCATAATACTGCCGCGAAAGCCGGAGCGAGAATAACTCCACCACATCAAACCGTTCATATCGTTATCCGTGCAGTCCCACATGGCGCAGACCGATTGCTCCGCCTCCACCATGTCGTCTTCGTCTTTCTGATCCCAATGCAGCTCGGTATGCCATTTTTCGCGATTACCCGCCCAGGCCAGATCGGATTGCAATTTCACCAACGGACGCCACCTCGCATAATAATGCGTTCCGAAGATATCGAGATAGTCCTCCCGGTCGCCATTCATAAAATTGGCCATCCAGTTATTGCGATCCGGATCAAAATCCTCGTGGCCGATAATCTGCGGCATCGGGAAACCCCGCGAAACAGAAAGCAGTATGAGTTCATCGACAATATCTTTGTGGCGGTCAGGAAGAATATTACCCTCATTGTACTTCCGTTCATTGTCGATGCCGAGTACATCAATCTCAATGCCCTGCGTCGCCATGTATTCAATATAGTCCGCCAGCAGAATGGCATACTGATCCGGAATCACCCCGTTCGCATCTTTGGTCCAATCAGGAAAAGAGTCATCACCGTTCAGCTTCTTACTGGCAAAAACGATCAGATCGGGATTACGCGCCTTGGCGCCGAGAATCAGGTTCACATGGCCCGTGTAATAGGAACCGACTACCACCCCGTTGGTCGGGTGGGCGGGCTGGTTGATATTGCCCCAGACCGGGGTGCGGACGCCGTTGAAGCCGTCGGTGACAAACAGGTCATCCAGCTTGGAATTGCTTAAATTCGGATTGTTATGAATCTTTGCATCATAAAAAAACTTATCAACGAATACGCCTTTGTTTTCTGGCGAAACCACCACATCACCCGTCGTGACGGCCTGAACAACGACGGATGAAGCCAAAAACATAACAAATAACAGGTATTTTCTCATATATTCCTTAACGCCTGCCCCACCCCATCGGTGACGCGGAGATGGGAACTTTTTCTTAAGGTTGGGAGGGATACTATTCGGGCAGAGTGCGGTAGAAGTGCTGTTTTGGCAACGGGTTTTCCTGCAAAAGGCCGGCTTCCACCTTTTCCCATCCGCCATAGCCGGGCAGAACGGAGTCACGCAGCACGGTCGCATTGATCCAATCATTCGTCAGGTGATCGGTTTCCTCGTAGATCCAGCTCTGCTCCGCACCGGATCGGCGCACCTGAACCAACCGCATACTTCCACCCCCCGGATCGACTTCCAGTCGGGCTGAAGCCATATGCGAGCCGACCCCGTGCAGACGAAAGTTACCAAACTCAACCGTTCCGACAGCTGACCGGCAGCGGGTTTGCTGAATAGCCGACAAGCCGGACGGGGCTGCGACCTGAACGACGGCCCCTCCGATCTCCGCAGCACACAGCCCTGCCGGATCCCAAATCAACGTCACGGTCCAGGCCCCGTCGGCATCTGCGGCCGGCAGCGCACCGGAGGCGCCATTCAACTGAAAGCTTCCTGCGGCCTCATCGATTTCAAGCATCAGAAAAACCGTCGCGCTTTCATCCGTTAAGGAAAAACTGCCCTGCTCGCCGGCATCCAGTTTCAACCGAACGGTAATGCCCATGGCATTGGACTGCGCCACACCCAAAGGCGTCCAGGCCGTCATGCCCGCGTCCAGAATGAATCCAATAGATCCCTTTGCGAGGGTTTGGTCGCCATCGGCAGATGCCGTTTCGTCTGTTGCCCGGAAATTTTCAAAGCCGACATCATGGTAGTACGGGTCGTCCATCAGGCTCGCGAGCTGCGCAAACTTTTCCGGTTCACTCGAAAGCAGATTGACGGTTTCCTGCCGGTTCGTGGCCAGATTATAGAGTTCATAGGTATCGGTTGCGCCCGACTTCGAGCGCAGCCGTCGCAGTTTCCAGTCGCCATAGCGCAGTGCGCGCTCCCAGAAGGATCCGTTCGCCCATTCCCAATAGAGCGGCCAGGGTTCCAGCGGTGCCGCAGCGCCGCCGGTTAACAACGGCGCAAACGAATGCCCCGTCAGCCCGCGATGGTTGGAACCGCCGCACAGTTCCGCCAACGTAGGCCAGAGATCGTCCATTGCCACCGGATGGTCGATGGTTTCATTGGCCGGGAACAGCGACGGTGCCCAGGCAATCAGCGGAACACGGATACCACCCTCGTGCAGAATCCATTTATTGCCGGTCAAGTCCCCTACCAGCATCATCGATGGATCATCCGCCCACTGCGCATCCGCTCCGTTATCAGACGTAAACAGGATGATGGTATTATCAGCGATCCCCAACTCGTTGAGCATGGTTTTCAAACGCCCCATATCGTGATCGATGGCGGTGGTTTGCGATACACGGCCCAACTGGTTATCGGACAGGCCGGAGCCGGAGTAGTATGCATCCACCATGCTCCGGTCGGCAGTATCGGCCAGAATGCCGTCCGCATCCACGAGGTCATCCGGATGGGCGCTCGCCTGAATCGGCCCATGCGGGTGGATCGGATTCCAATAGGCGAAAAACGCCTCATTGGTATGCTCCTGAATAAAACCGAACAGTTCCTGTGTAATAAGCTCGTGTGAATGGATATTTCCGCGGTTCGCTTCCAGGTCGCCGTTCATGATGCCGGAATTTCCAGCCCCTGGAAAATCGAGCGGCGCCTCACAGTGTTTCCATGCCGTTACGGGATTGTAGAAAACGGGATCCAGGTCCCGCCACATGTAGCGCAGGTAGTGGCGATGCCCTTCCTGATGATCGACGATCCCGAAGAAACGGTGGAAACCGTTCTGCGTCGGCATGCCCCCGTTGCCGGCATCGCCCACGCCCCATTTTCCGAATACGCCGGCGTTGTATCCTGCATCGCGCAGCATGGTGGCCAGCGTCTGATCGCCGGGACGCAGCCGCACATTCCAGGAGCGCAGCGCGGCTCTTCCGGTATGCTGTCCCATCAAAATCGAATACCGGGTCGGCGCACAGACGCAACCGCTGGCATAAAAGTCCGTAAAACGAAGTCCCTCTGTCGCCATCTGATCGAGCACCGGCGTCTGTACCACCGCGTTGCCGTAGCACCCGAGTTCGCCCCATCCGGCATCGTCGGCCATCACCAGAATAATATTGGGTGCGGTTGGCTGACTGGCCGGATCGAGCGGGTCAGTCCCGCGCAGCACTTCGCCGCCGTCGAGAAAACGGTCGCCGTCGGAATTCGGATTGAGCGGATCGGTGCCGGCCGCCAGCTCGTCGGGGTCGGACAGCCCGTCTCCATCGGCATCCGCTTTGAGCGGATCGGGATCCACCCCATCCAGCAGGGTATCCCCGTCGGTGTCCGGATTGGAAGGATCGCTGCCGACCAGGTATTCACCCAACAGGTTAAGGCCGTCGCCATCCTCAGTGCCGGCCCAGTTGTTTTCCCAGACATCATCCATGCCGTTGGTATTCGCATCACGATGCACGTTCACCATAAAACCGCCATTCGTGGGCGAAACCGCAAGAGGCCCATCGGCAGCGATCATGGGTAGATAATTGTCCCGGACCTGACTGAACGTGGCCTGTGTAAATTCAATTGAAACCCCGGCGCCCTTCATCGTGACCACCGCATTATCCAGCGCCTCGGAGGCACTGCGCAGGACGGCCCTGCCGGTGCCGCTCATGTGCAGCTCCATCTGGCGCAGCCAATCGACCTCCAGTGTGCCGCCGGAAAGATGGAACGGATTCCGGTCGTTGCGGGCATTGACGCCGCCCTTGATTCCGCCGCCGCCCTGCCCTTTCATTTTTCCGCCGGTCATGACGATGTGGAATTGATAAAGGTTCAGGCTGACCCCAAATCCGCCACCGCCCACATTGCCGGAAGGAATATAGAGACCGGCCGGAACCTTTTTCGTGCTGCCCCAATCCGCCGCCGATTGCGTGCCGGCCGTATCGGGATCGGTATCCCAATTGTTCCCCTTGTAGAGCGAAACACCGTCGCCATTGCCCGTCCATTCATAGAAATAGGGTTCCAGGCGGGTGTCACTTCCGAGGTCAATCAAGCGATAGTTTTTATTCCGGACCGGCTGAATTCCGAAAACAGAAATACGAAGACCGGCAAGATCCTCCACGGCATCGGGTTCCAAACCCTGGAAAACCACGGTACATTCCAGCGACCCGAGATCGAGCCACGCATCACGCAACGGAGCATTGGTATCGGACAAGGTCAGGGATGCATCGCCTTCGAGGCCGCACATCACATCTTCGAGATAACCCGCTTCGACCGAGCCGCCTTCGAGAATGAGTCCGGCACGGCGGTCGGTCGCGTCGCCGTCGGCCGAAATCGCGGCGGCCGCGAGCAAGCCCGAAGAAACACGCAGACGCTGCGCGCCCAGATAGATCGTTGAAACAGCAACGGGTGATCCTCCGGCTATCCTGAGATCATTGGTTGCAGGTTGGGGAAATGTCGCGGGAGCCGCATCCCAATTCAACGGGTTATTAAATGCTGTTCCATCATCCGCCCCCGTCCACAGCCATTCCCCGGCATATGAAGCACCGAATCCGGAAACGAGCAGAGCGCCAATCGTGCAAGATAAAATTCGGTCTAAAATCATTATTTATTTCCTCTCCATAGATCCGGTACTGAAGAACCGTTCCCTACTGCTCTTCCGCTTGGATGCGAATGAAACCATTGGTGTGCTCCAGCGGAAGCATCACCGATACGGTTTCCACAGCATTGCTCCAACCATTGGAACTTTCGGTCATGCCGTCCCCGTTTAATCTCCAAACCTCATTCGTAAGCGAAGTCGACCAGCTTGCATAGACATCAACCCCCGTTTCGGCAGGATCCCTTCGGTAATACATCGCGGTAAAGTTTGCATTGCTGACGCCGGACTCCAGCCTCGGCTCATCAGCCATCAGCGGATCAGTCACCAGCGCCCATTCCTGTTTATTATTAAACCGATCCCCATCCGGATTTCCGGTACCCGATTGATCCGTCCCGCCCGGGGCACCGTGAAAGGCCGTTCCCGCCCATAGGGTATAGGGATTCACACTGCTTTGATACAATGCCGCCACTTCCGGGCCTGTCAGAGCGAAGTTATACAGCTGTACCTCATCGAGGGTTCCATCATAACCGAGCGCAGCAACCTGACCGCCGATAACGGCCTGGGTGATCCCGCTGATGCTTCGGGTTTTACCCGAACCGGTTTGAAACAGTTCGCCGTTCACATAGATATTCATGACACCCGTAGCGGCATTCTTCGTGAAGACCCAGTGGTTCCATTGACCTTTAACCTGATCTGCGGTCGCTGTTTTAGAAATACGGTCATAGCCGGTGCTGTTTCCGGCATCCCAATACACCTTCGAATCACTCCACGGAAGGTGAATATTAACCAACCGGGTACCGGACGAATCGACGGCAAAAAAAACAGAATCCTGCCTCGGTTGCGTCGTGCCGCCATAGACCCACAGGGCAATCGTAAGTTCATCATCGATGGTACCGAATACTGTTGCTGGAATTTTCACACGGGAACTGCTTCCATTAAACGAAAGCGCATGGCCGTTCATGCCCCCCACCCAGACTGCGTTTATTTCAGTCCCATCAAAATGACTCCCTGAAACATCCGCAACGGCTGTTCCCGCCCCCTCATCCATCGTCCAACTCGCCACAAGACCCGGTGTTGATTTCAAATACAACGCCATCTGCGCCTGGTTACCCGAGTTTACGGATCCATTACTCAAGCTAATGCCTGTCCATGAATTATACAGCACCAGCCCATCCACCTCATTTGCGAGCGCAGCTTCCAGACGGGTTCCTGTACCGAACTTATCATAATGGTTCACTTCGGAATCCCAAACGGGCAGATCCGCCGCATCGGCTACGGCAATAAACTCGGCCCAACGGCTATGATGGAAACCAAGGTTATGGGTCGTCGCCACGGTAATATAGTCGCTCAGGTCGGTATTGTTTAATACCTGAATACTGGCGGGAATCCCCCACACGCCCGGCCCGATCTGCTCAGCTCCATTCAGATTCGTATGCAGGGTGGAATAGATCGTGTTCATCTGATCCGCACTCCAGGCCGCTCCCGCCTGCCCGTCTTCATTAAATGCATTAATCCACTTACATGGATATTCGGCCGCAAAATCCTGAATCCGGTTGATCAGCGTTTGAGTCGCGACAGGATCATCGTAGACGCTTGTAGTCGTCCCGTTTAAAATTCCATTAGCGATTCGGTGGCCGCCACTCGATTGAGCAGGATTGGCAAAAATCAGAAACCCCTGATCCAGCGCCTGCTGAAAGAAATAATCGAACATGGGTTTATTCGGGTCCAGTCCTTCGGCAAAGATCGGCACGCGAATTCCATTCACCCCCATCTTCTGAAATCCGATCAGCAGATTGTCACACTGGGCTTCCGTGGAAATTTTATCCTGGATGAACGCCTGTTTAACATCACCCAGCACATAGTCCATGTCATTGGTGTAAATAGATCCGATGGCGCTCAACGACGCCATGCTGATCCCCAGCCCCAACCTGATGTTCTGATATCGCTTCATAGTACTCCACTTTTTTAAACACCCTGCCGCTACTTTTTCATGATCTTAAGCCGGACAAATCGGTTCGTTGTTCCGGTCGTTAGCATGCTATTGGTGACCGCTTCGAACTCCCCATTGATATCATCCGTCCCGCTCTCGGTATAGGCGGAACCGGTCCAGACATTGGAAACCAGGTTATCGGTCACTTCGACAAAATAGCTTATACCGCTGTCTTCCGCCTTCCGCCGCGGGTAGATGTATTGCATCGTTTCGCCGTTTTTTCCAAAGGTTGGAAGTATTCCGGTATCCAGCGGATTGGTCGGATTACCGCCCAGTCCATACTCATAGAGGTTGCTCAGCACATCGCCGTCGTCGTTTCCATCCGCGCCTGCTGAAAGGCTGTGTGCCTGAGCCCAGTTTGCGTAGCCGAGGTTGAAAACCCGGTTGAGATGTTTGGTACATGCATACAGGGTTGGCAAATGCATCGCACGGCCCGGGTTAAAAAAGGCGTGGACTTCATCGCGATAAATCAGGGACGATGCGTTCCCTCCGGCCGCTTCAATCGCGGCTTCATACCACTCGCTCTGCTCATGCTCGATCGTCGTGTCGGCGGATCCGTGCAGGAAAAGTGAGTCGGGCGGATTGTTCGTGCGCACATTCAATGCGGCGGAATTCGCGGTATAGCTCGGAATATGCTGCTCGAAACTGGTTCCGCCGCCGAATGACCCCGTACCGGTGCGGTTGACAAAGTCATACAGACCGTTAAAGCCGATGTAGCAGTTGATGTTGGTGTTGTTCTGGGACACCAGCGCAGAGGTCGGCGTGCCGGCCGACCCGCCATAGAGCCCCATCCGGGTGACATCGAGGCCATAGGTGTCCGCATGAGCGATCACATACTCCACGGCCAGGCCAATATCGACAACAACCTTCGAGAAGGTTCCCTCGGAATTGCTCGAACTGCGCCATGCGACGTCCGCCACCGCGACGCCCAGCTTTTCACTCAGATAATCGCCCATCATCCCCTCGCCAACCGCAGAGCGGTCCCAGGTGCCGGAGTTCCCGCCCGACCAGCCGCCGCCGTTGACCCAGAACATAACCGGGCATGGCTCATCGGTGTCCGGGACAAACAGCTTGAGCGGAAGGATATGCTCATCGCCGTTATCATGATAAACGATCGCCATCGGATCAATCAGCGTGGTGGTCACCGGATAGGTCACCCCGTTTTCGATGATGAAGGCGTAGGTTTTCCGGCTCGTCGTTTCATAGGCGGTGCCCCCGGCCGAGACCACGCTGTTGGGAATTTCAACCATGACCAGATCGCCGGGTTCAAATGACGGATCAGCCGTAAAAGTAAATACCGTATCGCCCGCCGAAGCCGTCCACTGTCCGGAGGCCCGCACCCAGTTCCCGTTTTCCGGGAGACCGTCCAGGCCGCCGATGCCGACCACAATATTCGAGACACTGGCCGGATTCATCGCAATGTTAAAGGTGACTTCAACAGAGCTGTCTGCCGGCACGTTATACCCGGAGGGTGTAAAGCTGTTCACCGCAACCGCCTGTTCCTCGGCGACGGCATATTTTGCCGAAAGCTCGCCCCAAACCGCTTCGCGGTCCTCATCGGAAAGCGCCCGCCCATAGATGCGGATTTCCGCCACGTCGCACTCGACCGCCTGGTTGAATGCCAGCGATTGCCAACCGCAAAACATGCCGATGGAAATATCCGCGCTGCTCGGACTCGGCGTGAAGGGAGTTGTTGAGAGCATTGCCGGATTTTCGAGCAGGCTGCTGAACAGTTCCATCGTTCCGGTTCCATCGCCTTCATTGGAATAACGGCCGTTGAGCAATACAAAATCATCGCCAAGCAGCGCTGTTCCGCCTGCCACATCGTTCCAAGCCCCGTTGCCGACCAAAAAGTGATACGAGCCGTCCGACTGCGCACGCAGGTTCCAGCCGTTCTTGTAACTTGAACCGGTCTGAAAGTTACCAACAAAACCGCCGGTTCCGCTAAAGCTGCCGCCGGTCGTTCGGCCAACATAAAACACCGTTATTTCGCCTTCGAAAAGTGCATTCCCGGCGGTGTTCGCTAGCGACAGAATATCGTCGACTCCGTCGAAATGAATAACTTGATGGCCCGGCCAGGTTTCATACATAAGCGCGGGACGTTTGGATGCCGTAGTTTGCACCGCATCGAAGCTGCCCGGTGCGGCCAGATTCGTCCAGACGGACACGCGCTCGTTAACCAACCCGAGCCCCTGACTCGCATCCAGCCAGATGTCCGGTAGCAGATCTGCCCCGGAAACGGACTCAATTTTGAGGTTGTCAAAGTATGCCCCGGCCGCAGCAGTCTCACCAGTCAATTTGACATAGGCGAGGTCCGAATGGACTCCGCCGCTGTAAGTCGGCAGCGTGGTGGTCTGGGCCGTCGTGGTTCCGTCCTGCTTCACCGTGTAAAGAGACCAGCCCCATGAGGAGACGGTGATTTCAAAATGCGCATCTTTGGAGGCGTTGAGTCCGTCGCCAGGATTGGTGTCGGCACCGAACCAATAGCTTCCGGGATTCACGCCCGATGCAATCTGGTCGGCCGTGAATGCGTGGCTTCCGCTGTTGTCGGCATACCCCGGGCGCTGACGGTCAGCGCCTCCGTTTCCGAATTCGCCAAGATCCGCCATCACGAATTGAAAGATAATGTTGTCGTCGGAATCGTAGCCGGTCAGATAGTGGCTTTTTGTGGTTCCGTTATTGCGCCACCACACCACATCCAGCGACACCACCGCCGACTGGCCGCCGGTCAGCGAGACCGCATTCGTCGGCATCAGTGTAATATCCGTGGCCGCCGCCGATCCGGACGTCGGATCGGACAAAAGCACGTGGCCGCCCAGGGTCGCATCCGAACCGCCGGTAACCGGCGTCTGAACATTGTACCCCGCGTTGTACGTAATCGTACCGGTGGTTGCCGTCGTGCCCGACTCAAAGTCCGCCTCAAAGAGTACCGCGCCCCAGGCGCAAGACCCTGCCAGCAACAAGTACAAACCTATGATTTCAATCCGTTTCATCAGAACTCCAATTTCATTGTATATAGACCACATCATTCTGCCAAACACCCCGACTGCACCGCCGCGCGGATCGACCGGCACAGTGCCCGGCTCAAGCCCTCCCGCATCAGAAGGACCCGCTCTGATGAATCCCGAAAAGTACCAAGCATCGGATTATCCGCTCCCCTTCGGAAAATTCGTGCCAACGAGCCCTGTTCCGATCATCGCGATGTGATATCCATGCGCTTTGAGCAAACTCGCTACAGTTATACAGTGGGTCAGAAAAAAAGGGGCAACCCTTAGATCCTTTAACGCCAGGCCGACTTGCAGAGTGACTGAAATCGCACGGAACCATTAACGGCATAACAGAGGCTATAGAGCGCGCCCGCGGCGTTACTTTTCACCACAGTGCAGCAGAGCCGCAACCAAAAAAAATCAACCTCAGGATGCACAAAAAAAACACAAAGGGGCACAAAGAATACCAAGTTCCATTCATTGGAACCTGTAGGGATCTAAGCAAGAAGGCCGCGCGTTTTTCCAATGTTTGGAAGTTTTCGGACAAGAATCAAAGCTTCCCAATGCAGTAACGCCGTTTTTTCATTTAATAAATACATTGACGCATCAACCCGCATTAAGCATATTTCAAATCAAGAAACGGGATTACTGCATGAAACTTCTGTCGGATATAGCCAAAATAAAGCCGGGACACCCATTCAGGGGCAAACTGAATGAAGATGCCGATGGCGATGTAGCCGTCCTCCAACTAAAGGATATCACAGACTCCTTTTTCATCGATATCACCAACGCATCCCGCGTCGACTCCAGTATCATCAAATCATCCTACCTCCTCCAAGAAGGAAGCGTGATCTTTCGCTCCAGAGGACACACCAACACCTGCGCAATCCATCATGATGCTGACACACCCACCGTCTGTGCCGCCCCCCTTTTTAGTATTGATGTAAATCCGCTTCTTGCACTGCCCGAATATGTCTGCTGGTTCATCAACCAGCAATCGGCCCAGACCTATTTTAACCGAAACGCCAAAGGCACCTCCGTTCGAATGATTGACCGCGAAGCCCTTGGCAACCTGCCAATCCCTATCCCTCCGCTGAAAAAACAGCGGGAAATCACGGCCATTGCCAAGCTGGCCGACCGGGAGCAACGGCTCATGGATCAGCTGAGGGAGAAGAAGAAAACACTGCTTTCAGGAATATTGGCGCAGGTTGCGTCAGGAACCGGCATTGATGCCGAAAACGAGCGTCTTCCCGAGGTGGTTGCAACACCTCAGGAAGACAAGGATAACCACCCAGAACCTTAAGGAGGTATAAAATGGGTATCCAGATAGGAAGCTACAACTTCGAGGGGCCGTATACAAGCACCTCGAACCTTCGAAATTCATCGGGAGTGTATTCCATTCTCGGCAGGAATACCGAAGCAGAGACATGGAAAGTGGTCGATATCGGCGAATCACAGGAAGTGAAAGAGCGGGTTGAAAACCACGATCGCAAACCGTGCTGGCAGAGACGGGGTTACCGAACACTGACCGTGGCCGCGCATTATACCGGCGCTGCGCAACGGATGCGGGTTGAAAAAGAGCTGCGGACAAAGTTCGACCCACCTTGCGGCGAGCGATGAACAACCGGCGGGAGGGCAACTTCCCGCCAACCCATTTATGCAAACAAGGCCGCCAGGATGGCGGCGATACGTACCGCAGGCTTCCAGCCTGCCCTGCGAACGAAGAACGGAGAAAAGAAAATGAGCACCACGATTGAACAGAAAGACATCAACAACGCGGCGTGGGCGGCGTGCGACACCTTCCGGGGCGTGGTCGATCCGGCGCAGTATAAGGACTACATCCTCGTGATGCTCTTCCTTAAATATATTTCCGATGTCTGGAAAGATCACTATGCGGAATACAGCAAGCAGTATGGAGGTGACGATGCCCGTATCCGTCGGAAACTGGAACGCGAACGTTTTGTCCTTCCTCCGGACGCGGGTTATTACGATCTCTATGAAAAACGGAATGAAGCCAACATTGGCGAACTCATCAACGAAGCGCTGGATGCGGTCGAAGAAGCCAACAAAGCCAAGCTCGACGGCGTATTCCGCAATATCGACTTTAATTCCGAGTCCAACCTGGGCCGCACCAAAGACCGCAACCGCCGCCTGAAAATGCTGCTGGAGGATTTTCACAAACCGCAGCTGGATCTATCGCCCAGCCGCGTTTCGGAAGACGTGATCGGCAACACATATTTATACCTCATCGAACGCTTCGCCACCGATGCCGGAAAAAAGGCCGGCGAATTTTACACTCCCTTTCAGGTTTCGCAGTTGGTGGCCAAACTGGCCAAACCCAAGCCGGGCGACCGCATCTGCGATCCGGCCTGCGGATCAAGCACGCTTTTGATTGAAGCCGCACGGGAAGTGGGCGACCGCAACTTTGCCCTCTTCGGCATGGAGGTCAACGGCGCCACCTGGGCATTGGCGCGCATGAATATGTTCCTGCACAGTTTCGACAGTGCCCGCATTGAATGGTGCAACACACTCACCTCACCGGCTCTGGTGGAAAATGACCGGCTGATGAAATTTGACGTCGTCGTCGCAAATCCGCCCTTCTCGCTCGATAAGTGGGGCGCTGAAGAGGCCGACGCCGACCGCTATAACCGCTTCTGGCGCGGCGTGCCACCGAAGAGTAAGGGCGACTATGCCTTTATCAGCCACATGATTGAATCGGCCATCGAAAAAGAGGGCCGCGTGGCCGTTGTGGTTCCGCACGGGGTATTGTTCCGCGGTGCCGCCGAAGGCCGTATCCGCCAAAAGCTGATTGAAGATAATCTGCTCGACGCCGTCATCGGCCTGCCGGGCAACCTCTTTCAGACCACCTCGATTCCCGTCGCCATCCTGATCTTTGACCGCGGGCGCGAAAAAGGCGGCGCGATTGATGACACCAAGGATGTGCTCTTTATCGATGCCAGCAAGGAATTTAAGCCTGGAAAAAACCAGAATGCCCTGACCGAAGAACACATCAACAAAATCGTCGACACGTACCGCGATTTTGAAACGGTCGAAAAATATGCCTACCGCGCCACGCCCGACGAGATTAAGGAGAACGACTTTAATCTCAACATTCCGCGCTATGTCGACACCTTCGAAGAAGAGGCCGAAATCGACATCGACGCCGTGCAAAAGGAAATCGACGACCTCGAAATCGAACTTTCCAAGGTCCGGAAAGAAATGGCTGAAAAACTCGCCACAATTCAGAGGGATATCTAATGAGCAAGCGAGAACTTCTCTTCAAACATGGCAGAATAAAAAAGGTGCCTGAGAAATGGAATTTACTTCCCGTCGGACAAGCGTGCCGTATCAGAAACGACCTTCGCAAACCAATCTCGGTTGAAGAGAGAAGACTAATCCAAGGAGACTACCCCTATTATGGTCCTACTGGCGTTCTCGACTATATCAATGAATTTTTAGTTGAGGGCTCATTTGCATTAATTGGAGAAGATGGGGATCACTTCCTCAAGCCTAATGAGAAGAATCAATCCCAGTTCATCACGGGCAAATTCAACGTTAACAATCACGCCCATATTATAGAGACAACGGATGACTGTAATGCAGAATGGTTCAGCATCTATTTTAAACATCGCGATATAACCGTTTTTTTAACCCGGCAAGGAGCAAACAGATATAAGCTTAACAAAGCAGCCCTTGAAAATCTCCCCATCCTTCTCCCCCCGCTTGAAGAACAGAAGGCGATTGCGGATCTGCTGTCGACCTGGGATCGCGCCATCTCCACCACCGAACGCCTCACCCAAGCCAAAGAAAAGCGCTTCAAATGGCTCCTCAACAAACTCATCAATCAAAACAATTCTGATTGGCGCAAAGTGAAGCTGGGCACAATCCTTACGGAAAGCCGCATTTCCGGCAACAACGGGGCCACCGCAAAGAAACTAACCGTTAAGCTCTATGGAAAAGGCGTGCTTCCCAAAAACGAGACTCGCCAGGGAAGTGCAACAACCAAATACTATCAGCGCAAAGCCGGGCAATTCATATATAGCAAACTCGATTTTCTCAACGGTGCTTTTGGTCTGATCCCAACAGAACTCAATGGATATGAGTCCACACTCGACTTACCCGCTTTCGATGTCGCGGACACAGTTTCTAAAAACTGGCTTCTCTACTACTTCATCCGCCCTAAATATTACACACGACAAACTGGCCTAGCCAAAGGCCAACGAAAAGCACGGCGTATAAGTCCCAAAGAACTATTAAACTCCAGCATCCCCCTCCCCCCACTCGACGAACAAAAAGCCATCGCCGAAACGCTGAACACGGCACAACACGAAATCGACCTGCTCAAAAAGCTGGCAGACAAACACAAAGCCCAAAAACGCGGCCTCATGCAGAAACTGCTGACCGGCATCTGGAGAGTGAATTTAGACGAGATAACTGGATAAATTGGATTTGGAGGGTTGCACGCCGTGCGACCGGGCGGACAGCGTCCACCCCTCCATGTAGACGATGCTTCCAGCTTCGTTGCGCATGAGGAGAGAACATGAATGCAGCATCCCAGAGTATAGAATGTACGCAGTCCTGGCGGGATGAACCTAACCATTGGAAACTTGTGCATAAAATGCACAGGTTGCAATCGCCGCCATCATTGGCCCATTTCGTTTTTTTCGTGTTTTTCGTGGTTTTCACCCTTTGATTTTGAGGCCTTATTATGAATAAAAAACAGGAACTGGCGATTTACCGGAGCAAGGACGGCGGGGTTCAGCTGAACGTACAGCTGGAGAAGGAAACGCTTTGGCTCTCACTCAATCAGCTGGTGGAACTATTCGAGCGGGATAAATCGGTCATTTCCCGTCATTTACGAAACATCTACAAAGAGGGTGAATTAGCGAAAGAGGCAACTGTTGCAAAAAATGCAACAGTTCAAACGGAGGCCGGCCGCTCCGTCACCCGTAATATTGAATATTACAATCTGGACGCCATTATCTCCGTCGGCTACCGCGTCAATTCAAAGCGCGGCACGGAATTCCGTATCTGGGCAACCAACGTCCTGAAGCAACATATTGTTCAGGGCTACACGGTGAATGAAAAGCGGCTTAAGCAACTGGGACAGGTCGTTAAGCTGGCGGCCGATATTTCCAAGCGAAAAACGCTTTCGGGCGATGAAGCGTCGATCCTGCTGCAAACGGTTTCGGAATATGCCGGGGCCCTCAACCTGCTGGATGACTATGACCACCAGCGCGTAACGATCGGCAAAACCTCAAAACGCAAAGCCAAGCCGGTTTCCTATGAAGAGACCCTGAAGCTGATTGATGCGATGCGGATAAAATTCGGCGACTCAGCGGTTTTCGGCAAGGAAAAGGACGAAAGCCTGCACAGCTCGCTCAATGCGGTCATGCAAAGTTTTGACGGCAAAGACGTTTATCCGTCGGTCGAGGAAAAAGCGGCGCATCTGCTCTATTTCCTCGTAAAGAACCACAGCTTTGTGGATGGCAACAAACGCATCGCGGCTGCCGTATTCCTGCGCTTCGCTGAAAAGAACAAACTGCTGTACGACAAGGAGGGCCGCAAGCGCATTGCCGATAATGCCCTCGTGGCCATGACCCTGATGATTGCCGAAAGCCACCCGCAGGAAAAAGAGGTGATCGCCGCGATGCTGACCAACCTGATTGGAGGAAGCACGAAATGATAAAGGCTGAATTATGAGTGCTGAATTAAAGATTACCGACCGCTCTTTTCAGTTTGCGGTACGAATAGTGAAGCTATGCAGATACCTGGAGAATCAGGATCGGGTATCTCGAACACTGGCGAACCAACTATTGCGCTCCGGCACATCCATTGGGGCCAACATTGAAGAAGCACAGGCCGGACAAAGCAAAGCTGACTTTACGGCCAAAATATCCATCAGCAGGAAAGAGGCGAGAGAAACCCTCTATTGGCTAAAACTCCTCAAAGAGACCGAACTCGTTTCAGCTGACCAGCTCACGGAAATTCTCAAAGAAGCAGACGAACTTGTCCGCATCCTCACCGCCATTGTAAAAACGGCCCAAAACAAAACGACCCATGAAAAATAATCCATCACTCATCACCCATCATTCATCATTTTTCTCGGATGAGAAACATCTATCCCAGATTCCGGCACTCCAGTTGCTGATCAACTCGGGCTATGAGTTCCTGAGCCCGGCAGATGCGCTGAAGGATCGGCTGGGCAAACAAAGCAATGTGTTGCTGGAAAATACGCTGCGAGAGCAGCTGAAAAATATTAACTGCATCACGTACAAAGGCAGTGAATATCTCTTCAGCGAAGAGAATATTCAGTCGGCGATCCAAAAGCTCAAAAACATTAAGTTCGACGGCCTGCAGAAAACCAACGAAGCGGTTTATGACCTGATTACCCTGGGCACCGCGTTAGAGCAATCCATTGAAGGTGACTCCAAAAGTTTTAACCTGCAGTACATCGACTGGAAAAATCCGGAAAACAACATATTCCACGTGGTGCCGGAATTCAGCGTGGAACGCACCCGCAGCACGGAAACGGCGCGCCCGGATATTGTGCTTTTTGTGAACGGCATTCCTCTGGCGGTGATTGAGTGCAAAGCACCGGACGTTGAAATTGATCAGGCCATATCGCAGTCGATCCGCAACCAAAGCGACGACTTTATCCCTAAGCTGTTTGTCTATGCCCAGCTGGTGATGGGCGTCAGCAAAAATGAGGCGCAATATGCCACCGTTGGAACGGGCAAAAAATTTTGGGGAACGTGGCGCGAGGATATTTGGCCACAAGAAACACAAAAGGGCGCAAAAGAAAATGCGTCGCAGACCGACCAATCGGAAATCGGAAATCGGAAATCAAAAATATCTTTGGCCGTAAATACTGCTCTGGCAGATGCGGACAAAGACCGGCTGTTCAGTGGTGAGTTTGCGGCGGCAAAAAGCTTTTTCCAACGCTTGGAAGATGAAGGCGAGCGGTTGGTTACGGAACAGGATAAGGCGTTGTTTGCTTTGTGTCGTCCAGAGCGATTATTAGAAATCGCCTTCAAGTTTACGGTCTTTGACGGCGGGATTAAAAAGGTTGCGCGCTACCAACAGTTTTTTGTGATCCAGTCGACGCTGGAGCGAATCAAACAACAGGATAATGAAGGACGGCGAAAAGGCGGCGTCATCTGGCATACGCAGGGTTCGGGCAAATCCTTAACCATGGTGATGCTGGCGCGTAATCTGGCATTGGACCCCGACATTTCCAATCCGCGGATTGTGCTGGTTACCGACCGTGAGGATCTGGACCGTCAACTGGGCAATACTTTTGCGGCCTGCGGTCTGAACCCGGAACGTGCATCATCCGGCCGTCATCTGCTGGAGCTGGTGGCCACACACCAGGCAGGCATTGTTACCACACTGGTGCATAAATTCGACAAAGCCATGAAGGTTCGATCATTCCAGGATGAGTCTCCGGATATCTTTGTGTTGGTAGATGAAAGCCATCGTACCCAGTTTGGCTCTTTCTCCGCCCGCATGCGGCAGATGTTCCCGAAGGCCTGTTATATCGGCTTTACCGGCACGCCGTTGATGAAGGAGGAAAAGAATAATTTTGTTAAATTCGGCGGATTGATTGAGCCGCACTATTCCATCGGCCAGGCGGTGGAAGATGGTGCCGTAGTTCCCCTGCTCTATGAAGGCCGTCTGGTTGAAATGCAGCAGAATAAAAATGCCATCGACCTCTGGTTTGAACGCCATACCAAAGGACTGACCCTGGAGCAAAAGGCAGACCTGAAAAAGAAATATGCCCGTGCGGAAATGCTGAACAAAACGGAGCAGGTCGTTTATATGCGTGCCTACGACATCAGCGAGCATTATGGCAAAGCCTGGCAGGGAACGGGATTTAAAGCCCAACTG
Organism: Pontiellaceae bacterium B12227; assembly: GCA_029432775.1. Classification (GTDB taxonomy): domain Bacteria; phylum Verrucomicrobiota; class Kiritimatiellia; order Kiritimatiellales; family Pontiellaceae; genus Pontiella. The sequence continues at coordinate 146,692 of JAROAZ010000012.1, read as the reverse complement.
GTGGCACCAAGTAAAGCGACGGCCTTGAAATATGCGGAATACCTGAATGAATTGGGCACGGTTTCGTGCGAAGTTATCATCAGCGGCCCGGATGCCCGCGATGGCTATGAAGAGACGGATGATGAACCCAAGGATGAAGTAATCCGTTTCTGGAACAAGATGATGTCCCGCTATGGCAGCGAGGAGGAATATAACAAACAGGTCGTCAACCAATTTAAGTTTGGTGAGGATCCGGAGATCCTGATTGTCGTAAGCAAGCTGCTGACCGGGTTCGATGCACCCTGCAATGCGGTCATATATCTCTGTAAAGAACTGCGGGAGCACACCCTCCTGCAGGCCATTGCCCGCGTGAATCGAATCCATGATAGTAAAGACTACGGGTATGTGGTCGATTATGTCGGGTTGCTAGGCGAACTGGATAATGCGCTTACAATGTATGATGCGTTTGAAGGCTTCGACGAAAAAGATCTGGCCGGAACGCTTACGTCTATTCAAAGCCAGGTCGATCAACTTCCTCAACGCTATTCCGACTTATGGGATCTCTTCAAAGAAGTGAAGAACGCCTATGATGAAGAGGCCTATGAACAGCTGCTGGCTGATGACGATATCCGTGATGAGTTTTACAGCCGATTAACGGATTACAGCAAGACGCTGGCCGTTGCACTATCCAGTGAACGGTTTGTGACCGAAATTTCGGATCAGAAACTGGAGCAGTATAAAACCGACCTAAATCGGTTTCACAAACTCCGCGCTTCGGTAAAGCTGCGTTATGCTGAATCCATTGACTATCGGGATTATGAACCGAAAATTAAAAAGCTGCTGGATACGCATATTCAGGCGAATGAAGCCATTCAGCTGAACGAACCGGTTAATATCTTCGATGATGCAAGCTTCGGCGCTGTGAAGGAAGATATGGGCGTTTACACCACCAAAAAGCCGGACGGAGCCAAGGCCGATGCCATTGCCCATGCGACCAAAAAGGTCATTACGGAAAAGATGGATGAAGACCCCGCTTTCTATTCGAAATTTTCCAAACTGATTCAGGACGCGATTGACGAGTTCCGGGCAAAACTGATTTCCGGCCAGGAGTATCTGGAAAAGGTCTCTGACATCCGCAATAGGATTGTAACCAAGCATCACGATGATATTCCAGCCGCCTTGACTGGAAATGATGATGCTATGGCCTACTTCGGAATCATTAAACCGCTCTTTGGGGAACACAATGAAGAGCTGGCTGCCGAAACCGCCTCAGCTATCCAGAAGATACTGACTCCCCATCTAATCCTGGTTCATTTCTGGGATGATGATGACGCCCAGAAACTGGCCATCAATGAAATTGATGATTATCTCTTCGATGAAGTTCGCGATGCGAAGAATATAGATCTTTCTCTGGAACAGATGGACGAGTTGATCGAAAGCACCATGCGCATTGCCCGCAGCCGATCCGGAAAATAGCATCATGCAGCATCAGATAAAATATGGTCGCCGATGCCTGAAATTTGAAGTGATTCAGTCGCCACGGAAAACGCTTCAGATCGAAGTTTACCCCGATCAACGAATCCGGGTTAAAGCTCCGAATGGAATCCAACAGGAAGAGGTTGCCCGAAGAGTGCAACGAAAAGGGCGTTGGATTGTTCGTCAGTTGGACTACTTCCAGCAGTTTGAGCCGCGAACCCCTCCAAGAAAATATATAGGTGGAGAGACACATCTCTATTTGGGGCGTCAGTATCGGCTCAAAATCCTTCGGGCCGAGGAATGCAGTGTTAAGCTGGTTCGTGGATATTTCCAGATATCTATCAACGGTTCTCCCACACCTCAAATCACCCAATCCCTGCTGGATCAATGGTATACCGAAAAGGCTCAGATAAAATTTGCCGAGGCGTTCGAGCGCTGCTGGCCTAAATTTGAAAGAATGGGACTGAACAAACCCCTACTGGTTATCAAGCGAATGAAAACCCGCTGGGGAAGCCTTTCCGCCAAAGGTCGCTTAACACTGAATATCGATCTGGTTCGGGCCCCTGCAGCATGTATTGATTATGTCGTAACTCATGAGCTGTGTCATCTGCAGCATCACAACCATAGTCCTGCCTTTTACGACCTTCTTGAAAGATCCATGCCCGACTGGAAAAAGCGAAAACATAGACTCGAACTATCGCTTATTTGAGATGAAAGACGGAATGTCTGCTCATCCGTATACGAAGCCCGCCCCGACGTAGTATTTTCATTCGTATCCATGCCGAATAAATTATCAGGCTTTGAGCGCGTTACCTATGAGGTCAGGGAAGAGGCGTATACTTCTTTTCGGCGGCTTTTTGTGACTCTTCGTGGCTGGAATTCCTCCAGCAAGGCCAACATCGAATCGTACGTAGATACCCATTCAGAATGGATTGATAGTCCGGATGCTCCGCGGGGATCACATCAAGCCCCATTCCGCCGCTTGGGCAGAACTCCATGCGGAATCGGGCAAAATGATTCAACTCCCATATATTCACCACGCACGCCCGGTTTAGCCGTGACTTATCCAAGATGGGATTCACCAATAAGTCAGTAAACACCAGGACAGGCAAAAAAACATACCAAGTCAGGCGGGAAACGGGATCGCGCGAAAGTACGCGGCGATCCTCCCTGGATGCGTTGAGATCCGAAACAGCCAGCTTCCTATTCGGAGGCTGCAACAGATATTTCAATGCTTCGTTGGTTGCGCACCACCTTGAACTTCATTGCTCCTTTTGTGGCACCAACTGCCTCCCGGAATTGTTTCATGTCCCTGGTCTTACGGCCGTTCACCGCCTGAATGAGGTCGCCATTCATGAAGCCCGCCTTCGCAGCCGGCGAGCTGGGCTTCACGCCCGAAAATGTAACACCTCCATCCTTTTTGCTGACACCATATGCGGAAAACTCTTCGCCGCCCAGCTCCGTTAAGGTTGCCCCCATCCACTTCATACTTTGGACTGCAGTATCCTTATGCCCGTTGACTGCTTCCACTCCTGGAATATCGGGTGTCCGGGCAATCGCTTTGAGCAACGGTTTTTTGACACCGAACTGATCCATCGGAAAGTTTTTGAATCCAATCTTCAGTGCGGGCGAACCACTCTTCACGCGGAAGTCGCCGTTCGCGGGATCGACGAACATCGGATCGCCGAACACCGAGTTGGCATCCCAGCCCAGCTTTTTGGAGACCTTCATCACCCGTGCACGATCCGTAGCAAAGAGGTTCCGGTCCACCATCGTTTCATCCACATACGGTGTCTTCATGCGGGCGGGTTTATGCGGCGTCATGAAGATGTTGGAATGAACCTGGTCTTTGCTGGTGTTGTACCAGACATGCGGATGGAAGGACCCAAACGGTGCCAGGTTGTTCCAAGCCTTGCGGCGGAATCCTTCGCGCAGCTTCAGCCCCCGGTTCAGCATGAGATTGTTGTAGATGTCGTAGTTGGTCGAGCCGTCATCGAGATCGATGTCCCACCCATGGTCGCAGCGCCAGCGGCTGTCGCGGATGACGGTGGTTTTCATCGCATCAAGGAAGGGCAGCTTGGGATCCATATCAATCTCTTTCTGGGAATAGCCGCGGTCTTTGTGCCAGAAGCGATCCCGCCCCCAGGAGTTGAACGAGCCGTGGTCGTGCGTCTCCAAAACGGTGTCGAAGACATCGCAACGCTCGATCAGGTGGCCGCCCCAGGTGCCTTCGCTGATATTGATCCCCGCACGGGCGCAATCGTATACCGAACAATCGCACACCGTGATGCCCTGGGCCATAGAAATCTGCACGCCGGCGGGCTGGCGCTCCACGCGTCCAATGCCGTGAATGAGACAATCTTCCACCGAGGAATCGGCCGGATAGTTATCGGTCTTGGGGCCGGGAGTCCGATCGATTTCGCTCAGGTTGTTCGTCTCGTGGTATTCAAACAGCGGATCGCGGACTGCATTGGGATCGCCGACAAAACAAACGCCACTCGCACCTGTGTCGTGGATGTGGCAACCGCGCACAAGCACGTTGCGGTTGTAGTTGTTCACAAAAACCGCATTGCCACCTACCTGATCAAATTCCATGTCCAGAATCCGGATATATTCAGTCCCCGTCAGCAGGAAAGCGCCGCCGCGATAGATGGCCCAGTCCGAGCGAAGAAGCGGTTCTTTGCAATCCATAAATGTGCGCGCAGCGTGACGCACCTTGAATCCCTGCATCGCAATAAACTTAACCGGTTTCTTTTCCGAACCCTGGAACTCGACCAGATGGCGCAGGCGCACCACCTCGACGGTTGCCGCGTTCAGATCGGTTCCGGCTTCGGGCTTGTAATAGAGCGTGGAGTTTTTCGCATTGTGGAACCATTCGCCGGGTGCATCAAGTTCCTCAAAGATGTTTTCCACCATGCGGTGATCCTTATGCATCCCCATCTGGCGGTTGTTTTGCCAGCCGCCTTCATAGGTTACCTTACCCGAGGCATCCTTGCCGGTGATGAGGTAGTGATAGCCCCCCCAGCCCGAACGATGCATCGCGTGGATATACCCTCCGGCCGGATCCGCCCAACCCGCAGCGCGCTCATTCGAAAAAGCCTGTGCAGAAAACCCTTGATAGGGTTCCGCCTTTTTCGCCGGATCATAGTTGGGATAACGAGCCATGCGCTGGTTTAAACCGTTGATAAACAGCTGGTCAATTTTCAGCCCCGCCGCCGTCTTCGCCTGAAAGATGCCGTCACGATACGGCTTCCACTTAAGGTCGAGCTTCGATCCGCCACTCAGTACTGCCCCGCCCTCGTTATCCGCCTTGTAAATGACCGGGTTTTTCTTCGTACCCGAATCCGCCGGGGTTAACACCATCGTTTCCGGAAGATAATAAACGCCATCTGCAAAACGCACCGTAACCGGGACTTTGCCGGCATACGGCCGCACTTTTTCCACCGCACGTCCAAACGTTGCAACCGGCAGCTCTTTCGTGCCCGGGTTGCTGTCATTTCCTGCCGGGCTGACATACAAATCCTCCGCATGGGCCTGTCCCGCCAACAAAGCCAATGCACCAACTACCGTCCAACTAATCGTTCTCATATCATTATCCTCTACTACTTAGCGTGTTTAGCATTCTTGGCATTACGGCTTAAACTGAAGTTGAACCTGGTCGATGATCGGCCTGGAGTCATTTTCCGTCTGGTCTGAAAGCTTCATCTCGAATTGGAAACCGTAGCCCGCCGGAAGCGTGCTCAGGTCAAGCTCCGCAGGAATCGTGGCCACCTGCTTGGCAAAGCCCTGAATCGCTTCATAGCGCTCGCTGGCCGTTTGCCAATCCGTCCACTCATCAATTTTCCCATCATTGGAAACATCAACACCAACACGTACTTCCACGCCTTCCACCCACGGTCCAGAACTTACGTAGTCTGTTGACATCTGGGTCGCCAGATAAAATTGCCCTTCGGCAAAGATGACATCCGGATCGGGGTGACCGGAGCCGAGATTGCCGCAGAAGGTGAACTGCTCATTGATATCCGGGGATGTGAACCAGGCGACGCTCATCGCTTTTTTATCGCCATGGGCGGTTGAGGGATCGAAATCGCAAAAGAGATAATACTGACCACCGATTGAAATCGAAGCCCAGTCGCCAAAAGCGTTTTGTGCAGGCTCATGAATCTCGTATCTGGCGAAGGCCGCTTTTTGTCCAGGCTTGATGCCATGATACGTCTTCTCGCCGTCATACACTTTTGCCGGATAGTTTTCGGGATCTTCCTTATGCCAATGCGGATGAAGATATTCTGCAAACTTTCCTGACGGCTCTGTCCGTTCATCAACGGCAGGGTCAAGAATCTTAAAACCGCCAATGCCATCGGCGCTCACCGCATGCGTCGCCAGCGGCGAATCCCAGGCGTGCTTGCTCGCATTGATCGGGCTCCAGTCTTCGGCGATGACATGGAAGTTGCCGTCGAGATCGCGGATAAAGGCACAGTCAGAACCGTCGGACGGATCATTGAAGGCCATCCCCATCTCTTTCCCAAGCTTCCCATCGGTCAGGTCATCATCAATGAAGAGGTGCGGATTCTGATCGTTCGGGAAGTCATAGTAAAAGTAGGCCTTCCCATCGACATATTCAGCCGTGGTCATCCATTTTCCCTTTTTATGTGTGACGGAGCCATGGTGAATCCAGTTGACCATGTCACGGCTCTGCCAGGCATGATACCCCCCAAGCCCTTTCTGCAATCCGCCCGGCGCATCGTACTGATTCTTCCAGGGAGTTGTTTTGAGCGAAACATCAAAGCCGTCGAGAGTTACGTCCTGTGCCTGAAACCCTTTCGGCTTCCCGCCGTAACGGCCGAACATCCAATAGTCATTCTCGCCACGCCGCAGAAAAACGGGGGCGTCTTTTAAATTTTTCGGACCAATATTTTTCACCGGATTCCAGTTCAGCCAGACTGGAGACTGTGAAAGGCGAATGGACGCCGCGCTTTGCTTTTCAGAAAAGGATTTGATCGCGCTTTGAAAAACAGCAGTTTCCGCCGTCGGCGTCGCTTGTCCATCCTTAATTTCCAGATCGGTCTTAGACCCGGTATATTTATCCCAATCAGCTTGGTTTTCAATCACCCACGTCGAATCGGCATGCACCAAGGAAGCCAAAGCCAATCCCAATACTACTGTCGTTTTTTTCATATCGTTCCTTTATTACTAATAATTTTAAAAAAAGTCGGTTTAACACGCTTACGGCAACAACTCCACTTCGGTAAAATAGGCTCCACCGACATTCCCCTTTTTATCGTAGAGATAGGTGACCAGCTCCGTCGGCCCGGCGGGAAGATGCAGTTCGATGACTACGCCCTTGCTGTTCGCCGGGACAGGCACCTCTTTTTCCTGACCTGCAACTTCAACTTTAGCCCGCACAGCCACCACTGGCTTGTTGGCCGCTTCCGGCCACTGGCGCAGCGTAAAGCGATAGCGTCCGGCCTGTTTTACATTGACCAGCCACGGCCCCGTCACCTTCGGCAGTTTCCTGATGGCATTAAAATTCCACGGCGGGTTGCCGCTTTTCATGCGCCAGTCCTGTGAACAAAGCTCCGTCCTCGGCTCAGCCGGATTGCCGATATCGATTCGAACCGGTGTCAGGCGCGGGGAAACCCGTTCCCAGAATGGATCATACAGCGCGCGCAGGCGCTCCACCACCTCGGGGTGCTGTGCAGAAACATCCGTGCGCTGTGCCGGATCGGCCTGAATATCAAACAGAAACTGGCCGTCTGAGTTCACCAACCGCCACCGTTCTGTCAGTACCGTTGAATAGGCCAGCGGCCCCGGCGGCATGGCTTTTCCGTAAGCCCCGCCGTGATATTGAACCACATGATGATCCCGCACCCACGGCTCTTTGGAACCGTACAGCAGAGTCTTAAGCGAAATGCCATCCAGATCGTATTCCGCTGGAACCGGAATCCCGCACAGGTCCGCCAGTGTCGGCAGGACATCGATGTGAGCGCTCATCGTTTCAATATCGCGCCCGCCGGTCAGATTGCCCTTTGGCCAGTAGATAAAAAACGGCACCCGGTGACCACCGTCGTAGACCGACGATTTCTTGCCACGCATCCCGGCGTTGTATCCAACGAGCGGCTCGGAATCCAATCCCTTGAATTTTCCACCGGCGGAGGTTCCATTGTCCGTCATAAAAATCAGGATGGTATTCTCTGCCAACCCAAGTGCATCAAGCTGATTTCTGAAAACGCCCATGTTGTAATCGATGTTGGCGATCATGCCGTAAAACGCCGATTTGGCTACCTGCTTGTTTCCCTTATAAGGCGCCTCCCACTCCGGCGGGACGCGATACGGCCCGTGCGGCGCATTGAGCGCCAAATAGAGGAAGAACGGTTTACTTCGATTCTGTTCAATAAAACGCATACCTTCCCGGAACCAGACGTCCGTGCAATAACCTTCGAACTTTTCAAACACGCCATTTCGTTCATAGGTGTCGTCGAAATAGTCGTTGCCCCAATAGTCCGATGCCTGCCCGATTCCGCCGCAGCGGTGCCAGAGCACATCCTGAAAACCGCGGTCCTGCGGACGGTGTGGCGCATTGTCGCCCAGATGCCATTTACCGACCATCCCGGTTGCATAGCCTGCATCCGCGAACAGATTGGCCACCGTCTTCTCATCCGGATGCATCATGGTCCGTCCGGAGCTAGTGCGGAAGGCCCCCGTCACACCCGGATGATTCCCAGTCATCAACGCCGCCCGTGTCGGCGTACAGAACGGGCTCACATGAAAATCCGTAAAGCGAACCGACTCGGCATGCAGTTTATCGAGCTCCGGCGTCTTGAGGATCGGATTACCATGACACCCCAAATCCCCATAGCCCTGATCATCGGTCATTACCAATATGACGTTGGGGCGCTCCATCGCCGAAGCCATCCATGCCATTGCGGTACAGGCAACAACGAGTGCGATCGATTTTCTATTCATGTGCATTGCTTTATTCATGGTTTGATTTCCCTTCAACACAGGGTTCGCCTGCAACATATCGCTTTAGAAGCGCACGCATGGCCGACACCTTTTCCGGATATTGGTCATAGAGATTTCTGGACTGCCGCGGATCAACCTTGAGATTAAACAGCAGGCCGGGATTATTTTCCGAATACATTTCCAAACCAAAATAGTCCAGATACTCCTTCGGCTCCTGTCGAGGCGACGAACCTGAATGTGTATCGATGAACACCCAGTCTCCCTGCCGCAGGGCATATTTCCCTTTGGCCGTGTTCTGCACCGTCGCCGTGCGCAACGGCTTCGGATAGTCCTCGCCTTTCAGAACCGGCAGGATGCTGTAGCTGTCGATGGCTTCATCGTTACCAAGCTGATGTCCGATCATATCGGCAAAGGTTGCTGCCAGATCCACCTGGCTGACCACCTCGGCCGAACGGGATCCTGCTTCGATCCTGCCCGGCCAACTGACGATAAACGGTACGCGGTGCCCGCCCTCGTAGAGATCCCGCTTCATTCCGCGAAATTCCCCGGAACTCCATTGGTCAAATTCCTGGAGCCGTGCAAGGCAATGCTTCTCCGTCCCGTTATCCGCAGAGAAAACGACCACGGTGTTTTCAAGTAGCCCTTTTTTTTCCAGGGCGGCCATCACCTTGCCGACCATGGCATCGGTCTCGATCACGAAGTCCCCATAGTAACCCGCCCTGGATTTTCCATGGAACGCCTTGTTGGGAACGATCGGATAATGCGGCGAGTTGAAGGCGAGATAGGCAAAAAACGGGGCGCCCCCATCCTGCTTCTCGATCCACTCCACCGTTTTATCCGTGACCGTCGGGAGAATATCATACGGATTCCAGCCCTCCGCCATCGGGCCGGCCCGGAACCCTCCACCGCCCGCCAGCGGTCTTGATTTTATGACCGGCCTGGTGGGTATGGTTAAAAAACGATCGTCTTCGATCCAGCAGTACGGCGGAAAATTAATAGTCCCATCGCCGAAATAGTGGTCGAATCCCTGATCGACCGGTCCGCCCGGAAAACGCTTCGTCCAATCATACGAGGAAGTCTTCACCCGCTCTTTTTTGTCCACGCCCGGTTTCCGAATCGCATCCCAGTCCCAGCCAAGATGCCACTTTCCAAACATAGCGGTCCGATAACCCTGCTGCTTAAACATACGTGCCATCGTGAATTCATTTGGTTCAAAAACGGATCCTCCGAATGCACCGACGATATCGTGGAAACTCCGCCAATGGTGCTGCCCAGTCAACATCGCATAACGGCTCGGCGTGCAGATGCCCGACGAGCTGTGCCCATCGGTAAACGTCATGCCCCGACTGGCCAGCCGGTCGATATGCGGCGTCTGAATCATTGCCGCCGGATCGCCGTAGGAGACATCCCCGACGCCCATGTCATCCGCATAGAGAATAATGACATTGGGCTTCTCCGACGCCTGAGCCAGGCCGCAAAGAACTCCGACTCCGCATACAACAGTGAGTGTTTTCAAAAAAGAGGTCATTTATTTTTCCACCAACGTTAAACAGAGAACCGTATTCAGTTCGTCGAGAGGCTGGTCGGGCAGAGTAATCGTAACGGTTCCGCCCTCTTGCTCGACGTTGACAGGAGATTTTTCTGCATCCGCGAGGAAATATGAACCCGTCACCTTATCTTTGTCAAAACCATGCAACACGAAGGGCGCTGTGGGCCACTGGAAGAAATGGAGGTAGAGCTTGCCTTCCCGCCCCGTTGCCAGCCATGCGTAGTCCTTTTGCTTATGACCTTTCTTTTTCCTGCCCGCACCGGTCGCCAGCGCTTCCTTATCCAGGGCCGCCTGCTCCGCTGCTGTGCGGGTAATGAACTGCCCCTCCCCGTCAAAGATGGTGCCGCGCGCGCCATAGATAGCCTCGCCGTTTACTTTGAGCCATTCGCCCGCCTGCTCCAGATTTTTCACCGCCGGGTCGGGAATGAGCCCTTCAGCCGTCGGGCCGACATTCAGCAAAAACGACCCACCTTTACTGACCACTTCGGTGAGTTGCATAATCACCTGCTTCGGGCTCTTCCAGTTGTTATCCTTGGCATTATATCCCCATGCCCCATTGAGAGTCATACAGGTCTCCCAGTATTCCCATGGACTCTTCGGCGGAATCGTACGGTCACGGTAGGATAGAAAATCGATACCGACATTCTTCAGCTCCTCCAGTTGCGCCGATTTCAACCCTTCGACCTGATTTCCGTGATACATCAACCGGCTGTTGATAATGCAATCGGGGTCCGCCTTGCGGATAACCGCCACAAACTCCCCCGCCAGTTCGGGCGTGGTATTGAGCCCGGCATCGGAATGCGGTGTATCGAACCAGATGTGCGTGGGCTCATAGGCCATAATTTCCTTCAACTGCGGGATCGCCTTGGAATCGATATAGTTCCGGAAATCGCCTTTCTGCGACGCCTGATCCCACTTACGCCCAGCGCCGCCTGGAAATTCCCAGTCCTGCGTCTGCGAATAATATAATCCGAGCTTGATTCCCGCCTTGTCACAGGCCGCTTTGAGCTCCCGTATCACATCGCGCTTAAACGGCGTATAATCGACAATGTTATACTCACTCGCATCCGAATCAAACATGGCAAAACCATCATGATGCTTACTGGTAATGGTGATGTATTTCATCCCGGCATTCTTCGCGACCGCCACCCATTCATCGGCATTAAATTTAACGGGATTAAATTTCGAAGCCATCTCCTTATATTCGGCCACGGGGATTTTAGAGCGGCACATCACCCATTCACCTTTTTCCAGCGTCGAATAAACGCCCCAGTGAATAAACATGCCGTACTTGGCGTCATCCAACCAGGCCGCGCGACCCGTGCTTTTATCTGCCGTAGACTCCGGTATCACCTGAGCAAATACCGAACAGGTCAACAGCCCGGAAAGTACCGTCATTGTTAATCGTTTCATAATCCATTCCCGCTTAGGCTCATTTCTTTTCTGTTTCAAATTCAAACGGATGCAATTGCTGACCGCGCCAGACAGACACCTTATGACGGCCTGCACTGAGACCCTGCATGGTTTTTACAAAATTTTTGGAAACTACTTTTTTGCCATCAATCTCAAGCACCACATCGTCGCTTTCAAACCCATACTTAGCCATTCCAGTGAACTTAGGCACATTGATTAGCAGGACACCGCGTAAGGAATCCATGCCTGTGGCCGTCAGTTCGGCCTGCGTATCCAACGGTTTAAACTGTGTGCCCATGACTTTAGCGTATCGGACCTTGGATGCTTTATTCGCCTCAACATTAATCGGAAGGATGATCCGAGGTTCTTCCGCCATTGCTTTTAAACGATCGGAAGTCACACCGAAGCCCTCCATAGGGAAATTTTCAAAGCCGACCGACAGGGCCGGCGAACCGGCGACCACCGAGAAGTCACCCGCGGCCGGATTCACAAACTGTACATTGCCATACAGGCTCTCCGCATCGTCCCCGGTTTTACTATGACCAGCGATCCAGTGCTCCACCGCTTCACTGGCAGGGTTGTGCATAAAACTCTTGTTGCGCGAACCTCCCCAGAGCTTTGGCTTAGAAGCGGAATAACCGGTTCCCCAAAAAATATTGGATTCAAACACATCCTGCGTCGGTTTGGGATACGGCACATTGCAGGTGTAGCCCTCTCTCAGGATGATATTGTTCCTGACGATGCGTTTATAGCCTTCCCGGGTCTTCAGTCCCCCGGATAGACACAGGTTGTTATAGATTTCATAGTTTGTGGAACCATCGTCCAGATCAATATCCCAGCCATGATCGCACTGCATACGGTTATGGCGCAACGTGCTCGTCTGATAGGCATCCCAAAACGGCGAATTTGGATCGTCGTCGATCCAGTGGCTGATCAACGGCTTGCCGCTTTTGTCTTTATGTTTGGGGCCGGACGGTCCGGCCTGGTGCCAAAAGCGGTCGCGTCCCCAGGAATTAAATGCCCCGTGGTCATGCGTCTCCAGCACGGTCTCAAAACAATCGTTCCACTCGATCACGTGGCCACCCCAGGTACCGTCGCATATATTGATCGCCGCGCGCGGAGTGTCGAACACGGTATTGTGCCGCACGTTAATCCGCGACGACATCGAGATATTGACTCCGGCGCTCTGCTTTTCCACCCGGCCGCAGCGCGTCATGAGGTTGTCCTCCACTAGGCAGTCCGCCGGATATTCCTCCGTCTTGGGTCCGATTTCACGATCCACACTCTCGAGCGGATGCGGCATGGTCAGATAGCTGAAGCGTGGCGACCGCACCGCCGCAAACGAGCCGACAAAATTCACATCACTCGCGCCGTTGTTTTTAAACAGGTTTCCGCGAATGACCGTTTTGCGATTGTAGCCATCGACAAACACGGCGTTCCCGCCCAGCTCTTCGAAGTCGCAGTTTTCGATAACGATGTGTTCCGTTCCGCGCAGATGGACGGCGCCGCCGCGATAGATGGCCCAGTCACTTTGCAGTAACGGCTCGCGGGTATCCATGAAAGTGCGCCGGGCACCGGCAAAGCGCAGGCCCTGCAGTTTAATCCATTGGACCGGCTTCGCCGTCTCCGGCTTTTCAAGTTCCAGGCCGGGAATCTTGTTTCCGGGATCGGGTATCTTCATGGAAGCGACGGGCTGTTTCAGATCCCCGTACAGCTCAACCAAATGGCGCAGGCGCACCACTTCCACCTTTGCGTCATTCAGGTCGCAACCGGCCTCCGGCTGGTAGTAAAGCATGTTTGACTCAGCATCATGAAACCATTCACCCGGAGCATCGAGTTCCTCGAAGAGGTTTTCCACCATACGCTGGCTTTTGTGCATGCCCATCTGGCGGTTATTCTGCCAACCGCCTTCATAGGTCACCTCGCCTTTGGCATTCTTTCCGGTCATCCGATAATGATAACCGCCCCAGCGAGCGCGATGCATAGCATGGATGTAGCCGCCGGACGGGTCGTCCCATTTTGCCGCACGCTGTTTAGAAAAAGCATCGGCGGCATAGCCCTGATAGGCTTCCGTTTTCTTCGCCGCATCATAGTTCGGATAGCGCGCCATCCGCTGGTTGGTGCCGTCGATGATTAACTGATCGATGTCCAGACCGGCCGGGGGCTTTGCCTGATAAATTCCACCTTTGTAAGGTTTCCAATCCAACTCCAGTTTTAACCCGCCGCTTAGCACCGCCTGCCCACGGTTCTGCGCGCGATAGACCACCGGATACTGCTCCGAGCCGGAATCCTCCGGCGTAAACACCAGCGTTTCGGGCAGATAGTAAACCCCGTCGGCAAGCGTCACCGTGCTCAGCTCCTCGCCAAGCTTACCTGAAGCCCGCAGCGCATCACGGGCCGCTGCAACCGTCGCGAACGGAGCATCCTTTGTTCCCGCATTTGAATCCGCTCCCGCAGGACCCACATAAAGTTCCAACGCATGGGCCGCCATCGACATACATGCCAACGTGCAGATAAGACTGGTTGATTTTTTCATTACATACTTCCTATATCGTTTAGTAATTCCACTTCGGTAAAGTAAGCGCCGCCAGCGTCTCCCTTGTCATTGTAGAGGAAAGTTACCAGCTCTGCCGGACCGGCGGGAAGATTCAGTTCGATGACAATCCCGTTGCTGTTGGCCGGAACAGGCACCGCTTTTTCCTGACCCGCAATTTCAACTTTGGCCCGGACCGCCACCAACGGCTTGTTGGCTGCTTCCGGCCACTGGCGTAGGGTAAAGCGATAGCGTCCGGCCTGTTTGACATTCACCAGCCACGGAGCGGTGACCTTCGGTAGTTTTTTGATCTGCTTAAAACTGTAGGGAGGATAGCCCTTTTCCATGACCCAGTCCTGAGAACAGAGCTCAGTCGGGTTCTGATCTGGATTACCCAAATCCATGCGCCCCGTACGATTCAGCAGAACAGGGGAAACCTCTTCCCAGAACGGCTGATAGAGCCCCTTCAGGTGTTCCACCACTTCCGGGTGCGCTTCGGCGACATTGTTCTTCTGAGAAGGATCTGTCTCTATATCGTAAAGTTTGAAGGTGTGGCGGGGCGTTTCGCGCCATGAATTTACCAACCGCCATTTTTCGGTCAACACCACGGTATCGGCAAAGGGCTCATCCAGCGGCGAAGTAAACCCTCTACCACCGTGCTGCTGGATCACCAGATGGTCCCGCGGCCAGGAATCCGTCTCTCCCTTCAGGAGCGGCACCAGTGACAGTCCGTCGACATCATACTCTTCCGGCACGTCGATCCCGCACAGCTCAGCCAGGGTGGGCAGTACATCCAGATGAGCCGCCAGCGTTTCAACATCTTTGCCTCCGGTCAGTTCGCCCTCCGGCCAATAAATGAAAAAGGGAACGCGCTGCCCGCCTTCATATACCGACGATTTCCTGCCGCGCATCCCCGCGTTGAAACCGACCGATGGATGGGAATCCTGGTACCTGCTGAATTTCCCTCCCCCGGCCGTTCCGTTGTCGGTCATAAAAATGAAGATGGTATTTTTCGCCAGACCCAGCTCATCGAGCTGTTTACGGAAAAGTCCCATGTTCCAATCGATGTTGGCAATCATCCCGTAAAACGCAGAATTCACGACCGCCTTGTTGCCTTTATACGGCTTCTCCCATTTCGGCGCGACGCGATATGGGCTGTGCGGTGCATTCAGCGACAGATATAGGAAGAACGGTTTCTCTTTGTTCTGCTCTACAAAACGGAGGGCTTCACGGAAAAATACATCGGTACAGTAGCCTTCGAACTTCTCAAACATACCGACCCGACTGCCCGGAGAAACCCGCTCAAAGGTATCGTCAAAATAATCGTTGCCCCAATAGTCGGAACCTTGCCCGATCCCACCGCAACGATGCCAGACCACATCCTGAAAGCCCTTGTCCTGCGGGCGCTGGGGCGCATTGTCCCCGAGGTGCCATTTACCGAACATCCCCGTTGCATAGCCCTTATCCGCAAAGAGATTCGCGATCGTCTTTTTCTCGCTATACAGAAGGGAAAGTCCACCGGTTGTACGATATGCCCCGGTTCGCCCCGCGTGCTGCCCGGTCATCAGCGAGGCCCGCGTCGGCGTACAGAACGGGCTCACGTGGAAGTCCGTAAAACGCACCGATTCGGCATGCAGCTTATCGAGCTCCGGCGTCTTCAAAATCGGATTACCATGACAACCCAGGTCCCCGTACCCCTGATCGTCCGTCATCACCAAAATCACATTGGGTTGATTCGATGCTGTGGAATTCAGCGTTACGACCAAGGCTATGACAGCAGATAACATGAATGGCACTTTCATTTCAATGGGCCCTATTTTTGTCTACGTTTCCGTGGTGCAGGCGTTTCTCCGACAAAGGACTCCTCCCACGCTAATGCGGGTGATTTCCACTCAGGAATGCCGGAGCTTTTCTGCTGGGCATAGAAATCGACGTGGAACGGCTTTTCCGCTGCCATCGGAACATCCTCATTGATCATCAGCGGGCGCGCTTCATCCCAGAATTTCTCGTAGGCCTTCTTCATCTCGGACACAAGCTCCGGGTATTGTGCCGCCACATCGTGGTGCTGGCCCGGATCTTTTTCCATATCGTAGAGCGCGCCTTCAACGAGCCGGTAGCGCTGGTTGCGTACCGAGTACGTTTTCCACTTAAACTGATCCGGATCGGCTCCGAGATTCCAACGGGTCACATGCTGAAAATGCAGCCGATCTTTCCAGGCCGGATTTTTCTCCAAGATCAACGGCTTCAGGCTACGGCCTTCAAATGCCTGGGTGTCCGGCAGCGCCGCTCCTGCAATATCCGCCAGGGTGGGAAGAATGTCCAGATAGGTGGCGACCGTCTCTACCGTCCGGCCCTCTTTAATCACGCCGTCCCATCGCACGAAGAAAGGAACCCGTACGCCGCCCTCGTCCACGGTACTTTTGAGACCTTTCATGCCTGCGTTGTAGGTCATCATGGCGTTGCCGGATGCATCGGTGCCGAGTTTAACCTGTGGACGCCCGGTCTTGCCTTTAAGCCCATTGCCGGCAGTGGTCGTGCCGTTGTCGGAGGTGAAGATGACTATCGTATTTTCCAGCAAACCCCATGCTTCCAGCTGCTTGAACATCTGCCCCATGCAGTCATCGATATGTTCGATCATTCCGTAAAAGCCGGCAGATCGACTGGGAAACCCCAGATCTTCAAAATGCTTCTGATACTCCGGCGGCGCTTTGAATGGGGCATGCGGCGCGTTGGTTGAAAGGTAGGCAAAAAACGGCTTGCCGGAATCCTTGACCGATTGAATCCACCCCAAGGTCGCCTTGAAGAAAACATCCGTGCAATAGCCCTTGGTCTGCACGAACGTGCCGTTGTGTTTGATCACCGGATTAAAGTAGGTATTGCCGGGTACATCCGCACAGGAACCCTTGTATTTTTGTCCGATGCCGCCCGCTCCGTGAATAAACACTTCATCGAACCCGCGGGCTTCAGGCTGGTACGGAGCTTCATCACCCAAATGCCATTTGCCGAAATAGCCGGACGTATAGCCGGACGGTTTCAGCACCTGTGGAATCGTGATGGCCGTCAGGTTGACGCGCTCCCGTTCATAGATCGTGTGCGTGACTCCATTTTTAATCGAATGGACGCCGGTCATGATGCCCGCCCGGCTCGGCGCACAGGTCGAACCCATCATAAAGCGATCAAAGCGGATCGACTGCGCATGCATCTTATCCAGCTCCGGCGTCCGGATCCACGGGTGCCCATGCGCACCGATCGGTGCATAGCCCTGATCATCCGTCATAATGAAAATAATATTGGGTTGTGCCGCCTGCGCCGTAACAATCCCGGATGCCAGTAAAATAAAGGTGCGAAGTGCAGTGATTGATTTCATCGTTTTTATAAACCTATTTGTTGTTTTTCTTTTTAGCATGCGTTTCATGATGGACCTTCAGCGGCATGCCCGCCGCAAAACGCTTCAGGAACGGATCTCGGGTCGTGCCCATCTTAGCCACCATTTCGAGCGGCATCGGTTCAATGCCCAACTCAGTCGCCGGAGACCCCGCCTTAAACGAAAAGTCGCCATACACCGGGTCCGAAAACATGGGATCGGCGGCCACGCTGCGTTCATCGATTTTGTTCTTTACTCCCTTTTTACGCTGCGCCGCCAGGATTTGTTCAGCCTTACCGCCTTCATGCCAGTAAACGTTGGAATCGAGCCCGGATCCGACCCGTTCAATTTTTGTATGGAAACTGAATGGGGTGTTGCCTTTCGTAAAATAAAATACATTCCGACTCATTTCACTCTTCGGGTCAATCGTATTGCCGGCTCCGCCCGTCGTCATGGAGCAGTTTACATAAATATTGTGTTGTGAGGAGTTCAGACCTTTGATGGCAATTCCCTTTAACTGCCCCATCGTTCCAAACATTAGATTATGACTGACGACTGCCCCGTGACTATCATCATCCGTGCGGATCATCGCGCCCTGCGGATGGTTGTAGGTGACGTTATACCGCACAATATTTCCATCGCCGTTGGCGGAAAGGTAGATGCAGTTTCCGTCGTGCAGCAGCTTCAGACAATCGTGCACTTCGTTGTATTCAATGATGTTTCCGCGTGCATGCATGTACGGCTCAAAGGCTGCCCACTCTGTGGCAGAGTTCAACGAGATTTCATCCCACCAAATCGTCGGGATGTGTTCGCGGGTGCCTTCCGGGAACGCCCACTTACTGATATAAGGATTTTCAACCCCCATCTTTTCAAACGTCGGCGCAAAGAAACGACGGCGTACACCGGCCACCACCAACCCGGTGTAAGCCTGGTCATAAATATGATTGTTCGATATCCGGTTATGTCCGCTCTGCCACACAAAAATGCCGGGCGAATGGAGAAACAGCTGCCCGACCCGGGTGATTTCGTTGTTGTGAATGATGTTCTTCCTGTTCACGTCCTTTTTGCCGGGGCCATAGCCGCACAGCAGAATCCCCGTACCGCCGAGATCCTTGAACGTTGAACCCTCGACCTTGATGTGCTGGCAAAAAAGGTCTAGGCGCACGCCGTCGCTACCACTGTCGGAAAAGGTGCAGTTGCGGACGGCGCAATTGCGGGCTCCTCGAAAGCGCACCAGCCCGTTGGCCTTGTCCCACATATTCCAGTCATGCTGCAGCCCTTTATCTTCCGGAAGCCACTGCTGGCGGTCCGCATGCGCAAGGCGCAGTCCTTCGAAAACGATGCCCTCCACCGGTTGATCCTTTGTCCCGGCCAACGAGGCGTCATTCACCCCTTCCACCCGGATCAACTCGTTCAGTGCCGGAGCAATGATCCGGTCCCCCGGTGTGCCCGACTCCGGCCAGTAATACAGCATCCCTTCCTGAGAGTTCAGCACCCACTCCCCCGGCGCGTCGAGATGGTCGATACAGTTTTCCACGAGCCAACTGCCAAACATGTTATAGGTGGCGGGAACGGAAAGCTTAGCAGTTCTCGACTTCACATCTACGGAATCGATCCCGAGATAATTGACCAACCACGCACGGGTGGGTCGACCGTACATCTCCAGATCCTCTAGATTTTTCCAGGATTTCAATCCCTCCCCTGCAAAAGAAAACTCAATCCGGTTCTTCAGCGCACCGGCATACTTTCGCCGAGCAGCGTCCACGCTCACCGCAAAGTTTTCAGACCGCGCCCGTTGCAAGAGTTTACTGCCGTCATAGAGGCAGTGAAAAAATGCATCCCCATGGGCCCACGGCACTTTAGCCATCCAGATATCCCCCCCCTTCAGCTCCGACTTTTTCCACCCCGAGATTACGCGTCCGCCACTGATCAGCGGGCTTGCCCCATCGGCTGCCCGGTAGCGCGTCACGGCCCCGGCGGGTGCGGAGTCTTCCAGTCCGAAAATCAGGGTTTCATCCAGAGTATAAACTCCGTTCTGAATGACGACGTCAACATCGCCCACCTCTCCTGCGGCGCGCAAGGCACGCACCGCATCGCGTGCGGCGGGCAACGTAGCGATTTTCCCGCCGGGCTCAACCACCAGCTCACGGGCGGACACTGTTCCAACGAATACCAAAAGCCCTAAGGTGTAACCAGCGACTACTCTTTTCATGCTTCCCCTACCTTACGTTTGGCTTAGCGGTTTTTTTCTTTTTCGAGACGACGTTCTTTTTCCAGATATCGACTTTCGCATCGTTCTTTTGGACAGCACCGGGCGTGGTTCTGCCATCGACGACCTGTTTTTTCAGCAGAGCCAGAAGAACATCCACTTTTTCGGGATATTCATTGGCCAGGTTATTGGCCTCAGCAATATCCTCCTTCACGTTGTACAGCTGAAATTTCGCCTCCAACCCGGCGGCGTCCTGCACCTCGTCATCCGGCCGCAGAATCAGCTTCCACTCCCCATCACGGATCGCAAAGCGGCCTTTAAAGTCGTGGTGAACGATGGACTCGCGCTTCACCTTTGGTTCGGCACCCCTCAACACCGGAAGGAAACTAATGCTGTCCTCCGCCGTGTCATCGGCGATGTTGAACGCAAAGTATTCCGCAAAGGTCGCGAATAGGTCTGACATACAGATCAGTCGGTCGTTTTTTGATCCTGCAGCTACGACACCGGGCCAGCGCACGATAAAGGGAATATGGTGTCCCCCCTCGTAGATGCTGGCCTTCTTATCCCGGTAAGGCCCCGAAACAGCATGACCGAACTCAAGAAATGTATCGGAGGGCTTGTGGCAACCGTTGTCCGTACCAAACAACACAATCGTATTTTCCTTCAGCGCGTTGCGTTCGAGCGCCGTCAAAACCTGCCCGATAGCATCATCGGTCTGGGCGACAAATTCAGGATACGGGTCGTCGATGACGCCCCGGCCCTTCCACTCTTCGCGGGGAACGACGGGCTGATGCGGGGAATTGATCGGAAAATAGAGAAAGAACGGTTGCTCCTGTTCGCCCTTCGCAAATTTATCGATGGAGCTTACTACGGCATCGGTCAGGCGGCCCATCATCTTGATCGTGCTCAGGTATTCGATCACCTTGT
Organism: Pontiellaceae bacterium B12227; assembly: GCA_029432775.1. GTDB lineage: Bacteria > Verrucomicrobiota > Kiritimatiellia > Kiritimatiellales > Pontiellaceae > Pontiella. The sequence goes on along the minus strand of JAROAZ010000012.1, from coordinate 126,279 downwards.
CGTTTTCAATCACACTGCTCATGGAACTCGAATGATGGAATCCGAGATAATAATCGAATCCCCGTGTAACCGGGCCGTCGGGAATCGTAGTTCCAATCGGAGCGCCGTAATACCAAAGTTCCCGTTCCGTTTTCAATTTCTTGGCTCCTTGAGGAACCTGATATTGAAAACTCAAATGCCATTTACCAAACATGGACGTCTGGTAGCCCTGCTCTTTGAAGAGCGACGCCAGCGTCATTCGGTCCGGCGCAATCAGACAGGGTTTTCCGCCCTTCGAGACACCGCTCTGATGTTTGGAGCGCCAGTTGTAGCGCCCCGTGAGCAACGCATAGCGCGAGGGGGTGCAGACCGACGCACTGGTATGCGCATCCGTAAACATCATCCCCTCGTCGCATAGTTTGTTTAAATGAGGCGTCGGAACCTTCGACGCCTCAGGATGGAAACGCTGGATCTCTCCATAGCCCATGTCATCGGCATAGATCAGTACAACATTGGGCTTCGAGGCGGCAAACACCGCCAACCCTATAAAACAGAGAGCAGCGTACAGGAGTGGTTTGACCTTCATAGTGATTCCTTTGGATTAAGGCTTATTGGATCACCGCGGCATGCAACTCGGCAGTTTTGTTCCGCATCTTCGATAACAGCTGGGCATATTCCGGATCGGAGGCCAGGTTGTTTTGTTCGTGCGGATCCGACTCAAGATCGTAAAGCTCTTCAATCACCGGATCATGCTCAAAATAGCTGAAATATTTATAGCGATCGGTGCGCACGCCACGACTGCGGTAGGAGCGGTTGTCGGCAATCAGTTCATCATTCAGTCCGGGAATATCCGGATGCTTCTTTACCCCAGCACTATGAAGTTCCTGAATAAAAAAGTTTTCCATGAGCACCGTATCGCGCCATTCCGTCATCTTCGGGGAGCCGCTGAGGAGTGGGATCAGAGACTGCCCTTTCATGACCTTCGGCACCTCAATGCCCGCGTACGACAGGATCGTCGGCGCGACATCGACGGATGACACCATGGCATCCACACGGCGTCCTCCCCGCAACTTTGGGGCTCGTCCATCGAAAACAATCAGTGGTTGCTTCATCGCTTCCTCATAAAGAATGGCCTTATCAAAGAGCCCCTGCGAGCCGTGGAAGCGACCATTGTCGCTGGTATAAATGACGATGGTGTTGTCCAGCACCCCCATCTCCTCGAGCTTGGCCATCAGCCGGCCGACCTGCAGGTCAACCGAGTAGCCCTGTACCGCAAAGCGGCGTGTGCGCCTTTGATACTCTTCCGGCGTTGAATTACGTGCCACATGCAGGTAGGTACCGCGGCAGTGGTCCAACACCTTCGGCAATCGCGCACTCTTGCCTTCAACCCAGTTTTCCGGAACCCACATTTCCTGATCCTTGAAGATCTCCACATGCGGGCCATACATCTGGCTGTCGCGATCGTTCTTTACGGCATCGAAACTGATCGAAAGGCAGAAGGGCTGCCCCGTCGGTTGCGTTTCCAGAAAACGAATCATCGCATCACCCTTGATCAACGTGCGCTCTTTGGGATCACGATCTTTGCGAAAGATATGATTCAGCTTTTCATCATCGGCGGGAAAGTGCGGTCCCTTCTTGCTGGTCGTGGAAATTCCCGCAAACAGATCAAAGTGCTCGGCAACGGTTCCCGGCAGGTTTTCCAGGCGAACACCGAATTTTCCGACAAACCCCGTCCGGTATCCGGCATCCTTAAGCAATGCCGGGTAGCTCCGGGCAAACTCTGCTGCAGGCAGGGTACGGTTGTAGGGATAGGTGAAGCCCACCCGATGGTCCGAAAAGTAGCGGCCGGTAAACATGGTCGTTCGACTCGGCATGCAGATGGCCACCGCATAATAGGCATTATCGAAAGCTACCCCCTGCTCGGCCAGTTTATCGATATTCGGCGTAATGACATCGGTGCGCCCATAACACCCGAGCGTATCCCAGCGTTGGTCGTCGGTCATCAGAAAGACAATGTTCGGCCGATCGTCTTTCCTGATGCTTTTAGAAGCTTGAACACCACCGACGGTTTCCACCGCCAGTTCCTGAAAGGCCGTATTTTCGCCCCCGCCTTGTTCGGAGATCGGCGAGACGGCCCACACAATCCACCGAAATTTTCCGAGAGTCTGGCCCTCTGTGGCCTGAAGCGATGCCGCCGTATAGTTGGCTTTTGGCTTTCTGGTCGTATCCACGGAGCCGAGCGGCGTATATTTGCTCAGATCCCACCCCGGATCAATCAGGAAATCGCTGCCGTAGATATTGATTTTCTGGGCACCGCGGCGGCCTTTCATATTGTGAGACCAGCTGGTGATCGCCGACACGGGCTGTACCGACCCTAGATCCATTTTATAGGCGCCGTTCCTGATGCCGTTTCGGAAGATGGGGCCAAAGTCGGCCGCAAGCAACCCGTCGGCCAGCGCCGCCAGCGAACCGTTGCTGGCTTTATGATTGGCCGTGACCTTCCTGCCGGAAGCGGCAGGCAGCGGCAGCTGGCTGAAGCCATCGGCACCTGAAGCGGTTTCAACCACGACTTCTGCCCCCGGAACGTTCTGCAGCATGATCGTTTCATTTCCGTCCAGGTCGACAGCCTTCGTACCCTTCAGGGCAACGGCCGCATCTTTCTGAATGACGTTTGGATGATGCTGATCTTCCGTTGTCACGATCTCAAAGGTCCAGGCATACTCGCTCGGCCCCAAATCACGCGGCGGTGTGATCTTAAGCCCCTGCGGGGTCATCGACCACTTGACCGTCTCCTTGGAACCCAGCAGGCGCACCGACGTCACCTGACTTTTTTTCCAACCCTTGGAAGCTTCGATAGTGAACGGCGAGTGTGGTTTTTCGAGTTTGATGGCATAGAGATTTTTTCCGTTCGTGGTAAAGCAGAGGTGTTCGTTTTTCTGCTCGGGCTCTTTCCAATATCTGGAACCATAGATAGCGGCGCCGTTAATCTTCAACCAGTCGCCCATGGCGCGCAGGCGCTCAACCTGTTCGGGTACCAACGTGCCGTCACCGCGCGGGCCAATATTGATCAGGAAGTTGCCGTTGCGGCTGATCACCTCGATCATTTCATGCATCACGCCTTCGACGGTCTTGTATTTGTCGCCCTCCAGAAAACCGAACGAGGTGCCGAAGGTGGTGCAGCTCTGCCACTTGGGCCCGATGACCTTCAGTTTCAGGTTATCTTTTTCCAGGCAGCCGACACCGTCGGGCCAGTTACGGTTTCCGCCCTTGTTGTTCACATAGACGTCCGCGCCGCGAGCTGCGCCATCGTTCATGAAGTCGGTAATCATGCCGCGCACTTGATCGTCGAAATATTTCACCTCGGGACGCGCCTGCCCCTTGCGGACGTTGTTGCCGTCGCGGGTATAGATCGGAAAATCATCCATCCAGAGCATATCGGGCTGATACTTTTCCTGAATCTCTTTCCAGCGGGCGACGTAGCTGTCGACAAACTCCTTATTCGTACCAAACGGACCGTAGAGGGATGCCGCTTCCGGCATGCGCCGAATCTCTTCTGCAATATCATCCTGTGGCACCGCATTTACCACATACGTTTTTTTTGCAAAGAAGGATTGATGCCGCTCTCGGTGATAGGACGGAGCATATTTCAACCCCTGCTTGCGAACGGCTTTCCCGAGATCGCCGACCAGGTCACGCTTCGGCCCCATATCGACCGCGTTCCACGGCGTAAGGTCGGAATCCCAGTTGGCCCAGCCATCGTGATGCTCCGCCGTTAAAACGACATAGGTCGCGCCGACCTCTTTAAACAGCTTCGCCCATTCATCGGGATTCCACTTTTCGGCTTTAAAGTCCGGGATCATATCCTTGTAACCGAAGTCTGGCGGGCATGCGCCGTAGCGCTCCTTCACAATGGGATAATAGTGCTTGGAGTCGGCATAGATCAACTTCGGCACGTGCTCCGCATAGCCGCGCCCACCTTTGCGGTAGCCAATCGCGCTGTACGGCCCCCAATGGATGAAGATTCCGATCTTGCCGTCATCGAACCACGCCGGCACCGGCATTTCCTGCAACGACTCCCAACTCCCGTCATACGGTTGCTTTTCGGTCGTTCCATGCACCAACAGCGGCATCAGATAAGCCAGTCCCGCCACAACACACAAACTCTTAAACGATTTCATATAAAGTTCCTTCCCATGTTTCCTGATGGATAACATTGAATATGCCGGAATAAAAAAAAACGACCACTACACAGATGTGTAGTTTTCAATAGATATTTTTCAGGTATCTTTTCCGGGAACTGGAATACCGTCTTAAAGAAGTATCGTCCTGTTGTATGAGTGTCTGTATAAAAAAAATATGCATCGAATCCTGATCATCTGCAGCATCGCCCTGTTTGCGGGGATGATGTCCACGTTGCAATGCCATGGCAGAACAGCGCTTTCAGCGTTGCGCCTTTCGGAGCTGGAGCAACGGCTGGACGACATCGACTCCGAGCTCGGACAACTCGCCGGCTACACCCTGCGCGGAGGAACCGGGGCTTTGGGCATGCGTACCCGAGCGCATGCCTCCCCCGACGTCACGGAATGGATTCGGATCGAACTGGGCGAAGAAGTCCTGGTGGATCAAATCGTGCTGCAGCCTGCCCTGTGGCGCAATTCAAGAACGGGTCTCGTGGCAGAGGGATTCCCGCCTGCATTCCGCGTGATTGCAGGAAACGACCATTCACAACAGGTGGTTGCCACCCGTACGCCCGCCGATGAGCTGCTGCCTCGAATTGCCCCGCTGGCAGTGGACTTTCCGCCGGTCATGGCATCATGGATCGAGATTAATGTCAGCCCGCTCTCCGCCATGATCAGTGGTAAACGCTATCTGCTTCAGCTTGCTGAAATAATGGTTTTCAGCGGATTGGAAAATGTGGCATTGCATAAACCGGTCCAAGCGTCGAGCCGTGGCGGTGCAAGTTCGGGCCCCGTGTTTCTTACGGATGGGCATGGCCCCTACCTGATGGATGCGGCTCAGGGTGCCCGGAGCCAGACACAACTTATTCATGTTGAAATTCCGCAACCTCCGCCAACCCTGACGATTGACCTGAAAGCGGCTTATCCCGTGAACCAGATCAATCTGCACACGGCCGACGTGGCGCTTTCGATCCCCATGCTGAGGTTGAGCACCTGGGCCGTACCACGCCACGTTCGCATCACCGGAGCCAGCGATCCCGACTTCGAAAACGAGATCATCCTATGCGAATACCGGCAGCAGTCGATCTATGACAACGGGCCGATTATGATGCGGCGCTTCCCTCAAACCGAATGCCGCTATATCCGGGTCTACATTCTCGACCCCCTCCCGGTTGTGTCGGTGCAGGATGATCCCACAGCCATCGCTTTCACGGAAATCGAGATCCTTTCCGATGGACGCAATATTGCACGCAACGCGCCGGTCACGGCCAGCCCGGGACTTTCCACACGTAGCGATGCCCTGACCCGGATCACCGACGGCCTGAACTATTACGGGACCATCCTGCCCATCCGCGACTGGATGAACCAATTAGCGCGGCGTCACGACCTCGAAGCCGAACGCCCCCTCGTGATGGCCGAACTGAATGCCCGCTATGCGCACCAGAAAACCATCCTGCACCGCGTCGCATGGCTGGCCGCCCTGCTGGCCGCCGGCACCGTAATCATCATCCTGATCGAGCAGATTATCCGACAGCGCGCCGGGTTCCGCATCCGCGAACGCATCGCCGCCAATCTGCACGACGAGCTCGGTGCCAACCTGCACGCCATCGGGCTGCTAGGCGACCTCGCCAAGGAAGAGATCGATACCATTGAAACGAACGATCAACTGGCCGAGCTCGTCGACATTGTCGGGGAAATCCGCAGCGTCACCGAGAAAACGGGGGCAGCCGCGCGCTATTGCACCCACATGCTGGAAACCCCCGGACTGTACGAAGATCTGGGCAAAGAAATGCGGCAGACCGCCCGGCATCTATTGGCCGATCTCGAACACGATTTTACGATTGAAAACAAGGTATCCCTCGCCGGGCTGAAACGGCGAACCAGGATGGATCTGGCTCTTTTCTACAAAGAATGCCTAACGAACATTATCCGCCACTCCGGCGCCACCCGCGTTTCCTCCCGAATCCGTGCCCGGCAGCATGAGCTCCTGTTGATGGTCACCGACAACGGCTGCGGCATCGATGGCGAAATCCCGGCGTCGTTAAAACGGCGCGCCCGTTTTCTCGGCGCCAAACTACTGACCGAACCCGCCGATGGCGGCGGTACCGTTATCACGCTGACCTACAAATCCCGTAAACTGAATTCTGAAACAAAAAGAGCGTACCATGCAGAATAAAATCACGATCATGCTCGTCGAAGACAACGAAGCCTACCGAAACGTCATCAAGCGTTCGTTCAGCCGAGACGCGAATATGGAGCTCGTCAGCCAGTTCAGTACGGCGGAAATCGCGCTGCGGTCTCTGCAGGAGCTGTCGACGCGCACCGTTCCGGATATCATATTGCTGGACCTGAACCTGCCGGGTATGAGCGGGCTCGAAGCCCTTCCCTATTTCCGACAGGCACTGCCGGACACCCGGATCATTATCCTGACCCAGTCTGACAAAGAAAGCGATATTCTGGAGGCCATTTCAAAAGGCACCTCGGGCTATCTGCTCAAATCCGCAACCAACCGGCAGCTCAAAGATGGTATTCGTACCGTTATGGATGGCGGGGCATCGCTCGATCCGGATGTTGCGCGGCTTATCCTCGAAGGGATGGAGCAAACCCCAAAGCAGAAGAAGCCGGAGATCAGCCTGACCGAAAAAGAACACAGCATCCTGGTTCTAATCGGCCAGGGGTTGGAGCAGAAAGACATTGCGAAAACACTTTGTATCACCCGCAACACCGTCGCCTACCACATCAAACACATCTACGAGAAACTCGAGGTGCAAAATGCCCCGGCCGCTATTTCCAAAGCCTATCAGACCGGGTTATTTTCGCCGGGCAAGATGTGATTTATTTATCGCGCTATTGGGCCAAGATGACAGCCAACGCCTGAAAGGCGGCATGTTCGCAGTTCCCGGTTTTACCGACGGGCACGACGACCCAGGCGATCCACCGGAAGCGGCATTTCCTGCAATGAATCCCAGTTCCGATTAGGGCACCTGTCCGGTGCCCTTAATCGGAAATAAGGTTTTGTTTCTTCAATGCCACAGATCGACTGCAACGAATCTGCAATCAGTCACGCAAACAACTTCCCCTCATTCTTCTTTGTTTATTGTTCAACTTCCAGGCGTATAAATTTCTGTTTCTCATCCAGAGGAATCAGCACGGCCACGGTTTCGACATCGCCGCCCGATCCGATTACGACTTCCGTCAAGCCGTCACCGTTCAACCGCCACACCGTCGAGGTCGGTGAGAGAGCCCAACCTGCGCGCACGATCAGGCCGCTGTCGGATCGACGGTCATAAGTTAAGATAAAGTTCGGCTCGCTGATGGAAATATTTAGGGGTGGAGTGTCTGCGGTCATCGGATCGGTGACCAGCACCCATTCCTGCAGGTTATTCAAACGGTCGCCGTCGGGATTCCCTGCAGAGGAGATATCCGTTCCCGGCGGGGCATCGGAGAATGAATTGACCGCCCAATGCTGAAACGGAGTAAAGGGCGCGCCCGTGACGATGACGTTATCGATGGCCGTGTCGGCCGCATGCCACTTCTTCTGCTTTCCGCGAAATCGCAGGGAAACGGTTTCGTTTCCCACGAAGGCCGAAAGATCAACCACCGCGTTCGACCAGACGCTTTCGCTGCTCGTGTGCTGCTGGCCGACGCGTTTCCAAACATTGGAAGTCCACCCGGCGCCGTTGGTGCTGACGTCCACCGCGAGGCAGTCGATGTAGGGGCCGAACATATGGTAGTCGAACGACAGCTCCGACCAATCGCACGCCCCGAGGTCGAACGAGCATTCGATGCCGGCGGTTTTGTTATACTCGTCGGTGTCGTGCCCTTCCAGATAGAGATATTGTCCTCCGTCCGAAGCAACGCTTGGTCCCGTATTGGTTGTGACCGTGTAACCACTGCCGAGCGACCAGTCGAAATTATCCGAGGCGGATTGCACCCATGCGCCCAGGCCCTCCTCAAAACTTTCGGCATAGGGTAACGCCAGCACTGCCGGCCCCAGATCAATGATGCAGAAATTCAGACTTTCTGCGGGGATCGACGCAATATAACCGCTGCCGGAAGCCGGGTGTGAACTGACCGCTCCCGTGATATCCGTATCGGACGTCCAGCAGGTTTTAATTACCGGTTTGCTGATCGTTGTTCCGTTCAAGACCATCGGCACAGACTCGTAGGCATTTGTGCTTTCATTGATCACGCACAGGAAAATCAGGTCATCCTTCCGAAAGGCCATGGTGTGAACGCCGCTCATCGACTCGACATCGGAAGTCACATAGGTGCTGTCCATCACATGATTGGCGAACTGTTTCATGATATAGTAGGCACGCATTCGGCGACCCGTCCCCCCTGAGGGACAATAAATTGCCCGGGTTTCGCGGTTGATGCCCCGCGACCAGATTTCGAACATCATTTCGCCTTTGATTCCGCCGGCATACATTTCGCACTTTTTCCGGTAGGCGTTAACGGGAGATGAGATATCGGGTTCCACGCCATAGCTCGGCCCCCCTCCGCCGTGGCTACTTTCATCGTTGTAAACCGGTTTTCCCAGCGCCGCCGCTTTGGATCCGACGGTCATCCAATAAGAAAGCCCCTGATCCTGATAGTCATGGCAGCTGAAGGATCCATAGAGATCCTCCGTTCCCAGGTCCGCAACATCATCGATATAGTTAATGCAGCCACTCAGATTCCAGAACCCCTGATCGCTGATCAAGGGCACGGCTACACCGCGCGCGGTGAGTTCCCTGTTGAATTTAATGATGACATCGCGGGCCACATCGGCCGGAAAGTACGCTTTCCATTCCTTGGCGACACACATCATGTCGACGGGCACGCCCTGTTGGCTCATGTATTCAACATAGTCGGCCAGAAAGATGCCGTATTTGTCGGTATCAACCACTTTAGTGGAATAGTTGCAAAGCCAGTCGGGCAGGTTGTTATCATCACCATACCCGTCGTAATCAGACCGCAACGTAGCAAAAAAACGGATATCCGGGTTGACCGCTTTAATCTGCTGCATGGTTGCCACTTGTTTGTCATAGAAGGCCCAGTTTTTGGTGCCTTCCTCCAGCTCCTGATTTTTGTCGTACTGCACGCGGCAGAAATTAAAGCCAATGTCTTCAAAGCTCCAGCGAATCATCTCCGCTTTGTTTGCCGCATTCTGGATGGCCTTGGAGCTCCGCTCCATATCACCGCCCATCATGTCAATGGTTTGCCCGTAGTCGGTGGCGTTCACGGTGATAGACTGGCCCTGCCCCTGCGACGAACACAGCAACACAGCGGCCAGCCAGAAAGGCAATCTCATGAAATCCTTTTTGGTACTTTCACTAACATGAATACACCACCCACCATTACCTTATTGATCCACCCGCAGGCGGATAAACTTCTCATCGAGGTCATAGGGTAAAAACACCGCCACCGTTTCGACGTCACCGGCCGAGCCGATGACCACCTCGGTGAAGCCGGTGGTATCCCAACCGGGATCCGTCAGCTCGGGGGAGTATTCGGCATACACACTGATCCCGTCTATCACACGGCGGGTGTAAGTGATATACCAAGTCGGATCATCGAACCACATCGCCGTAATCGGCGAATCCGACACCATCGGATCCGTGGCCAGAATCCATTCCAGGTTGTTGTTGTTGGAGTCGCCGTCCGGATTGCCTGTTGCAGAGGTGTCCGTTCCGCCCGGGGCTCCGGAAAAGGCATCCTCGGCCCATTGATCGTAAGGAGAAATCATATTGTCCACAATCACGATGTTGTCGATGGCCGGGTCGGCCGAATTCCATTGCAGGTTTGCCGTGCGGAAGCGAAGCGTCAGAACGCCGGTGCCCGCATAGGCGGAAAGGTCAACCTCGGCGGACGACCAAGGGGTGCTGCTGCTTGCGTGCTGCTTTCCGTCCTTTCTCCATACATTGAGCGTCCAGGAAGAACCATCGAACACATCCAGAGCGAGATAGTCAATGTAGTTGCCATACATATGATAGTCGAATGTCAGTTCGGGTGTGCTCACCGCACTGAAATCGAAACGAGCCATCACAGAAGCCGTCTTATTGGACCCAAGACCATGATGCCCTTCGGCATACAGATACCACTCGCCGTCCGACGCGCCGCTTGGGCCGGCCGCAGCCGTCGGCGTGCCGCCACTGCGGAGCGTCCAGTCATAGTCATCGGCAGCCACCTGCTGCCAGCCGCCCATCCCCATTTCGAAACTTTCCGCATAGGGCAGCGACATCACGATCGGATTAACGGTAATTGAAACCGTGACTTGCGCACTTTCGGCCAAACCGTCATTCACGGTGTAGGTGAAGCTGTCGGATCCATAAAAGTCTCCGCCGGGCGTGTAGGTTAAATCAGGAGCAGTTCCGCTCAACGTGCCACTGGAAGGCTGTGACGTAACCTTATAGCTGAGCATGTCTCCATCGGGATCGCTGCCGGACAGTGTAACCGCAACCGCCGTATCCTCATCGATTACGAAGCTCAGCGGACTCGCAACCGGGCTGCCGGGATTGCTCTCATCGATCCGAATATTATCAATGGCCGGATCGGCCGCGTTGTACAGTTTGTTCGCCGTTCGGAAGCGGAGCTTCACATTGCTGTTACCCGCATAGGCGGAAAGGTCAACCGCCGCCTTCGTCCAGGCCTGATCACGGCTGGAATGCTGCTGATTGCTCTTTTTCCAGACATCGGAAGTCCAGGTGGAGCCATCGAAAACATCCAGGGCAAGGAACGCGATATAGCTGCCATACATGTGATAGTCGAAGCCCAGGAAGACAGAGGGAGCTGTGCTGAAATCAAAGGAACACTCCACCATATTGGTCACATAGGATCCGGCATCATGCCCCTCGGAGAAGAGGTAATAATTCCCGTCTGCCGCGCCGCTCGGGCCGGCCGCCGCGGTCGGCGTTCCGCCGGTGCCGATTTCCCAGAACCTAACCTTCCCGTTATTGTATTCCGTGTCAAATTCACGCCATGCGCCGACACCGTTTTCAAAACTTTCCCGGTAAGGAAGGGTCTGCACTTCGGTCAGCGTGATCGGATTATAATGCTTGATGAAACGGAAGCGCACGTTGTCGTGGCTCGCCGTTCCGGCATCAACATTGATCTCATTTGCATCGGTAATGCGCAGGCGTTTCCCGGAGGAAGGATGGTCGATATAGACCCAGCCATACTGGTAATCCGTCAGGGTCCACTCCACGCTGGCTCCCGTGGTGCCTCTCGCCGCCAGGCCGACGCTGGAACCATTATATGAAAGGCGGCGCCCGTCGCTCAAACCCGTGATGTATTTGTTCCCATTTGGCGCGGCCTCGAGCATGAACTGCTCAGTCGCACTGCGGTTTTCAACATCAGCATAGGTCACGGTATTGGAGGCCGGATGGTCGATCAGGCGCAGGAAACGCCCTTTGTTGTGGATGATGTATGACGTGTTATCCAACGTGTTGGTATTTCCGTCCCAGCCAGCCAGCAGCAGTCCGCACTCCATCAGATCTTCCCAACCGGGATCGCCGCTGTCGTTGCTGTAGTGAAGCGCCAGTTTCGGTGAGTTCATATCGGTCGGGTTCTCGCTGTTGGCATCCGTTGTTGCCGGATCTCCACCATATCCCCATTCAAACAGCGACCATCTTTTGAGCCACGGCAGGGTTTCTGCGCGCCATGCAAATTCGGCCAGGAAGTTATAGTTATGATTCCGGCTCCATGAGGTCATGGTGCCGTTGAAGTTGCGGGTGGAAAACTCGGTCAGCCAGATCGGCTTGCCGTAGAGGTTGTAGAGATACTCCATATTACTGATGAGCGTGCCCGGGCTTCCGCCGGAAGCTCCTGCCGTCGAATACCAGTGCATGGCCATATATTCAGAACGCAGGCCTTCCTTCTCGGCAATATCCTCATAACCGGTTCGCCAGTAGTTTTTGTATCCTGCCGGACACGGCCCCAGCAGCGGAAGCCGCATACGCTCCAGGCGCGGCCATTGATAAGCGGCAACGTTGGTGGCGATATTCGCCTGATCATGCAGATCCGGCTCGTTGAAGCCCATCACCGTGGTCTCACGGGCGCGACCAGACCATTCAGACTGATACTTTAGGATATCCAGATTAGAGGCACCGGCACCGCCCCACTGCATCGGCTCATGGGGATAGTCTACCGGAACCTTGGGTTGGTTTCTCCAGTCGTAAACCCAACTGGGTTTAAACATGGAACTAAAGTGGAAATGGGCAGCCTCTCCCTGTTTCGGGAAATGGGTCTCGTAGTTGATTTTCCAATGTTTGGAAAACCCGGATCCGTCCGCCTGCTGCACCACATTGGTACCGTCCAGCCCAAGCACCATGCCGCTCCAGGCATTCACAATTTTGAAATGTTCACCGTCGCCGGTATCCACCAGCTGCCAGCGCTGATGCGGCATGGAGGAATAGTCGCCCTCGACAATCGCCGCGCCCGTATTGGTGGAGGCCATCGCGACCTCGAAACAATTACCGGAATCCTTGCTGCGCAGGCGGTAGGTATCGGTGCCGATGTTGAGCAGCACCTGGAACTGCGGCGCATCCGCTGTTGTAAACGACCCATTCGTCGAGGAAGACAGACTCAATCCGTTATCCCGGTTTTCAATGGTGTAGTAAGAATCTTCATAGTCCATATAGCTCTGGGCTGGCGGGGCTTCATCGAGTACATCGGTCCAGAGCGGATAACCGCCCGCATTATTTTCAGGCAGCACCACCAGTTCGCGGATGACAGCCTGGCTGGAATCAAGCGACCGGATGCGAATTTTGGTGGCCGTTGCCGCAGCACCAAACCAAAGGTTCAGATCCAGCGCGGTATTGCTGGAAACGGATCCGCCGTTAAAAAGCACCCAGCTTCCACCATCCTGGTAGGCCACCTCAAAGTTCTGGATCTGCGTGCCCGGTGCATCCTCATAGCCCGAGTAGAGCTGGATGCCGCGGATGTTCTCCCCTTGCGGAAGATGGATTTCCAGATCGTGCGGCCCGGCACCGTCGGTGCTGGCCCAGGCGGAAGCGTTGTCGGCATAGCCGTCGATGGCCAAACGTGGATAATGGACACCGTCTACCGAGGAATAATCATACTGACGCTGTTTGGCAATATTGAGATCCACATCCACTCCAAACATCACGTTCGATCCGTCGGATGTCGGCGGATAGAGCGCGAGCTCCTTCACGCTGGCCGCAGCATCTGTTGTGTAGAGGCGGAACGTCTGCGCAGTAACAGGCGCGTCGAACGCCAGGTTGAGGTTGGGGAGTGTGTTGCCGGACACATCCGTGCCCGCAATATCGACCCAGCTTCCGCCGTTATCGTACTGCAGTACTAAATCCGCCATAGCGGCGTCCGATGCCCCGCCACTGAACAGATGGGCGCTGCCGATCGTCATCGGAGCGGCCAGCTCGATTTCGAGCCAGTGCGGTCCGTTCTCGGTGCTGACCCAGCGACTGTCCTGCGATACAAAGCCGTCGGTGGCAAACTGGACCGGGTTGTCCGATGCAAATGAGTCCGCGGTCACCGACTGGTATTTAGCCAGGTTATGATAGAAATCGTGCGAATCCGGCACGATTACCGGACCGGCGACGGACTGAATCGTGAAGTTGTCGAAAAAGCCCCCGGCCGCTGCACTCTCTCCGGTCACCTTGACATAGGCCAGCTCCGAATAGGTGCCGCCATCCCAGGTCGGCAGCGTGATGGTTTGCGCCTCGGTTCCGTCCAGCTTTACCGTATAAAGCGACCAACCGCCGGAGGAAACGGTAATCTCGAAATGCGCGTCTTTCGCGGCGTTGAGTCCGTCGGCCGTGCTCCCGTCGTTGCCGAACCAATAGCTTCCGGGATTGGTGCCCGAAGCAATCTGGCCCGCAGTGAACGAATGACTTCCGCTGCTGTCAGCATATCCCGGGCGCTGGCGATCCGCGCCGCCGTTTCCAAATTCATTCAGTTCTCCGAGGACGAACTGAAAGATGATGTTGTTGTTGGAATCGTAGCCGGTCACATAGTGGCTTTTCGTGGCTCCATTGGTGCGACGAATCACAAAGTCCAGCGATACTTTGGCCGCCTGACCAGCAGACAGCGACACCGCATTTACGGGCGTCAGCGTAATATCCGTGGCCGCACTCCCACCCGTTGATGGATCGGCAAAAAGCACACGGTTGCCCAGGGTTGCATCCGGCCCGCCGGTAACGGCATTCGTGACATTGTAACCAGCGGTGTACGTAATCGTGCCGGTCGTTGCTGTCGTTCCCGACTCAAAGTCGGCCTGGAACACCACGACATCGGCCGTTGCCATCTGCACGCACCCAGCCCCGATTAACATCATTACACTTATTCGTTTCATATTCATCATGTTCTCCTCAAAACTCATTACTCAAATTTTCAGAGCATCACTGCTCAATCCGGAGCCTTTTTTATTATTCTAAAAATCCGTTTTTAATGATCTGAATTCATCCATCCAGCATAGACCGGGTTTCCGCCTACCTCCCTGATGAGGAGGTTAAGATTCTGACTCACCCTCCTAAACGCCGAAACATGAACGGAAGTGACGCAAAAACGCCCAATTCGAACCTTTGGAGACCGCTGGGAGGATTATTGTTCAACCCTCAGCCGGATATATTTTTGATCCGCGGCAAAGGGAAGCAGGACGGCCCAGGTTTCGACTTCGCCGTCATCGCCGATTTTGACCTCCGTCAGGCCGATTGTATCCCAGTCCGGCGGAACCAGTTCCAGCGACCATTCGGAATAGACCGAAATGCCATCAATCTTACGTCGGGTGTAGGTAGTGATCCAGTTTGGATCATTAAACAACATCGACGTAATCGGCGAATCGGCCACCAGCGGATCCGTTGCGAGAATCCACTCCAGTTGGTTTGCATTTGAGTCGCCATCCGGGTTACCCGTCTCCGTGGTATCCGTTCCCGGAGGAGCTCCGGCAAAGGCATCCTGAACCCAGAGGTCATATTCTGTAAGCAGGGCTGCCTCCAACTGAATGTTGTCGATGGCCGGATCCGCTGAGTTCCACTGCTTATGTTTTGTCCGGAAGCGGAGTATCACTTCGCTGTTGCCCACATAGGCGTCGAGGTCAACCGTTGCCGTCAACCACGCGTCTGCACTGTCGGATTGCTGTTGCCCCGTTTCGATCCAGACATTGGACGTCCACGCGGAGCCGTCATAAACATCCAGCGACAGATAGTCAATGTATGTTCCAAACATATGATAATCGAAGCGCATTTCTGCAGAGCTCACCCCGCTGAGGTCAAATGTACACTGAATCGAAGTCGACTTATGGCCCCCCCCTGAGTCATGTCCTTCGGCATACAGATAGAATTCTCCGTCTGAAGCCCCGGAGGGACCAGCCCCTGGGGTAGGCGTTCCTCCGCTGTTCCGCCTCCAATCATAGTCATCGGTAACAGACTGGACCCAGGCACCGACGCCATCTTCAAAACTTTCGGAATACGGCAGCGGCTGCGTTTCCGCAATCCCGATGGGCTGCGCCGGCCTGATGAAACGAAACTTCAGATTGTCCCCTGTGTTTGTGTCGTTATCCACATTGATTACATTGTTACTCATGATACGCAGGCGCTTGCCCGTCGAAGGATGATTGATAAAGAACCAGCCGTATTGACTTTCCTGCAGCGACCACTCGACTGCCGAGCCGGTCGTTCCAGCCGCGGAAAGGCCGACACTTGAGCCGTTGTAATGAAGCAGACGGCCATCGTTAACGCCTATGATATATTGTTTACCTCCCGGCGCTGGCTGGAGCATCCATTGATCCGTTCCGGCTCGGTGCAGAATGTTGGCCTGAGTCACGGTATTGGATGCGGGATGATCGATCAGACGCAGGCTGCGTCCCTTGTTATGGATAATGTATTCCTTGGCATTACGGACTGTTGCGTCTCCATCCCAACCGGCCAGCAACAATCCACATTCGGATAAATCCTCATATCCGGGGTTGGTCTTATCGTTGCGCACATGCAGCCCCATCGTCGGCGCATCCTTTACCGTGGGATCAGCATTATTATCCTCAACGCCCCACTCAAAGAGGGAGTATTTTTTCAGGTGGGCAATGCCTTCGGCACGCCAGAGAAATTCGGCAAGCCAGTTATAGTTATCGTTGCGGTTCCAGCCCGTCGACTTTCCGCTCCAATCCTTAACCGCGAACTCGGTGATCCAGATCGGCTTGCCGTAGGCGTTGTAGACATTATTGATGACATCAATGATGTTTTGGGGGCTGCCTTGATTGCAACCGGCATACCAGTGCAACGCCATATATTCCGAGCGCAGGCCTCGGTCCTCAGCGATCGCCTCATAATTCTTGCGCCACGAACCATTGTTCTGCGCCGGGCACGGCCCGACCAGCGGAAGCTGCATACGTTCGAAACGCGGCCACTGATCGGCCGCATCCTCTTCAGGAATGTTGGCCTGCTCGGGTTTGTCCGGTTCGTTGAACCCCATTGCGCAGGTCATCTGGGCGCGGGAATACCATTTGGGCTGATCGCGCAGGATCACCGGATTCGATCCCGTAAACCACCCCCACTGCTGCGGATGATAGTCGCCATACTCGCAGTCATTTTCGGCCGTGGCGCTCCAGCTGTAGAACCAGTTCGGTTGATACATATAGTTGTAGTGAAAAAAGGCGACCTGGCCTTTTTTCGGAACGTGGGTCTCGTAGTCGAAAGACCACTGCTGGCTGTGATCCGCATCCACGGTCTGCTGCACCACGTTAACTCCATCCAGATCCAGGGCTTTTCCGCTCCAGACATTGACGATCCGGAAGTGCGTTCCATCGCCGGAATCAACCAGTTGCCAACGCTGATGCGGCATACTGGAATACGTTCCTTCAACGATCTGCGCGCCGTTATCGGTGGATGCAAGCGCAACCTCGAAACATTCGCCGCTGTCTTTGCTGCGCAGGCGGTAGGTATCCGTTCCAATGTTGAGCAGCAGCTGAAACCAGACATCCTGTGCCGAAACCACGGATGAACCGTTGGTCGATGTGCGTAGGTTCAGGCCGGTGCCACGGTTTTTAATGGCGTAGTAGCCGTCGTCGTAGTCCATAAAGTCGGCCGTCGGCGGGGCTTCGTCCTTCACATCCGTCCAGAGCGGATAGCCGCCCGTATTATTTTCCGGCAGCACGGCCAGCTCGCGGATTCGGGGTGCAGCGGCATCCAGCGACTGGAGACGGATTTTCGTGGTGGTCACCGCCGCATCGAAGCGGACATCGCGCTCCAGCAGGGTATTGCCTGTGATGGAACCGCCGGCAAAGGTCACCCATGCTGAACCATCCCAGTAATCCACATTAAAATTCTGGATCTGTGTGCCGGCCTGACCTTCCAGACCGGAATAGAGGTGAATGCCTCGAATTTTCTCCCCCTGAAGCCATGAAACCTCCAGCTCCTGTGTTCCGGCACTCCCCACCCAGCAGGAGGTATTGTCGGCATAGCCGTCGATGGCCAGTTTGGGATAATTCTCGCCGCTGATGGACGAGGCCTCGACCTGCCGCAACTTGGCCAGATTCAAATCCACATCGGTTCCGAAGGGAACAGGTGAACCGTCAGAAGTCGGCGGATAGAGCGCTAGATCAATCACCCGGGCGGTTCCATCCGTCGTGTAGAGGCGGAATTTCTGAGCCGTGACCGGCGCAGTGAACATCAGATTGCGCTCGGGCAGCGTATTGCCCGACACATCCGTGCCGGCAATATCAACCCAGCTTCCGCCATGGTCATACTGCAGCACAAAGTTGGACATGGCTGAATTCCAGGTTCCGCCGCTGAACAGGTGGGCGCTGCCGATCGTCATCGGAACGGCCAGCTCGATTTCGAGCCAGTGCGGTCCTGAACCGGAGCTGACCCAGCGACTGTCCTGCGACACAAAGCCATCGTTGGCAAATTGCTCCGGCTTGTCCGATGCGTAGGAGTCCGCCGTTACGGACTGGTATTTGGCCAGATTAAAGGTCTCCTGCGCCGAAACGACCGGAATAAACGCCGCAAGGCATCCTGTAATGGCTAAAGCTGTTATTTTCATTCTTAAAATTCCATTTACCAACTGAACTAACGCTCAGCGGTCTATATGCATCGCGCCATGGGCGCAGATATCAACGTTTCAAAATCGCGGTAAACTGTTTCACTCCGCATGGTATTTCAAAAACAGGAAATCGGCCGCCTGCGCGATATGAAGCGGTATTCCACCATTTTCATCAACGGCCGCATGACTCTTCCGCCCGGTGCGTAAGTCTAACAATTCGACCACCTGCCCCGCCGGCATGTTCAATACCTGAACCGACTTTCGGGATTCGGAGTTCTGCCGTTCGCGGAAGATCAGCAGAAAACCTTCGGCTGAATCGGCTTCCAACCATTGGAAACCGCTCCAGGAAGCACCGTCCGGTTCTTCGCCCACAGCAAAGACATAGCGGGCATACAGATTTTGCTGATATTCTTTGTAGAGTTGGACCAATTCGCGGACTTCTTTGCGGGCCTTGCCCTCGTAGTAATACGTCGTCTGGAAAAAGGTCGGTATGCCCATCAGTCCCAGCGCCACCTCGTAGGCATGCCCGTACAGATGGGCATCGCTCTTCTGCTTGTTCACGCGTTCAAAATTCTGAATGGGGAGTTCAAATTTGTTAAGGTTGACGTACTTTGAAAGTTCGCGGTTTTCACGCAGCATCAACGTCGGTTTCGGAATCGTATTCGGGGGATTGTTCGGCTTGCGGTTGGAAAGCCAGACACAACCGAAGTCCCGTGCCCAGAAATAACCGAAACGCGGTGCATTTTCCGTTACATCTACCGCCATGCGGGCGTTGTGATCTGTGTATAAAATGAAAGAACGCAGTTTGTTCCAATGGTTGGAAAGATCGTTATAGTTTGCAATGCGGGCAAAGTCATATTTCCAGGTCACAAACCCACCGGCATCGTAGTTCCTTTTCAGGTCTTCGAGGCCGGCATACGCCGCCGTCCAGAGTCCCAGTTTAAGATTGTTCTGCGCGGCGATCTTGCGAACCGTTTTCCAGCCATTGGGATACCAGTCTTCCCGCACATGCCATACTTTCGACTTGTTCGGCGGATTTTGTCGACCGCATTGCCAGCCATCGTCGATCTGCAGGATGTCAATACCGAGGTCGGCAACGGATTTGATTTCCTTCAGGACTTCTTTCTCTGAAGCCATGGACATCGATTCTTCGCCGCTGTTGCCACTGCCCCAGGTATTGGCCTTCACAAAAACATCGCGCGCCGGATCGACCGGATAGCGCGCACGATCGAACTGCTTCATGGCCAGCTGCCGGGCAAGCTCGGTATTTTCCGGATAGAGCACTGTCCAGGTGGCCCAGCACCAGCGGTATTCATGCGGCAACAGGTCCGCCGCCGAAAGTGCGGACCCCGTATTGTGCAGGCCACGGGCATCGGAAATAAATTCGCCGGTGTGCACCCCGGAGCGGTTAACACATTTGTGCGATTCCTTGACCCATGCAATGCCGCCTTGACCCTTCTCGACAAACAGAATGCTCGCCCAATCCACTTCGGGGCCGTTGAAGGTTTCCTCGCGAACCATATGGTGATCCTTCGTGTGGCGGTGCTGTGTATCGTTATAATAACCAAAGGCGGTCAGGCGGCTTCCGAGGACCGGAAGAAAATCCACCCGGTTTGAGGCCTGCGTGTCGCTGCTTTTCTTCAGCGGACTTTTAGCTCCGCAATTCATGTAGGCTGCCAGATAAAAACCGTTCGGGGCGTTGTCCCGCAGCTCCTGTAATCGTTTGGCGTCGCCTTCCAATGATTGGAAATCAGGCGCCCTGCCTTCTTCATAAACCCAGAACTCGGAAAGATGGGCATTCACCCCTTTCTTTTTCTGAATTTTCACCCGGACCATATCGCCCACGCGGACTTCCGCAGGAATAGTGAAAGCAACTTCTTGCGGTAATTTCTGATCGCGACTGGCGGGCAGTTGAACGGGAGGCACCACCTGCACCGCACTTTCGCCATCCATACTCGTTACCCGCACGGCCTGGGTCCGCCGCCCGCCGGATCCGGTATCCCACCAGGTGAGCATGGCCCGATACGCGCGATCGTGCTTCATGCCTTCAATTTTCAGTTCGACCTCTTTGCCATGATACAGATTTGAGGTGTGGTATTCCGGCGCCATCGAATGTTCGGGCCGGCCCTTTGGAATCTGATGGGCTTTCCCTGCAACCACTCCAATTGAAAGTTGGCCGCTTAACGTGTTCGTGTTATCGGCAGGATTGCCTTTCAGCCAAATCTGCGTGCGCAGTCCCGGTGCATTCGGATAGGCCCAGATGACATATTTCAGCGTAGTTCCAGTCTTTGGATAATGTATCTCGGCTGTCACTTCCAGATGACGGGACGTAAATCCCTCGTCATCCGATTCCTTTGCCGTGAGAGAAATCAGTTCAGCATCACCCTCGGTCAGTTGAGCGAATGCCCAGTCGGCTTTTTCAGGGCCCGGCTGCTCAACCCACTCATGCCCCAGACGCAGATCGCGCAGGCCGGTGGTCGACAAGCCGCGTCCGGTCCACCTCCACCGCCGCTCAACCATTCCGGACGACACCACAAGTTCATCGCCGGCCGCTTGAACTGAAACCGAGCCGAAAGAGGCTTCCAAGGGTTGAAAAACACCTCCATAAGCGGAGCCCAGCATCAAAAGGAAAAAGAGATGGATGATGAAACGACACATGAATTAAGCCTCTAAAAATTAAAAAAAGGCCGGGACATCATTTGATCTCCCGGCCTTCGCAATGTTTACTATTTCAGGGTTTATTCTCTACTTTTCGAGGAACACGCCCAGGAAGTCCTGCGTACCATCCACCGGAATAGCATTGGTAATGGTATCAAAGGTTCCATCCAGCGTGTTGGTTCCCAGCACAGTGATGCCCGCATTGGTCCATGAACCGATGACCAGGTTATCGGTGGTCAGACATTCGTAGGAGATGCCGGAATTCGTATCGGAACGGTAGCCATAGGCCAGCGTGAGCCAATTGGTTCCGCCTACATCAGAAGATCCCGCCACCGGAGCATAGCCGATATCTGCAGTATTGGTCGGGTCACCGCCATACGCAAATTCCTGGAAGTTGTTGTATCCATCTTCATCCGCATGTCCCAGTTCGTCGCCGGTTTCGAGGCCGTAGCTTGTGGCCCAGAGACCATAAGGAGACGTATCCGCACCATCCACGATGAGGTAGATGACAACTTGAGACGCTTCATTCGACAGGGCCAGTGTGCCAGTTGCACCGTATGCACCGACATCACCGGTCAGATCGGCTATATCCAGATTACCGTTGATCGAATCGGCAATCAGGATCGGATAGCTACCGCTTGCCAATTCATAGTTAGAGTTGTGCGTGAAGGTGAAGTCGCTGAATCCAAGGTCAAAGAATCCAGAACCTTTCATATCAAGTACAGCCGTATCTGATGCATTGGTTACAATAATCGAATCTTTGGCCGCGCCGAATCCGATCTGCAGTCCGCCGGCATTGTCGTCGATCATGCCGCTGATATCCAGAGTAGCCCCGAATTTCAACGAGTTCCAACCGTCAGCATTCCCAGGAGCAAGGGAACCGCCGGAATTGACCACCACGTTGCTGAGGGTTGTGCCGACACCACCGAGCGTTCCGCCGGAATTGACCGTGATCGGAGAGGAAAGAGCCCCGCAGCTTTGTTCAAAAATACCCGCGTTAACAGTTATTGAAATCGGGTCTTTAGAAAATCCGCCACCACGTGTCAGACGCTGGGTGCCTTCACCTTCCTTCACAAAGACAAACTCACCGGAGCCGTTAAAGTTACCCGGATAGTTGTAGGTCTTTCCACTGGCCACATCGAAGGTCAGGGTCGCATTGGTTGTCGTGTTGTTAACAATTTCTCTCGTATTACCGCCATCCACCGTCAGGCCGCCGATGGTCTGGTCGAAGCCATTCATGAAAAACCGGCCATTCTTGGAGCCGCCGCCGAGGGTCAGCACACCGTCGTTGGGCAATGCATTGTCGATTCCAATCTTGAGCGAACCCTGCCAAACACGGGTTCCACCGGTATAATCGCTCGTATCAGAATAAAGGAACAGCTGGTTTCCATCCGATCCTTCGTTGCGGCCTACGATGAGCTGGCCGTCGCCGGTGATCTTTCCGCCGTAGACGGTAGGACCGGTGTTATTGATGATTTTACCGGAGCCATCCAGGGTGATACCACGGTTCGCATTGATTTCGAAACCGTTGAGCTTCAGCTCACCGCCGTTTACCAGCGTAAAGTAGTTGGACACAACGCTCGCAGGCACGGGACCATATGCGCGGTCAGTATTGTAGTTCAGCAGCTCCGCACCAGGCTTGTTGGCCGTTCCTACAATATAGGTTCCGGAGAAGGTGTTGTTGGTGCTCATGGGGCGCACATACCGGGTGGCATTACATGCAATCACCCAGGTGCCCGAGCCACTGACCACACCACTGAGGTTGACGCTTCCGTTGTTTGCCCATCTGTTCTGGAAGGTAACCGTTCCGGTTCCGAGGTCCCAGTCATTGGCATAAGTCTGGTTGCCGTTACGATCATGGACATACGTTGTATTATCAGCAAACTTAACGGTTTTAAAACGGCCAACGCTGGCGTTATTACCCTTGAAAACCCCGTTCTCTGCCTGGAAGTCCAGCGTACAATCATCAACCAGCCAGGTGGCACCAGTGGGTTTTTCACCCGTATCGAAGGTGCCGCCGGTAGCACCGCCATCGGTGACCGTCAGGGTGTCGCCGGCGGTCATTGAGAGGAAAAGGTCCTGGGACGTGTTGTTCAACGTCTCCAGATACCGACCGCCCAGCGCCCATGTGGCACCGCCCGGCGCCACGGTCATCTGGGTATTATCGGCCAGGCCGCGCAAGATGACGTTTCCGTTCCCGTTTGAAGGGGAAACCGTGAGATCTCCAACCGTAATGCCGGCATCCACATCGACGACGAGCTGGGCGTTATTGGTATTATGAGTGAAAACGGCATTCGTACCGTCCACCCAGACTTCATTACTGGCACCATCATCCGTTGTCCAGTTTGCTGTAGTTGTATCCCAAACTCCATTCGTATGAACGATCACTCCGTCGCCGGTAGTAACGTCCCAGGTCAACTGGGCCTGCACGATCGATGCCTGCAATGCCGCGATTGTTACGCAACATGTGAGTAATTTAATCTTATTCATCCTGATCCTCCTGCTGTTTGTAGTTTCACTCGCTCTTATTTGGATTTCATCACTGGAAGAAACCCCTGCAACAAATCCCTAAACGCCGGTAGAGGCCGTGAGGTGACACAAAATTCAAAAAAAATAAATCCGCCGGAAATCTGGTTTCCGAAAACCTCCTCTACCCGCCTTTACTGCACTTCCAATCGGATAAATTTCCGGTCTTCATCGAGAGGAACCAGCACAGCCATCGTCTGCACATCCCCGCTCGTTCCGATTGAAACCTCAGTCAGGCCATCACCATTCAAGCGCCAAACGGTGGAAGTCGGCGATTCCGCCCAGCCGGCGCGCACGGTCAGACCGCTGTCAATCCGGCGCTCGTAAACCACAATCAAGTTCGGGTCGTTAATCGTGATGTCCATCGGAGGTGCATCGGCCGTCATGGGGTCCGTCACCAGCGCCCATTCCTGCATATTGTTCAAGCCGTCCCCGTCCGGATTGCCCGTGGCGGATTGGTCGGTTCCGGGGGCGGATCCGTCAAACATACCAACCGCCCATTGTTCATACGGGGTAAAAACGGCGCCAGTAACGGTTATATTGTCAATGGCCGTATCGGCAGCATGCCACTCCTTCTGCTTGCCTCTAAAACGAATGGTTACCGCGTCGTTACCGACATAAGGGGTTAGATCAACCACCGCATTGGACCACGCCGCCTCGCTGCTGAAATGATGCTGGTTCGAGCGGTTCCAGACATTGGAAGTCCAGGTGGTTCCGTCGGAGACATCGACCGACAGGTAATCAATATAGGTTCCGTACATATGATAATCAAATGTCAGCTCCGCATGGTCTACCAAGCTGAGATCAAATAGGCATTCCACCGAGGCCGTCTTATATTTGATTCCGTTATCATGCCCCTCCAGATAGAGATATTGCGTTCCGTCCGAAGCCCCGCTTGGCCCGGTATTGCCGGTTTCGGTATAGCCGCTGTTGAGCGACCAGTCATAATCGTCGGCAACCGATTGCACCCAGGCACCGAGATCGGTTTCAAAACTTTCGGCATAGGGCAGCGACTGCACTTCGCCGGCCGCCGGACGGCCGTTCGGGAAATACTCGTCGATGATTTCCTGCACGCGTGAAACCGTCAGGTTACCAAGTGTCGAGTTCCAGGCGGTTCGATTGGTTTGGTACCAGTTCGATTCGCTGTTCTTGATCCCGGCGGCTTTAAAAATCTGGTAGTGCGCATCAAAGCCGGCGGCATTCATGGGAACAATCGATTGGTAGTACTGGAGCCGGTCATAGATCAGCGCCGACTTCGGCAGACCTTCTGCAAGGATATCGGCCTTGAGGCCGGACGCATTCACCGGATGAATTCCCCAGAAATGGATCAGCGGGGACAGGTCGCAGCCTGCCGCACGGGACATACGCAGAATGCGGCTGTCCACCGGATCGGAGTTCCGGGAATAGGTAGTGCCGTTTTCGGCATCGACCGCGACCGAATGCCAGAAATTGCTCAGTGCATCCCAGCCGAACAGCCCGGCAATTTCGACATATTTGCCGTAGCCCCGGTGCTGGTATTTAAACTGGTTATTGGTCGTGTTTGAATAGTCCATTTCATAGCCGGCCTGAAAGTTCTCGGAAAGAATCCACGATAAGGCGGCCTGGTCGCGACTGATGTTCCGGCTGTTATAGTTGCCGATGGAGCGGCCGAATGCTTCGTCGAGGCTGACACCGAACATGCGGTGGTGTACCGGCACATAGAAGAAGTTGACCAGCGCTTCAAGTTCCCCGCGGAATTTGGTGACGTAGGCGGCATGCCCGAATTCATGCAGATGGTGATAGCCTGCAAACTTGGGACCATTGAGATAGTCGTGGCTTTTGTTGCCGCCTGCCGACGAAGTGGGGTTGTAGTTGTCGTTCGACTGCGGATAGCCGGGTGAGAAAACATTGGCATCCAGCGTGACATCGATGATGCAGTAGAGCACCGTTTTCGGCCGGATGCGCGGAAGGCCCTGCAGATCGGAGCACGCATCCATTGCTTTGTCCCAGTTGCTCATCAGCGTCACGGGGTCGTTGTAGGCATAGATCCAGTCGGTGGGGACCGTGAGCATAAACTTGTCGGTCTCAAAATCGGCCCATGCACCGGGATGACTGCGTTCGGTGTTCTGCCATTCGGAAAGCGTGGTCTGGCGGGCGGAGGAGTTGGAATAAAACGGGGCGCGCACGGTGTTTTTAAATTCAACCGTCACCAGTCCCTCCTCAATACCGTACGGCACCTCGATATAGATCCCGCCACCGAGCGGACTGGCGATCTCCGTCGTAGTGGAGTTGATCGGATAGGTTAATGAAACCCGGTTTAACCGCTTGTAAATATTCGGTCTGTTTTTGAGGTCGGCCACATGAGCGCCGATGCGAATCTCGTATCCCTTGCCGACGAGCGCCGCCGGTACCGTAACCGTGGCGATACTGCCGGGAGCCAGGTAGGCACCGGTCGGCCGGCGGGCCGCTTCGTACTGAAAAGAGACGTCATAGCCCCATGCTTCGGGCTGCGAAGCGTTGATCTGTACTGAATATACGGCGTTCGTATCGGCGGGCGGGGCAACTGCTCCCGGAAAATAGTCGGCGGACTCAAACTTATAACCGTCCAGCAAAGCACGGTGGCTGGCCAGATTCGACGCATCGTAAACATCGTCTATAATGGACTGGTAGACGCCGAACATCGCCAGGCGAAGCGCCTTGACCTGAGTGGAGGCATCCGTGCGGGAAAATTCGCCGGAATTAAAAAGATAACCGACTTCTGTTTCATAGGTTTCAACCAGATCAAGCGCCTGGGTAATCGTTGCGGCAGAATCCCCTACCTCATCAGCATAGGATGCAAAGATATCGGCCTGGGCCGTAATCTGAGAAGCCGTCAACGTGGCGGATCCCGTAATATGGTTTTTCAGCGCCGTCATCGATGCAACCAGCGGGTCGCCCGCGGTGCCCTGCCCGATGATGGCGATGTTGTCCAAAGCCAGGGCCTGAACATTGTTCCCCGCGTTTGCCACCGTTAAACGAAACACAGCCGACTCGCCCGACGCCAGTGTTTGATCACTCAGTGCCGCCAGCGACCAATCAAAATCCTGATAGTCGCTCACCTTCCCCAACCCGTTCGAATTCACGCCGGTCGCGGAATTAATCTGCGTATTGTCGGCATCCGTCAGGTCGCCGCTGTCGTAAAACAGGGTAATATCCTTCGGCGAACTCGTCAGAACACTCGCAAGGTCGAATACCACACTCTCCAGCACTGCATCCGAACCCGTATTATTCACCAGGGTCATATACATATTCGGCTTATCCGTTCGGTGCGACATCGACCCGTCCGTGGCTGAAGTCTCAACCGCGTTTAAAACTCCGTAGGTACCATCGGTTGAGCCCCAGGTATCCCGGGTACCGTCCCCCCCATACAGCGAGGCGGTTATACCGCCTAAATATTCATCCGCTGATTTCGGAGAAGCCGCCGTTTTATACAGCCCATAAGCATCATTGAAATCATGCCATCCGGCAATAATCGTGCTCGAAGCCGACACATACATTGCCGACAGCAACGACAGAACCATCAAAAGTTTAAATTGCACTGGTTTATTCAAAAAAGTCATATTTTTCCTCAATACTCCTACCCGGAATACCCGCTTAAACGCCGGCTGTATGTTGAAAATGACACGGTCTGCGGTAGAACCTGAAGTGCGAAAAAGTGACGACAACCTCTTCTACAGACCCAAACCGCCTTAACTTGTTCAACTATCCGGGCTTATTCATTCAGAAAACATTTCAAAAGAGTTGTTACAAAACTCCCAACGAAGCCGTGAGCCTATATAAGAATCGGCTTTTGAAACGTAGGAACAAGATAGGCGAACCTGCCCAATCGGTCTACCTACCCAATCAGACGGTTAACCCTAGAAGCAGAAATGAACCACGGATAGCCATTGCGAGCGAATAGCGATCAATTGCCGATAAACACGGATAGCAGAGCAGGATGCAGAAAATTGGAGCCTACTCCTGAAGGTGAGCGGAACCAGTTTCATAACTTGTTGAACATCAGTGTCCATCCGCGTGTATCCGTGGTTCTATTCCCGAATTTAGGTTAACTCCTCGCTTCGGTTTTTTGAACTCCAACGAAAAAGGCCGCCTCGCGTCAAAACGGGCGGCCTTCCAAGGGTTGGAAAAAACTTCTTTAGACCATGAAGATTCGGCGGACCCAGAAGAGCGAACCGCCCATCAAAGCCACCAGCCCCAGCGTCGCCGGTTCCGGAATCACGCTGATCGTTCCGTCAACCAGCAGGTTGGAGGTATCGAAGCTCAAACCACCGCCCAGGTCGGGGGCGGTAACGCTGCTGAAACTTCCGGAAAAGTCAGCCCAGTTATCAAAAACCAGGAAGGAGTCACCGTTCTGAGCCGTATAGCCCAGGTTCACCAGTTCCAGCACACCGCCGGCAGTAAGCACATCGCCACCGTCATTGGCCAGCACATCAAAGTCTCCAGCTGTGGTGCTGATAAACTCCAGCGTCAGGGTCGCGGTGGACTCCAGCGTCAGGGCATCGTTAAAGGTCATCGTTCCGGGGCTGTTGCCGGGATTCAGGCTGCCGGCCACTGAAGTGGCGCCTTCAATAAGGCCGCTTCCGCTCAGCGTGCCATTCAAGCCGACCGTCATCGTGCCACTCATGGCCGAACCACCGCCAACGGTCGAATTCCAAACCAGCTCGCCACCGTTTACCGTCACATCGCCGAGAGCAGTAGTATAATTGGCCTTGGTCATGATCTGTGTTCCGTCGCCGGTCTTAACAAAATTGACGGCATTGCCACCTCTGAAGTTTGAATTCCAGTCATAGCTCTCGCCCGTGCCCACATTGACAGTAAGGGTTGCATCGCTGCCCCCGTTATTGTCGATAGCCCGGGTCTGGACGCTGCCGACCGACTGCAACCCACCGACCTGTTGATCCAGCCCGTTCATTTCAAAAAGGGAGCTACCGCCGGATGCACCGCCGACCCTCAGTACGGTATCGCTCGAAAGGGCGTTGGCCACTCCGGCGGTGATTCTGCCGAGATCAATCTCAGTATCGCCGGTGTAGGTCTGGGAGGCATTAAGGGTGTGCGTACCGCCACCGGTGACTTTCATGCCACCTGTTCCGCTGATCACACCGGCATAGCTGGTGTCATCCGAGCGGTTCACATGAACCAAACCACTGTTGGCCACATTCTTATCGTCAATGGTACCGGTGGTTCCACCGTTACCAACCTGTAGCGTACCGGCCGCGCCAACACTTACTGCGCCGCCGATTTCCCCACTGGCCACATCCCAAACCAGGGTGCCGCCATTCGCCGCAAGGTCTCCGATGGCGGTAGTGAAACCTGCAGACCGGTAGATGCTCTGCAATCCATCGCCGGTTTTGGCGATGTTAATGGTACCGCTGCCTTCGATGTTGGCACCGTAGGAATAGCTTTCGCCGGCGGCCACATTGAGGGTCAGCGTAGAATCTGTTGCGGAGTTGTTTCTAATCACACGTGTATTGGAACCGGCGATAGTAAGCCCGGCAATCGTCTGGTCATAGCCGTTCATATCCAGCCGGGATGTGCTTCCACCCCCGCCGATCGTCACCACGGTATTGGTGGAAAGCGCATCGTTGATACCCAGCGCAAGCGTACCCCGCTCGATGGTCGTGGAACCGGTATAGTCGGAATTGCCGGTAAGGGTCATGGTGTTGACATTGCCCGAATACACGGAATTGCCGATCTGAAGATTGCCGTCACCGGTAATCTTTCCGCCGAACGTATTGACGCCGGCATTGATAATGGATCCTCCTGCGCCGCTCAGAATAATGTCCCGGGAGTTGCCAAAGTCTACGCCCTCCGCCTTGAGGATTCCTCCACCCGACAACGTGATATCGTTATCCACACTGCCCAGATCGCTGGCTTCCTGAACGACGACCCGCGAGGCCGTGCTGACTTCCAGGCCGCCCGAAAAGGTATTGTTTCCGTACAACCTTAATTCATAGTTCGCCATATTCTGAGCCTTGAGTCCTCCATCTCCGGAGACAACCCCGTTCAGGTTGTAGTTTCTTCCCCATCTGTTGTCGAAAGTGACCGTTCCGGCCCCCAGTTCCCAGTTGTTCGCATAGCTTTGATCACCGTTGCGTTCATGGACAAACTTGCTCCCGCCGGCCAGCTTGACTGTGCTGAACGCACCTACGCTGGCGGCATTCCCCTTAAGGGTCGTTGCTTCGGTGATGTCGAGGGTGGCTCCGGCAGCTACCCAGGAGGCCCCGGTGGGCTTCTCCCCTGTGTTGAAGGTGCCGCCGCCGTTAACCGTCAGCGTATCGCCGCTGCCGATGGAAAGCGAGGAGTCGGCGGACGTGTTGGCCAGGAGCAGGATCTCGCCGCCGCCTGTGTCCCAGGTGGCACCACCGGATTTGATGTTGATCATGCCATTGTTGTCGGCCTCCGCCAGAAACAGAAGTCTGTGCGTTCCCGTATAGGCCAGATCGCCGACCGTGACGCCACCAGCGGCAACGGTTACGTTGTAGTTCGCACCGGCATCGCCGAAAATGGCGTTGTTTCCATTCACCCACGGAGAAGCCGTTATCCAGTTTCCCGTGGTGGTGTCCCAGGTTCCAGCTCCGCCGTCACTGGCATCATTTCCATCGGGATCCCAGGTCTGAGTTTGCGCCTGTACCCCCATGGTTCCGACCACTAATGCAGCGATCAAACTAAATACTTTTTTTTCCATTCCTCTTTCTCCTTGGTTGCCTTATTTGCATGCAAAACATCCGAAAACCTTAATGAAAAGTACAATTCTACTCAAAAAGATTCCGCACCAACACCCCTCTAACGCCAATGAAACGAATGGAGTGACATAAAAATGTAAAAAAAGTGAAGTGACGATTGAGGCGTGGTCATTCGTGCAAACTGAGGATTAAGATCTGATTGCACTTAATAAGGTTCCAGAGGCTGGAAAAATGCCTCACGCCTCATTCGCCCCGTTTTTTCATGCGGAAGACGTGTGAGCAACTGCCGTATCCGTCTCTGGTGCTGATCCCTGTCGCCATATAAACATAAGCGGGCTTGCCATCCGTCATGAGGATCTGCGGGCGTTCCAGGCGGCCGGACCAGTCCTTCACTTTCGCCGGCGGCCGATATTTTGTTCCCTTTTTCAGGTCCTCCGCGCCGATATAGTGCGCCAGCGGTTTAAAGGACAGCTTCACATCTTCCTTTGAGAACCAGAAACCATCCGCAGATTTCCACAACAGACCGCCGCCATGCGCCCCCCCTTTTATGTGCCCGAAATTGCGGCTGAGCAGATAAACCGTGTCATTCATCGTAAACGCATAGGCATCTTCGATTCCGCCACCGGTCACCTTTTTGGGGTGTGTTTTGTATGGCCCTTCAAGGGTATCCGATACCGCGACCCCGTAGGAATAGCCACCCTTCGGAAGGACCGATTTAATGTAAAGCATGTATTTATCGCCGTATTTGATGAGCGACGGATTCGAGACCCCCAGCTTTGCGGCATGGTTCCAGTCGGCGGGGTTGTTGGATTTCCGCAGAATGGTTCCATCCTTCTCCGCACCGGCCGCCGGTTTCCAATCATCGGAAAGATCGTCGGCCACATACATGATGATGCGCTGTGTTTTCAGCTTATCGTTTTCATTGACGATAAAGCAGAGCACATATTTGCCATCCATATACTGAATCGTCGGATTATGGGGCGAATTGAAGGTGCCGTCCTGATCCGGCACGGCCATGCGGACAAATTCAAACGGTCCTTCCGGCTTGTCGCCGACATAGTGTGCAATCTCACAATCCTTATACCACCCGTTGAAGTTAGGCTGCGTGTCGATCGGCCACTGCGCGACATATAGGTGCACCTTTCCTTCGGGCCCGATTACAGGTGATGATCCCCAGACATGCATGCCTTTCGTTTCCACCGCCTTACCGACATATTCGAACTCAAAATCACAGGACTGCGCCACGCTTAACATCGAACAGGCACTGGCCAGTAAAACCACATGCTGGATCTTCATTTCATTTCTCCCAAATCAGCTAAAATTATAGATTACCACACGAATATTGGTCATATATATACGTTAACGCCGAACAGATACATGAAGTGACAGAATTAACACCGCATACTAACAAGCTCCGTTCATTTGCAACGGAAAAAACCTTATTGCAGGTGCACCCGATAGAAAGCAGATGCAGGTTCTTCAGTCATCCCAACCGCGTCCGATGAGCCATAGAGCGCGATGTCATCGAAGCGGCTGCCATAGTTATTGTCCGAAGCCCCATAGAGATAGAAGGTCCAGACCACATTCTGGTTGCTGGAAAAATCAACAAAGTCCACTTCGTCATACTCCAGGGGGAGATTGTCTTCCAGCATGACATATTCCTGCACAATAAAGGTTTCGTTCGTCCCGATGGTATAGCTGATATCCAGCTTTGCGCCGAATCCGTACTGATCGGTATAGAACGAGATCTTTTGGTATTCGACGGTGTTCCCATTCGGCTCAACGGTGAATGAGAACCAGTCGCCTGCCGTTGCGGCCGCGCTCTGGCCGGCCGTGGTCGATCCAGCCAGGTTGAATCCGTGTGAGCCGGATGCGGTGTTGTCGTAAATGCTGTGAGACAATATGAATTTATTTTGCCCGCCACCGTGCAAGGCCCCTCCCTGCGACAACCGGGTTGCCGTGGTACTGGTTTCTGTATCGACCGAATCGAACGCCGTTGTGTTGAAGTCGCCGTTGATCCCGGTCTCGGCATCGTAGAGCGCGATGACGCTGCTCGGCGGGGCGGTTGCTGCGCCACGCAGCGTGATATCATCAAAACGGGTTCCATTGGCGGTGCCCGGAGCTCCGTACAGATAGAAGGTCCAGACGACATCATTTGTGCTGGAAAAGTTGGCAAAGTCAACCTCCACCAACGCGACGGAAGCGTTCGCACCCACCGGCTCATAGCTCTGGAGGACAAACGTTTCGGAGCCGCCCACGGTATAGCTGACATCCACCTTGGCGCCGCTTGCATGCTGGTCTGCATAGAACGAGATCGATTCATAGTTAACGGTTGCACCATTCGCCTGGAGCGTAAAGGAGAACGAATCGCCCGCCGTTGCCGCCGCACTCCGGCTCACCAGATTAACGTCCGCCAGGTTGAAGCCGGGCGATCCGGAGGCACTGGTATTAAACAACGCATTTGCCAGCACGAATGCCTCTGATCCGCCGCCGGACAACGATCCGCCTTGTGCCAGACGCGTGGCCGTGGTGCTGATTTCCGTATCCACGGAATCGAAGGCATCGGTAATAAAATCGCCGTTGTTTGCGGTCTGGGCATCGTAAAGCGCCAATATATTTGTACCTGAAGGTTCGCTTCCACTATCTGCACTCGTCCAAACCGTATTTGAGCCTGCCCCCGATGCGGGATAATCCAATTCAACATCGGACCAATCAACGAGGTTGGTACTGAATTCCACTCGGTATGCATTCCCCGATTTACTCGGCCATGTGAGCGTGACGTTGTTACTTAGCGCAACGATTCCGGTCACCCGGAAATATGAATTTGAATCGGTCGGGCTGGTTCCGGCCCGGAATTCAATTCCATCCTGTTGACCGTCACTGTCAGAGTCCGGATTTACAGGGTCCGTTCCCAACGATGCCTCCTGATCCGCCGACAGGCCGTCGGAATCGACATCCAATGCTTCCAGCGCAATCATTTTGGCCGCATGGACCGAGCCGAGCGTCGCCTGGCCATAGCCGTTTAAATGGATGTTATAGGCATCATACGTATCGCAATTGTCTGCATCAGCGAATCCGGCGGTATCGACATTCCCGGCGACGGTTTCCTGTGCGAGCCGCACCGTATATTCGCCCGTGGCTGGATTGGTAATATCCGCATACTGATTGGAAGAGAGGCCGCCGATGACAAACGGCCGGTTCAGCCCGCCAAAAACGTCGCTGCGGACGCGGGCAATCAGGTCGGTCAGATTTGCTTCATATAATGAAGCATAGCTCGCGCCGGTGTCGGCCTCGCCCTGCTGCCAGATCATGCCACTCAGTTCAAAGGTGTGCCCGGCGGCGGTCAGCGCGGCAAGCCCCCCTTCGACCGTCGTCAAAAAGACCGCATAAAGGTCCCCCGTAGCTGCCCATTGAGTATGCAGGTTACTGCCGCCGTGGGAATATTTCAGGATCGCAATGTTGTTCGATGGAAAAGCGGCCGCCAGGTCATGCCCGAAAGTGACTTCCGGCCCGAACTCAATCACGCCTTCTGTCGCAGGCGGACTGTTTTTCCCATGCCCGGAACCCGGCGCCAGATCAATCCACGTATCTTCCGCCAGCGTATTATTGTCCGCGCCCGTTAACGTCTTGTGATAATAGAACAGCACATTGGTCTGGGCCGCCTGAAGAGCGGTCGACAGCTGGGCGGCATCGCCGCGCCCCGTTGCGTTGGACTGCCCGCCGATCAGATACACTTTGTAATGTTTTGCCTGAGCAATGGAGTGCAATAAAACCAACAGTACGACGGTTCGCATTCGGCCCGTTCCTATATATAAAAATCGCATCTTATTCTCCAACCTAAGGTAATGTCGTTTCATTCGCATAAACGTTCATTTATAAAACAGGTTCTCAGGCGACTCCGTGCGCGGCGCCAGCAGGACTTTATCATAGTTATTTCCCAGCTCACTGGCCAGCGCAGGATCCGCAACCGTATAAAACTCCGTATACGGATTCCAGTTGGTTAAATGTTCGAAAACCAAAATTTCAACGCCCAGCCCGACCTGATTATAGCGCTGATACGAATTAGGAGACATCCGCCGAATGCCCTGCCGTAAACTGCATGGCACCCGCGGCAAAGGTATCCAGGTTGGGGGTGAGCGAAGAAGTCGCCGCATACGCCCCCATATCGCTGTATCCCATGTCATCATAATAGATCATGTTACATTGAGATTCGCCAGGCAAAGCATCGGAAGCAGACTTCCTATAAGAACGATCGATTGGATTTTCATTTAGCTCCTCTAAAAATACTGATTCTAAAATCCTGCTTCGGAAGGATGAGTCACCAATAGGCTTTAACGCCGAACGGACGCACGAAGGGACACCCCTTCATGGATGGATTTCATAAGAAGATGAGCAACAGCGGCAGGGCCGGCAGCGCGCCCCTGCAACTACTTTAAACCGGAGTGGGACGGTTCCGGGCTTTTGATCCGGAAAAGACAGGAGTGGCTTCCTTCGCCATCCGTCAGATTTGCGCCCGATGCGACATACAGATGCGTCGGGTGCCCATCCTGCAACAACACTTGCGGACGTTCAAACTTCTTGCCACGAGGTACCTTGGCCTTTGAAATACGCTGTTTATCCACATACCGATGCATTTTGTCGTAACCCAAGATTGGATTAGAAAACTGTATGCCATCGTCCGATGCCCAGAGGTAGCCTGTTCCCGCGTTGTTGTGTGTCGTCAGCAAATAGATTTTTTCATTCTCACAGAATGCATAACCATCCTCAATCGTCGTTGAGTTGCTCGTCAACGATTCAGGAACAAATTCATAGGGTCCCTCAAGCTGATCCGCAATCGCGACGCCCATGCGGCGAACATCGCCCTTTCTCATCGCCTTGTAGTACAGGAAAAATCGGCCGTCTGGATGCGCCAGGAGAGCGGGATTATTCACCCCGACCGTCGATTGATAACTCCAGATGGAAGGATCGGTGGGCGGCGCGAGAATCATCCCCTTATCCCCCACTTTTTTCCACGGGCCTTCGAGGCGGTCGGCAATCATCATTCCGATTCGCTGAGAGGCAACTCGCTGCCCCTTATTCCCCCCGGCATTCGCAATGTACGTGAGCACATAGCGCTCCCCCACCTTCTGGATATTGGGATTGTGCGGCGACCCGAAGTCCCAATCACCTTTTTTACCGCTCCCCTTGACAACGACTTCCTTAAACTCAAAAGGGCCTTCCGGGCTATCCCCGACATAGCGGGCGATTTCGCAATGGGTCAACCAGGCTTTAAATTGTTCTTCGAGCGGCCAGCGCGCAACAAAGAGGTGTGTTTTTCCTTCGGGGCCGATAACCGGACTGGACCCCCAGACATGATAATCCGGTTCCTCAACCGCAACCCCTACATATTCCAGACGATTCGCCCAGGAACGATCCATATGTTCTTCCCCGAAAACCGTGACCGCACTGATGAGCAGCCCCGCAAACAGCAGCAAATTCATCTTCAATTATTTCCTTAGCATTTGAGTTTCTGATGCCTCACCGTTATCGCCTCAATGCTCCAGAACGACCATCTGATGACAGCTAAACTCACCGATCTTGAGGGTGATTTCATCGCCGGTCTGGATGAACGCCAGTTTCTTGCCCTGTGGCTCCAGCATTACTTTGGTCACCGGCACGGCTGACTTCAAGGTGACTTCAACATTGTGCAAAGACAGCAACTCTTCGATGACTTCAACCGAGCCGGCCTGCGATTCAAGATTTCCGCCGGAAAGCTGCATTGCTCCGCCCCGGTTGATGGTGTTGGCATACAGTAAGTGCAGAATCGAGCGATTCTCTTTTTCCTGATGCATCAAACTTACCCGGGCCGTCGACGGCAGATTCGTGACCAGTGATTTATCCCGGCCCAGGATCCGATCAATCGCTTTCACGACAACCTGTTTGTAGGCCACAGCGCCCAGTCCGCGGTAAATGGTAAAGATCGGATGGGCCAGATAGAGGATGTTGCCGTTCAAGGTCCCGCAATCATACGAACAATCATCCGGGTTATTCGGTGTATGCTGATGAGAACTGAAGTGTTGATACGTCCGGTTAAAATAGGAATTGCAGACTTTACCCAAAGACCGGCCCGTTTCAGCGGTAATCCGTTGCGATGCGGCATACATCACCAACGGCGACTGGGTAATGTCCGGTTTCAACTCATCCATCGCCATCAAATAGTCCGGCTCAAACTCATTTTTACCGGCGAATTTGGCCCCGATATCAAAAAGGAATCCGGTCCCCTCTTCATTCAGGCCGCTTTCTCCGGTCAGCATCAGCTTGCCACCCTGGTCTAAAAAGGCATCGAGCTTGTTTTTCAAGTCCACAGAAACCCGGATATCATCCGGAAGGATCAACAGTTTATACCCATCAAAAGCCATATCCGCATCAATCAGATCAAACAGATAATGACTTTCCAGCAGCAACCGGCAGGCCCCGATATCCGCCGCGGAATCACGGCATTGATTTACCGCATCGCTGGAGAGTACCGCGATATCCGCCACATTGACTGTATCGGTGCACCAGGGTTCTTTTTCTTCCACTTCCTTGTAGCTGGCGCCGATGATCGCATAGGTACTTTCATCCAGCGAGCCGGAGGGGTGCAGCTGATCGCCCACACTGCACTTGGATCCAAAGGCCAGCATGGCTGCACATTCATAGCGCAAGGCATTGGGATGCTTGTAGCCGCCGAACTCCCCCCAGGTCGTGTGGAACTTTCCGGTCATTCCCAACAAATCCTTATCGATCTTTTTGCAGTATTTGGCGGACATCGGGAAGTGGTCATAGCCCCAACCACCGGTGGGTAGCGATTCCAGTTCCAAATGACTGAAATACTTCAGGATATTCTTATCCCCGCGGTTAATATGACCGCTGTTATGAAAGATCGGCATGTCAGGGTTTTCGTCCGTCGCAGCCTTGGTGGTCTGAATATAGTAATTTTCCAGCACCTGTTTTGCATGCGCCTTACGGTCTTCATCGCTCAGGGGATCAAACCCTTTCCGCTGCATGGATTCCATACAGGACTGACAGCAGCACGGTCCCTGATCGATGATATCCAGAAAGATTCCATCACAGTTCGGGAACAGGGCGACGACTTCGCGAATCTGTTCACACAGATGATCCAGATACGGCGTATTGAAGCACATGGTCTTGAAACCGGCCTGCAACGGACTCTGGGTCCAGCCAGAAAAGCTTCCCTCGGCGCTGACTTCCCGCCATTCCGGATGTTCTTCAGCCAGCCGGCTATGCACCCCGGCGGTCAGGTAAATCGGAACATTGACGTCGATCTCCTTGGACGCATCAAACTGGGCCCGCAGCAAATCAAAATCCAGGTTCGGATGCCGTTTGCCGACTTTCGTGTCGTAATAGCTCCAGCCGTGGTGGCAGGAGGCAAATGTGGTAATGGAATCCACATGTCCCTTTTTCAGCGTGTCCTGCCACTGCTGCTTATCAAAACCAACCCCGATATCCGGAATCGCCGGCGACGTGTGAAAATCCAGATGGATTTGTCGAAAGCGCAATTTGTGAGTCATCGTGGTCTCCTTATATCATTCATTGTTGCTGTTTCCCCTTATTCGGCGAATCAAATCCGAGGTTTTGCTAATAATTCTTGAGGCAATCAGAAATAAGAGCAAGCTTTTCATCACCTACCAAACGCCCGGAAAAACTGATCAACCCAACGTTGGATCTATCCGTTAATGGGTGTGACTTTGTGGAGAACGGTGAGCGACTGGCGAGTGAACGGAAAATATTTGCCCTAAACTCACCTATCGGAACTAGGAAATGGGAAACAATGGAGAATTTGGAAATTCCGCATTTACTGGGGAAAATTCGTATAAATCCTACGACGAGAAACGCAAGGAAGTTCGTACAGAGCAGTAAGTGGTGCCGGAGGTGGGACTCGAACCCACACAGATTTCTCCGCGGGATTTTGAATCCCGTGCGTCTACCGATTTCGCCACTCCGGCATTGGGTGGAAAGCAAAGGAAGATACCAAAACAGGAAGGTTTGGCAACTGCTTTTGCAGACAGGAATTGAATAAGCCTCAGATCAACACGAATTAACACGGATTCCCTGCAACGGGAGTTAAACACTAAGACACAAAGGACACTAAGCTACGTGTTCTTTATGTCTTCTCAGCTGCGAGTGTTAAAGCAGTTCGTCGTAGGACCCTTTTTCCCGGAGGGCGACAACCATTTTTTTAATGTCCTGGGCACGGTCTTTCGGACAGACGAGCGTTACGCCTTCGGCCTGCACCACAATGAGGTCCTTCACGCCGATCACGGCGGTTAGATGATCTTTAGAGAGAATAATATTATTCTCTGAATCGAGAGTTTCGACGGTGCCGATTGGGGTATTGCCGGAATCATCCTGCTCGAAATGGCTTTCGAGTGCTGGCCAGGCCCCGACATCGTCCCAGTAGAAGGTTCCGCAGGCCATGACAATGTTGTCGGCCTTTTCCATGAGCGCATAGTCCACGGAGATTTTTCCAAGGTCTGGATACGTTGCGTCCATGCCTTCCAGAATCTTTCCACTTTTCGCATATGCTGTAAGTGTATCCATCAGCGTAAACATTTCCGGACAGTGTGCACTGAAGGCTTTTTCCAATGCCTGGACGGACCAGATAAACATCCCCGAATTCCAGAAAAATCTGCCGGTGCCGAGATATTCGGTTGCGGTGGCTTCATCGGGCTTTTCAACAAAACGGGCTGCTTTTTTAAAGTCTACATTTTCGGCGGTCTGGAAATCCTCACCGGATTCAATATAGCCGAAACCGGTCGCAGGATAAGTCGGCTGGATTCCAATGGTAACGAGGATGTCGTTTGCTTCCGCCAGGTCCATCCCGCCCTTAAGTGTGTTGGAAAAGATATCAAGATCGCCCATCACCTGGTCGGCGGTCAGCACGGCAAACACGCCATTTTCATCTTTGGCTTTCACCAAAGCTCCGCCACAGGCCACGGCGGCGGCGGTGTCCCGGCCGATCGGTTCGCCAACCACATTCTCGGGCGGCAGCTGGGGTGCCGCTTCACGGGTGGCATCGATGAGCTCCGCATTGGTGACTACAAATACATTTTCCGGAGGAACGAGTCCTTCCAGACGATCAACGGCCTGAGCAATCAGGGGTTTATCGCCTACCAGGGCCAAAAGCTGTTTAGGTTGTTTTGAGGTGCTGAGCGGCCAAAAGCGCTCCCCTTTTCCCCCTGCCATGATTACTGCATAACGTCCTGCCATATGATATTCCTAATCTTTGATTTCCGATTTCAGATTGATGATTTTCGAATGGGCTTCGCCCATCCATCCTACTTAAACTTCTTTCACCGCATCCACCATCTCTTTGACCACTGCGGTGGCAGCGGCGCGTCCTTCGGCAGTGTGCGGGTTGTTGTGATAGGCATTGACAATGGCACTGCCTACCACAACGGCATCAGAAAGTTCGGCGGCACCGCGCGCCTGCTTGGGGGTTCCGATTCCGAAACCGAGGGCCACAGGCAGTTTCGATTTCGCTTTAATCTTTTCCACTAAACCGCCAGCGCCTTCGGCCAGTTTCGCCTGTACACCGGTTACACCTTCGCGCGACACACAATAGATGAACCCGTTAGCCTGTTTTACAATCTTCTTAATCCGTTCATCGGGCGTAGTGGGCGTGACCAGCTGAATGGCGTTGAGCCCGTTTTCCGTTAACGCACTGCGATAGGGCTTAGCTTCCTCCAACGGAAGGTCCAGCAGCAGGAATCCATCGATCCCGGCCTGTGCAGCGGCGGCGATCGACTGATCAAAGCCCCGGGCCAGCAACGGATTCATGTAGGCATAGAAAATCATGGGGATCTCAGACCGCTTCCGAATATTGGAAATGCATTCCATCACCCCTTCAAAAGTCGAGCCGGATTCCAAAGCACGGGTTGCGGCTTCCTGGTTCACGCGGCCGTCGGCCAATGGATCGGAAAACGGCAATCCGAGTTCGATGACATCCACCCCGGCATCTTCCAGGCGCAGGCAGATATCCACCGTGTCTTCCAGATTAGGATCTCCAGCGGAGAGATAGGCGATGAACCCTTTCTTTCCCTGTTTCTGCAATTCGGTGAAGCGGCGGTCAACTCTGGTCTTTTTCATGAAATTTCCTGTTTAAAAACTGAATAGCGAATTTTACGGAAATTTCCTATCATTGGAAGCCCGACGCCGGAAAAAGAATGGTTGGTTAATCTACAGATTTACTGAAACCCAGATGCTCAACTCCGGCTGAAGCGCAGGCATCCATGACATCGACAATACGATAATGAAGAGTATCCGGATGCGGTTCAATATTCACATAGAATTCAGATTGCTGCGTCCGGGCAATCCCACGAAGCCCCAGGAGCTGCATAACCAGATCATCCAAAGAGCTGTCTGACCTCGGAAACTGCATGCCTTCAAGTTCAACGGAACCATCGGCACGAATGCATATCAGGGCCTCTACGGGAATTTCTTTCAACGTGCCGGGGCTTGGTGTCGGGATCAGAAAGCCGATATCGCCTTCTCGTCTGATTAAGGATGCCGTGACCATAAAATAGATCAACAGCAGAAAAACCACGTCGATCAGGGATGCCGTACTTTGCCCGAAGTGAACTTTTTCTCCGCGTGCGCCTGCCAGTATCATATCGCTCTCCTTTCCAGGGGTTGGAACAATAGTGATACGCCTCAGGAAGCGGATTTCTTTGCATGGACATAAAAAAGCCGCCCCGAGAGATCGGGACGACTTCCAACAACGTACCCTGTTATACGTTAGAGTGCTTTACTGAAGGTCAGGCTATTGACTCCCGCAGCGGCACAGGCATCCATCACGTCAATGATGCGGCGATGCATTGCATCCGAATGAGGAAGCACGTTCACAAAGAACGGAGAACTTTGTGATGCGGCAATTTCCTTCAGCCCGGCAATCTGCACAACGAGGTCATCCAGCGCACGGTCATTAAAGGAAAAGCGCATGCCCTCCACTTCCACGGTACCGTCCGCTGTAATTTGAATTAGAACTTCAACGGGGATTTCCTGCATATCCTCTACGGCGACATTCGCCGGAAGCATAAAGCCGATATCGGCTTCCTTCTTGATCAACGATGCGGTGACCATGAAGTAAATGAGCAGCAGGAACACGACGTCAATCAGCGAAGCAATTTCTAATTGCAGTGGCGATTCTTCATAATGTTGCATTAAATCCATGGATTTTTACTCCTCAAAAACGGAATAGATTATGTCCTGGGCGCCTACTTCGGCACACGCCAGTGTAATCTTTTCGTTTACCTTATACTTCGTATCACCATCCGCACGAATCAGGATGCGCAGCTCGGGATCAGCATTGATTTCCGTCTCGATCTGCAATTGCACCTGCTCGATTGTTTTCGCACGAGGATCAGAACCGATGAAATATTTTTCATCTTTCGTCACGGAGATCATCAAACGCCCGGTGGTGTCTTCCGGCACCTTGCCGTACGCCGCCGTCGGGATTTTCACCTTCGGCTTCTCATCAATGACCTGCGAGGCCACGATGAAGAAAATCAACAGGAGGAAAACCATGTCGATCATCGGCGACATATCCAGCTCTAGATCGTCGCCCAGATCTTTCTGTTTCAGTTTCATAGCAGTTCCCTACTTTCCAGGGGTTGGAAAAAAGAACGTCTAAAGAAGAAAGGCTTACTCGCCTTCCATTTTCTCCAGCGTTTCGAGATCCATGAAGCTAACCGGCTCTTTACCCGTCTGCAGTGCATCGAACAGGAATCCGATGTTACGACCCAGCGTAGCCAGTGTTTTCTGGAATCCCTTCTTGAAGAAGAAGAAGAAGAACATCGACGGAATCGCGATCACCAGACCGGTGGCCGTAGTAATCAGGGCCTCACCAATGTTGGCAGCGAGCAGTTCCGGCTTACCCATTCCCTGGGAGCCCATGGTGTGGAAGGCCTTGATCATACCGGATACGGTACCGAGCAGACCCAACATCGGAGAAGACGCGCCGATGATTGAAAGGTAGTCAATCGGCTTCATGAGCTTGGTCATCTGTTCCACAGAAGCTTCTTCCACGGAATCTTTCACTTTCTGGAAGTCGATTTCTTCTTCACCGTCCAGGCAGCGTTCAAGACCGGCACCGAACGTATTGGCAAACATCGACGGGTGCTTACGACAGTAGATCAGTGCCGTTTTACACTTTTTCTGCAGCATCATTTCCAGCAATTCCGGCATCTGCTCTGTGTGCAGCAGAGTCTTCGGGCGCAGTGAGATAAAGTTCTGGATTACCAGAGCCACCATGAAGAACGAGAACGCACCCAGCGGGAACATCGCCCAGCCGCCCTGCTTGAGCAAGCTCCACAAATCCGTCTTATCCGCCATTGAAGCCGCAGCAGCAGCTTCCGCATCACCCTGAGCCAATGCAGCACCGGCTACCGCCAGCAGTGCCATCATTAAGAGTCCTTTTTTCATTTTATTGCCTCCGTTTCCTTATTCAGATTCTGTTTCTGTACTTGTACTAACATCCGTTTGCTGAGCAGCCGCTTCCTTGGCTGCTTTTTCGGCCGCCTGTCTGGCTGCTTTTTCAGCTGCTTTCTTTTCTCTTTGAGCTTTCTCTTCAGCCTTGCGTTGTTCTTTCCGCTCTTTCGCCGCCGCAGCCATTTTTGCCTTTTCCTCATCCATCCGGGCCTGCTGTTCAGCACCACCCAGACTGGCCCAGAGCTTTTCAGCATCCGCCGCCACCGCAGAACCTGCATACATATTTTTGACCTGACGTGCTGTGTTCAGCGCGGAATTTGTTGAAATCACGGAATTCGTTTCCCCTGCCATATCGAGGTAGCAATAGGCGGAAAGCAACTCACTGGCAGGAAGCCACTCGATGTCATTTGCATGGTTTTCAATAATCACCGTAACCGTTTGAACCGCCTGCTTAGGATCACCTTTAGCACGTTCGATCTCTGCTTTGAGATAGAGGCCGCCTGCTTCAGATTTTTCAGTAATATCAGCGCTCAGCTTTTCAGCCGTTGCGACATCCCCCTTCGCGAGGGCCACTAACGCAAGGCCGGCCTTTCCTTTGAGAACCAGCGCTTCATCGTTGCTGGCTACCAGCTTTTCAGCATAGGCGGCGGCATTGTCGTAATCGCCACTGAAGCGATAGCTGTTGTAAACCAGAACAAATGCCTGACGCATATTGTTATCGATGGGCATATATTCAATAAAATCCGCCATCACCGGTTCCATGACATCCAGAACAGCCCGGAAATCTCCGGCTGCGAATGAGGCATCCACCGCTTCCTGATCATACTTCGGAAAAAACTGAAGGAACTTGATCTTGGAAGCCGGGACCGTCATATCCTTGGTCGATTTAAAGGCTTGAAAGGTTAGATTTTCATCTTTCAGGCTTTGCAGCATGACCTTGATTTTTTTCCCGTTCGCTGCTTCCAGAATGGCAGGCGTGCCGGTTTGAACAACCTCTTGCTGGGCAGTTACTACCACCGCAGAAAAAGCAATAAGGCTTAAGAATACGCGTTTCATTATTCGCTCTCCTCAGTGGAAGATGTTTCAGAGCCTGTTCCGTCGCCGGTCATCTCAGCTTCAACAGAAATCGTTATGTTGGACGATCCACCCGTATCGAGATAGGCTGCAATTTCAGCTACCTCAGCGGACCCCAGATAGTTGCTCGCCACACTCGCCTGCGGGAGAGTGTTGACATATGGATCAAACAGCAGCGCGCGATAGGTATTGCGCACGTCATTTTCCCGATCCAGCTTTTTCAGAATCTTCGCACTGGCCAGATAACTTTCAGCCGCCCAGTAACCGCGTGCATGCCCTTTATACTGGAAGTAGGTGCGCTGGTAGAAAGCGAATGCTTTCTCCAGGTTTCCAGCCGCTTCTTCAACCACACCCAGCTGGTAGGTTGCCTGAGCCACCGGAACA
Source organism: Pontiellaceae bacterium B12227 (assembly GCA_029432775.1). Taxonomy (GTDB): domain Bacteria; phylum Verrucomicrobiota; class Kiritimatiellia; order Kiritimatiellales; family Pontiellaceae; genus Pontiella. The sequence continues at coordinate 82,313 of JAROAZ010000012.1, read as the reverse complement.
CCGCGCCAGGAAGGAACTGTCAGAATACTCATATTGGCTTCACGGGCTCCGTCGATATTGCCCTGGTCCAGCATTACCTGCGCCTTCAGCAACTGAGCCCAGGCCACGTCGTACTCCGTACCATAAAGAGCCTGCGCATCGTTAATTGTGGCCAACGCCCCTTCATAATCTTTTTCGGCATACTGTCCGAAGCCCCGTAGCTTATAGGCGGCACGCATGAAGTCGGAATCCTCAAACTTGTTGATGAAGATGCGAAGCAGTTCTTCGGCACGGGAATAATCTTCAAGTTCAAACGAAGCATCACAGATGGTCGCCAGCACCGGCGGCGAGGCATTATCGAGCGTTTCAAGCTTCGCAATCAGCTCTTGACCAAGCTCAAATTCCGTGTCCTGGAGTTTTGCGAGCAATACGCGGATACGCAGTTGAAGCGTTTCGTTTTCTGCCACATCACGTGCGGCTTCCAGATCGGCAATCAACTGATCCTGCTGTTCAACGCCCAGATAAATGGATGAAATCTTAACCAGCTCGGAAATCATCTGGTCGACACCGTCCTGACGAAGATCGCCACCGTATTCAATAATGGCATCCACATAGGTTTTGACCGCTTCATCATACAGCTTCTGCTGGATTTTGGTTTTACCGATCCAGAACAGCGCCTTGGCAATATCAGCTTCTTCTTTCCAAACATTCTCGTAGCGCTCAACAACGCGGATAATGTCGTCGTATTTCTCTTCCGCTTCGTAGACTTCTGCCATCTGGAATGTGGAATAGGTCGCCTGAGCGGATTTCTTGGAGGAATTGAATGCGCGTTCGTAGTCGGCAATGGCTTCATCCAGCAAACCTTCCGAACCGTAAATGTCACCGCGCATACTGCAGGCTTCCGGATAAACGGAGGAATCAGGATAGGTTTCGATCACAAAAGAGAACCGCTCCTGCGCTTCTTTGTATTTTTCCTGACCAAAGAGACAGATGCCGCCCTGGAAGTAACACTCATCCACATACTGATCCTGCGGAAACTTCTTTATGTAGCGCTCGAAATTCGGGAAAGCTTCCGCATATTTCTGCAGGAACAGCTGCGACATCGCATACCAGTAGGTGCAGTTGGCTTCCTGATGAGAATCCGGGAATTCATCCAGCACATATTTAAAGGATTTTTCGGAATCTTCGTATTTCTGCATGACCAAATCAGCAACCGCCTGCATGAAATAGAGTTCGGTATCATACTTCACAACCGTGGTATCATTGGTCCGAACAAACTCATCAATGTACGGCTTGAGCGTCTTGATGGTCGGCATCATCTGATTCTTCTGATAATGCCCCGTCAGCATGTAGGCCAGCTGACGCGGGGTCATGCCTTCTTTAAATTTACTGATGTGGTCGAACGTCCGAACCTCAGCTTCTTTCAGCTCATTCAGGCTCTCCAGCAGCATGTCGACCAGTTCATAGATGCAGCGTTCGCCGACTTCAGTCGTCGGATCGGCCTGATACACCTTATCGAAAAATTTCAGCGCCTCCCAGTAGCGCTCTACCGTTTTATAGAGATCCGCCATACGATACTGAATATCCAGTTCATAAGGGGGCAGTTCTTTCAGAGCAGCGATCAGCTGTTCAAGCTCTGCGAGTTCTTTAGGCTTATCCTCCTCAATGATTGCCGATTCCTCGGCTTCTGCGCCGGCGACAGGCTCATCGCCCCCAAACAGCAGCATCTCATCTTCGGTAAGCTGAGCTCCTTCATCCGGAGCAAGACCGAATGCAATACGCATCTCACGCATGCGGGCTTCCTGATAGGTGATGAGCTCATCGCGGGGAAGAATCATGCGGTACAGCGGAAGTGCGCTGTCATATTCGCCGGCTTCATAAAGCGCGGCGGCGGCATTCATCAACGCCAGATTTACACGAATGTCATAACGGGCACTGGTGCGAATCAATTCGGGAACATAGCCCATAATGCGATCAAACGCCGGGATTTCGATCAGTGCATTAATAACCTGCATAATCGCATAGCCCTTGCGCTGTTCATTCGGCGTTGTCGCAATTACATAGGAGAAAGGTTCAATACACTCTTCCCACATTTCAATATTAAAGTAGGACTCCGCCAACGTCATGTGCAGCGTCGTGAGCTCTTCCTGAGTAAACTCCTCTTCCGGCTCGACCTTCTCTTTGGAATAATCCTCGTCTTCGTCATCCCCCTTCTTGGAGACACGCTCGGAAAGCAGCACCGGGTTTTCATTATAATAAAGGGCGTTGGTCACGGTGGACGCACACTCTTCATAGGCTTCGGTGTCGAAATAGCAGGTGGCCAGCATTTTCATAGCCTGCCGCGGTTTATTCGCCAACGGCAGGTCTACATAGTCCTGTAGAACCGCAGCCGCCTCATCATACCGCTCTTCCTGGAGCAGGATGGAAGCAAGCTTGAAGCGAATGTCCTGAGCAATGGCAACCACGCGGGGAGCCTTGGACTCTTCCACTTCGCCCAGGTACATATACATTGAGTCAATTGCATCATCATACCGTTTAGCTTCCATGGCCTGCATGGCAGCTTTCAGCATTTCACCGGCAGTCGGCGCTTCCTGAGCGCGGGCCAGCGTTGCCGTTCCCATCAGGGCGGCAACCAGTACACATTGACGAAGTTTAGAAAAACGTCCGGCTTTTTTTGTTAACATCATTAACGAATCCCAAATTGAATCCACGTTCCTATACGTCTGTAGCGACTTGAAAGAAGCCCTCAGACACCAAAACGGGCAACAAACAATCTGTCATACCCCTCATCCGGTCTCCGCAATGCGAATATCCAGAAATAAGACCAAAATATATGAGAAAAAAGCCCCACGAGAAAGAGCTAAGTTAGGAAAAAGTAACTATTGGACAATAAATTGAATATTTTTCACCTCAGAACCCTTGTCAGCTTACCGACTTACAACAAAAGGCCAAATGAACGCGCTCCCGGAATATACGTCCCTGAGGCCCTGAATCTTTACGCATCGCCCATTTATTGAGATCAAATCCGCATTTGCAACCCGCAGTTTTCCAACCATTGGAAAACGCGGCTTGTAATTTCCACCCATTGGAACCACTATCCCGCGCTCTTTTGATCAAACAACCAATGAACAGGCCATTCCTATGAACCCCTGGGTTTTACTCGACACTACAGAAGTCCCCGGCGACGGCGGCGTTATGAAGCTCTACCAGCGCGCATTCGAATATTCGATCAGCGTGAAAAATGAAGAGCTGATGAACAGCCGTATGCACGGATCCGAGGACGCCCTCGCCGAGCTCGCCTGCCAAAAGGTGGCCGGACACAAAAGTCCCCGCGTGCTCATCGGCGGCCTCGGCATGGGTTTTACCCTGCGCGCCGCGCTGGATGCACTCGACGAAACCGCATCCGTCGAAGTGGCCGAACTGGTCCCGGCCGTCATACAATGGAACCGAACCCATCTGGCCGAGCTGGCCGGAAAACCGCTGGACGACTCCCGCACACTGGTCCATCCCTCCGATGTGGCACTGGTGATTCAAGGAGCCCCCGAATATTACGATGCCATCATGCTCGACGTCGACAACGGGCCCGATGCCTTAACCCATGAAGGCAACGACCGGCTCTATACAGCCGGCGGCATTGACGCCGCAAAAAAAGCCCTTAAACCCGGCGGCATTCTGGGCATCTGGTCCGCCGAACCCGATGCCGCCTTCACCAAACGGCTCCGGGTCGCCGGGCTGAAAGTGGAAGAAGTCACGGTACGCGCACGCAAAAGCAAAGGCCGCCGCCACACCATCTGGCTTGCAGAGAAAAAGTAGCCCGCACTTGTATTTTCCAACCATTGGAAACAAGATGCGCCCCTCTAATTCAGGAACTGATATGAAAAAAGAAACGTTTATCGTAGACTATAATGATGAAGGAAAGCGCCTCTTCGCCGTCATCGCGGAGCAGCTCAAAATTTCCAAAAAACAGGCCCAGGCCGCCATCGATGCCAAACGGGTGTTTGTGAACGGAAAACGCGTCTGGATTCGCCGCCATGAAGTCAAAGAAGACGACACCATTGAAATCATGATCGATGAATTCAAGAAGCCCGAAGCCAAACATATTGCCATTCTCTGGCAGGACAAAGATTTTCTTATTGTCAACAAACCGGCCTACTTCGTCACCAATGCCGACGACAACAGCATCGAGGAAAAGCTGCGCAAACAGGAAAAAAATAAAAACATCTGTGCCGTGCACCGGCTCGACAAAGAAACCTCCGGCTGCGTGATCTTCGCCAAAAACAACGAATCCAAAAAAGTGATGATTCCGTTGTTCAAAGGCCGCGACATCATAAAGATCTATCGCGCCGTCACCGTTGGAAGCTTCCCTAAAATCTGGAAAGAGATCCGCACCGACATCGAAGGCTACATGTCCACCACCCTCGTTAAAGTGCTCGACACCAAAAAACAGGCCTCGTATCTGGAACTGCGCATCGAAACCGGCCGCACGCATCAGATTCGCCGCCATCTGGCCGACAAACGCTATCCTGTAATGGGCGACAAAAAATACGGGGGCTCCCGTAACGAGCTTTCTCTCGAACAACCGCGCCAGATGCTGCACGCCTACCGCCTCATCTTCCCGCACCCCAAAACCGGCGAAATGGTCCGCGCCACCGCCCCCCTGCCCGGCGACTTTAAAAAGTGCCTCTCGCAGATGAAACTGCGCTAACTTCCAATCATTGGAAACTCCGCAGGCATCATGGAGGGATAAGTTCCGCCTCCAAGGTAAATCCAAACTGACGATCGTCAGTTTGGATTTACCATTTGAGGTAAGCGCGAGCCATTTCCCGGCACCAGACTAATCATACAGGCTCTTCGGGCCGGGGCCCGTGGGATAGACGCGGGAACAGGTTTTATCCAGAAAGTTGCCCACCTTCAGCTGCCGCAGACTTCCAAGGTTTGGAAAAATCCAGTTGGCCGAACTGCTGTGCTGAATAATCTCGCCGCGCTCATCCGTCAGGATCAGCAGATAGTCCGCATATTTCCGCCCACGCGGTTGCGAGGTATCATAGCTCATCAGCTCCACCGGCTTTCCTTTAAAGACATACGACCGCTCGGCGTCCGCCCCCGGCACAAACGAGCTGGTCAGATGATCGAGCAGGATATATTTCCGGTCGTCGATCCGCTGCTGCCCGAAAACAAACAGCTCCGCGTGAATCGTGTGGTTATAGGCCCGCGCTGAGGTCTGCCGGATTTTTGCACCGAAGGTATAGTCCAGCAGTTTCGGAGGAACCTCATTCAGATAAGGCGTTGTTTCAATAATCCGCTGCGAACTTTGCTTCGTAAAGGTCATCTTAAATTCCGGTGTTTCCGCCAGTTCAACAAAGTCCCGCTCCCGCTCATCAAGCTGAGCGAACGGCACCCGAACCTGTCTGCCGCGGGGAGTTTTCAGCACGACTTTGTCCCCGATCAGACCGACATACTCCGCTTCCAGCGAACCGCCCCAGATCCGGGTACGTGTTTCCCGAACAACCGGTTCAGCAACTTCCAATGTCTGGAACACCGGTTCAGCCATTTCAGACGGAGGAATGTCACGAAAGATCGGACCTCCACTGATGTCTGCGTGATCCAATGTCAGCCATTCGCGAATGCCGTCTTTCAGGTTGCGGCTGGGTTCGGTGGTTTTAAACATCGGCAGAATCGGTGCCTGCTGTCGGTTCCGTTCATATTCCACGCCCTGCACTTCCACGGTCAGCATGGAACAGAAAGTCCCGCCCGGCACTTCGCCGATAACGACTTCCATATCCACCGGTTCGCCCTTTTTCAGCGTAATCCAATCGCCCACCACCGCCGTGTTGTTGCCCAGTGAATAGGTTCTCGATTTGGCCGAAGAACTCTGCCATCCGCCCGCCGCCGACGTGATGGACTCCTGAGGCGACCAGGTGCTGCCGGGCCAGCAGGCCACCAGCACCTCTCTACCGCCCACCCGCACGGCCATTATATCATCGCCATGCCCCCAGAACCGGAACGTGATATCACCATGATACACCAGCTGGCCTTTGTAGTGCGCGAGCCAGCAATAGCCAAGCGTCTCCTCTTCGTCGAACGCAGCCGGGGCGACCGACGACTTCACCGGCGGCACCATAAAACAACCGGCATAGAGCTGCTTTGGCGAGCGGTAGAAACGGGAAAAACGGGAGGGCCGCCAACCGCTGCGGACAAAGCCGGCAACCTCACCCACAAACTGATGCGGATCCATGATGACCGAACGTCCTTTGCGGTCGCGCTTGAAATCGTAGAATGTTCCGACAAAGTCAAAGCCGGTTCCCCAATCTCCTCCCACCAGCGATTCCTCCGCATCGATCACAGAAAACCCGGGCGTCAGATCCCCCACCGCCGAGCCGATAGTTCCATCCAGATCCGGCACTTCAATCGCCGGTTGAGCCACCGAGTTTCGCGGCACCGTAATGCGCGTGATCTGCCGAACGGGTTTCGAGGGCTTCTTAATGTTGAATGTCGGCTTGATCAGATCCATCTTTTTCGGAGGCCGCACCACCACCGGGCGGAAGATGACTTCCTCTTCCTGCTGCTGAACCACAAGAAAGACAGATGTGGCCACAATTCCGATGCCGACATGAAACAGAATACTGACGAGCAATCCACTGGATTTTCCTTTGACTACACCGCGATATGTATCAACTAATCTTTTCATGACAACCTCCTACTCTGATTCAAGATAACTGCGAATGGCTTCCAGTCCGGCGATCGTCTGATAGCCGCCGCGGCTCAGCCGGGTCAGCTTTTTAAACCTGGAATCGGGGCCGCCGTCTGAATTCACCGGCACAAACTGAACCACGTTAAACGAGAAATCATTTCTCTTACGGCCCAGTCCACTCTGCGTCTGTCCCCCCGCTCCCCGATTCAGCTCAAAGGCCTCCTGAAATTCCCTGGGGGTGAAGTTGTAGAAGTCCGGCGATGGCGGTCGCTGAATATCGGGATAATAGGTTGCCATCAGCCCCCAGCGTCCGTGCGAAATCACCTTCGGCGGCTGCCCGGCCTTTTTACGGTGCGCGTTTTCTTCCGCCAGCTTTTCCCGCGCCTTTTCAATGTGCTCCAGCCAGCGTTTTCCGGCCGACGTCGCAAGCCATTCCTTCTGCGAGCGGGATCGTTTCTCCGATATGCGCCGCTGATGCCCCCAGGTATTGGTCAACAGAAACACAGTATCCGCCTGCTGCTGCATGGCCGTCATGGCGGCTGCAAACCAGCGTTCCTGCCGGTATCCGCGCTCCCCGTCAATACCACTTTCGGCAAAACGGCCGACCCGCATATCGTTCTTCTGGTCGATCCCGCCGTGCCCCAGCGTCTGAATACCATAGCGCCCGGTCTGAACACTCTCGGCAGTACCATTCAGTGGAGCCAGCCAGGCCTCCGCCTTCCGGGCATTGGAAGAATTGGCCGCAACAAGCTGCGGAAACAGAATTTTCGTTTTACCGCTGCCGAAAACACAGACATTGAAAACCGCAGTCGACGGCAGCTCGTTGATGATACGCACCATCTCCTGCTTGATAATCGTAAAGGCCGGAATGCCGCCCATTTCATCCACCAGCATGTGCTCACCGGCATCGAGAATCAGAAAAATCTTTTCACCCCGCCCCTTCACATTGAAGATTTTCAATTCAGGCATGGCAAAAGCAATGGTGCTCAGCGTATTTCCAGCAGTGCCGGCCACACTGCCAAATTCGCCCGTCAGTCCCTTCATATTCGGTAGCTTAAAGTCGGGCGTTGAACGCTCCATCTTCACATCCACCGGAATCCGCGCAATATCCGGACGCGTTGGTTTCGGGTTCCGGGTATTGGAAGGCGGGACCAGCCGCGGCCGCGGCATGCGGTCGCGGATGTTCACCACTCGATCAACAAACCCCGGATCCCGGTCGATGATGGTGCTCATCACGACCATGGATAGTCCGGCCACAATGAAGATGCCATGCAGTGCCAGTGTAACCACCACCGCACTCGATTTACTGTGTTTCGTGAAGAACCGCTTTTTCTGTTTCATATTGAATCCCTTTCTAAGGGGGATACGAATACGGCACGGAAAACCTTTACAAAAAAAACCGCCCGGAGTTTCCGGGCGGTTCTCAGCAAAACAGAATCAGGATATTTTAATAGGCGCGGGCGTCGCTGTTTTCCATGAAGTTAATGAACGAACGGTTGGCCACCCGATGCCCGCCGGGCGTGGGATAGTTTCCAGTAAAATACCAGTCGCCTTTATGATCGGGGCAGGCTTCATGCAGGCCGCCAATGCTCTGATAAATAATCTGCACCTCGGCCTTCATGCCTTCCGGCGTGAGGATCTCGGCAATCTTGTCTGACACCTGCTGCGGGGTGAACGGATCGAACAGATGAATGACCTGGTTCTGCGCCTGCGCCATCGGTTTTTTCTCATCGGCTTTACAGGCCTCATAAATATCCGTCAGCACCTGCTCGCGGCCGGTCTCGCGCAGCAGCGCCACCGCTGCTTCAAACGCTATAAAATCTTTCATTTTCGACATATCAATGCCGTAGCAATCCGGGAACCGGATCTGCGGTGCGGACGAAACAATGACCACCTTCTTCATTCCCAGCCGGTCAAGAATCCGAAGAATACTGGTCCGCAGTGTGGTCCCGCGCACAATGGAATCGTCGAGAATGACCAACGTATCATTCTTTTTTACGATACCATAGGTTGTGTCGTAAACCTGAGCCACCAGGTCGTTCCGGTCGGCATCGGCCGTAATAAATGTGCGCAGCTTCGCGTCTTTGGTCATCAGCTTTTCAACACGAGGCTGAAAAGAAAGCAGCTCATCGATCCGCTCGGCCGTCACACGCTGGTCTTTCAGCAGATGGTATTTCATCCGCTCGCCGACCATATCCTTTACGCCTTCAACCAGACCATAGAAGGCGGTTTCGGCCGTGTTCGGAATGTAGGAAAACACCGTATGTTCCAAATCATAGTCCACCGCATCCAGCACACGCCGAACCAACGATTTTCCCAGATTTTTACGCTCCTGATAAATGTCTTTATCGGTGCCTCGGGAAAAATAAATCCGCTCAAATGAACACGGCGTCTTCTCCAGCGGCTCATTGACCTTGGACATCTGGACATCGCCGGAGCGCTTTACGATGAGCGCATGCCCCGGTTCGATCTCCTTTACGCTATCGATCGGCACATTCAGCGCAGTCTGAATCTGTGGGCGCTCAGAAGCAATCACAACGATTTCATCGTCCTGGTAGTAGAAGCCCGGCCGGATACCGCTCGGGTCACGCAGCGCGAAAAGGTCGCCGTGGCCGATCATTCCGCACATCACATAGCCGCCATCGAAGGATCGGGTGGCTTTTTTCAGCACCCGCGTAACATCAAGTTCCCGCGTAATCTTTTCCGTAATCTCGATCCGGCTCAGGCCTTCTTTACGGTATTTGCGGAATAGAAAATCGTTGGCCTCATCGAGGAAGTGGCCGATTTTTTCAAGCACAAGAACGGTATCGGCTTTATTTCGCGGATGCTGGCCCAGCTCGACGAGCATATCGAACAGCTCGTTGTTGTTCGTCAGGTTAAAGTTGCCGGCCACCGCCAGATTGCGGGTCATCCAGTTGCTCTGACGCAGGAACGGGTGGCAGAACGATTCGCCCTGGGCGCCATGCGTGCCGTAGCGCAGATGGCCCAGCAGCAGCTCGCCGGCAAACAGCACATTCTTTTTAACCCAGTCGCCGTCATTCATCTTTTCAGGATGTTGTTCCCGGGCGTCGGAAAAGGCTTTCACCATCCGGTTGCGGACCGACATGATCGGGTTTTTATCCGCAGAACGTGTGCGAAAAATATAGGGCTCACCGGCGGGCATATCCAGTTTGATGGCGCAGGCCCCGGCGCCGTCCTGGCCGCGGTTATGCTGTTTTTCCATCAAGAGGGTGAGTTTATTCACGGCATACATAGCCGTGCCGTATTTCTCGATGTAGAAATCGAGCGGTTTTAATAGTCTTACCGCGGCAATACCGCACTCATGGCCGATCCAATCGCTCATAACATACCGTCCTCTGGTTATGTTCGGGTTTGATTAAGAAAGGAAGCAAAGTGCCTTAGAACTTCGGGTCGGTCAAGCCCCTCTGCAGGATTTCCGAACATTGGAAATCCTGCAGAACACCGAACCCCTCCAACCACCATATTTTATGAGATTTTTGAACACCTCGGATTAAAAAGCGTCTGATGTAAAAACCTTAAAAAGGAAGAAGAAGTTATGTTTCTATCACTCGACCCTATCTACTGGCTTTTCATGATTCCCGGGCTGATCCTCGCCGGCATCGCCTCCGCAAAAACCAAGGGAACCTTTAACAAATTCAGCAGAATTTCCGCCAGTTCACGTATGACCGGGGCACAGGCCGCCCGACGGATGCTCGACCGCAACGGCCTGCAGGATGTCAGCATCAACCGCGTACGCGGATTTTTGTCCGATCACTACAACCCGATGAACCGTTCACTCAACCTTTCACCGGATGTGCACGATTCGCAATCGCTCTCCGCCATTGGTGTCGCCTGCCACGAGGCCGGCCATGCCCTGCAGCACTCCACCGGCTATGTTCCGCTGCAGATCCGCAGCGCCATGGTCCCGGTCACCCAGTTCAGTTCGTGGGGATCGTACGTCTTTATTCTGCTGGGAGTTTTCATGCAGAGCGCCGGTATGATGAAACTCGGCGTCATTCTCTTCGGCATCGGCTTTCTGTTCTCCGTCGTGACCCTACCCGTTGAATGGGATGCCTCCGCCCGGGCCAAGCGCCAGATGGTGACCGACGGAATCGTCCAGCCTTCGGAAGCTGCCGACGCGGGTAAGGTGCTCGATGCCGCGTTCCTGACCTATGTTGCCTCGGCCATCACGGCCCTGCTCACCCTGCTCTACTATCTGATGCGCCTCGGTCTGCTCGGCGGCCGCGACGACTGATTACAACGCGCTTGATTTTCCAACCATTGGAATTATAGTCCCGCCTCTTACACGAATTCGAAACAACTCTCACAAAGACACGAAGCCTCCGAACATCAGACTCTTTGTGCTCTTTGTGGCTCGGTGAGAGAAAAATGATATGAGCGAAATTGAAACAGGTGGATATGAACACCGCTTCGGCGGGCTTTTCCGGCTCTACGGGAAAAGCGCCATGCACAAGCTGCAACAGGCGCATGTGCTGATCGTCGGCGTCGGCGGGGTCGGCTCCTGGGTGGCGGAAGCATTGGCCCGTTCCGGCGTCGGGCACCTGACCTTAGTCGATTGGGACGACATCTGCTTTTCCAACACCAACCGCCAGATTCACGCCCTGACCGGAACCGCCGGACGGGCCAAGGTCGACATTCTGGCCGACCGTATCCGACTGATTAACCCCGACTGCCAAATCGAAGCCGTCCGCGAATTCTATTCCGACAAAAATGCCGACGAATTGATACAGCCCGGCCTTTCGTACGTCGTGGACGCGATCGACAAAAAAAACGCCAAGATCCATCTCATCACCCAGTGCGCCGTTCTGGGCATTCCCGTCATCGTCAGCGGCGGAGCCGGCGGACGGGTGGACCCGTCCAAAGTGGAAGTTTCCGACCTGCGCGATTCTTATAACGATCCCCTGCTCGCCGCCTGCCGGAAACAGCTGCGCAAAAACATTCCCGGCATGCACCTGCAACACAAAAAGAAATTCGGCATTCCCTGCGCCTTCTCCGCCGAGACCATTCGCTATCCGCACCCCGACGGCGGCATCTGCTTCGAAAAACCGGCCGCCGGCGAAGGCCCCAAACAGCTCGACTGCCAGTTCGGGTTCGGCGCCGCCTCCTTCGTAACCGGCAGCTTCGGCTTCGCCATGGCCGCCCGCATCGTCAACGACCTCACCGCGGAATAATATTTGGCCACAAAGAGGCACAAGAATCTCAAGACGCTCTGCGGAATGGGTCTTCGTGCTTTTTGTGCCTTTTTGTGCCTTTTTGTGGCGATTAAAATACCTGTAGAATAATGCCTTCGAGGCCGGAGGGGAGTTCGATGAACCCGGCTTCGATATTGCCCATCAGTTTGGAGCCCAGCGGCGACTCCGGCGTAATGACCGTGACCGTGCGGCCCTCGACCGCCACTTCGGTGCCGCCGCCGCAGTTGAGCAGCATATAAAGATCCACCTCTCCCTCCATATCGACCTCCGCAATGGCCCCGAGATCGATTTCCTGTCCGGTAAAATCTTCAACTTCAATTGCCTTAAGCTCAGCAATCTGGCGCTGCAGCTCCTGAACATGGTTGGCATACCCCTTTGCAAGAAAGGCTGATTCGAAGCCCGTGGTATCGCGCTGCTTCTCGGCTCCCGCCGCGCTGAACGCCGCGCCGGCGTTCGACTGCACGTTCGCCCGTGCCTGTCGCTCCAGTTCCTTTTCCAACGATTGGATCACTGCATTTAAAATGGCCTGTTTCATAATGTATGTAGTTCCGCCTTCAGGCGGTTTTCTTTGCAGAATACGACAGACCGTCTGAAGGCGGAACTACATACTTCTATTTTCCAACCATTGGAACTTAGAATAATTAATAAATGTGAAAACCTGATGTAGGATCATTTGGCATGAACTATCAAAAGGAAAACCCTTGTACTCATATACATATTAATATCCAATTCCTTTCATGATCAACAAATGCTCCAACAAGTCTTTCGCCATTGCGTCAGCACTCACCTGCCTGCTGGGACAACTTGCACTTGGAACGACTCTTTATGTCGACATTTCTTCCACCAATCCGATACCGCCCTACACAACTTGGGACACGGCGGCTATAAATATTCAGGATGCGGTTGATCTCACGGTCGATGGAGACGAAGTACTGGTCAATGATGGAGTTTATGCCTCTGGAGAGGTCATATCACCTATCGGTAATCTGCGAAATAGACTCGTCGTTCTAAACGAAATCTCCATCACATCTGTAAACGGCCCGGAATCAACCTTTATTGTGGGTTCACCAGACCTCACCAGCCCGGATGGATATGGAACGAACTCCATACGCTGTGCCTATTTAACAACAGGTATTTTATCGGGATTCACCTTGCAGGACGGTTCAACGGATGGCCAGGAAGGAAATTCCTATGAAGACATGGTAGGCGGCGGAATTTTGTTGGTTGGGAGCGGCACTATTGAAAGCTGTATTATAAGCAATAATCAGTCGGGCAGCGGCGGGGGAATTTGCATCGAGACTAACGGCACGGTTCAATCATGCGACATTTATCACAACAAAGCATTCCAGTTTGGAGGCGGCGTACACATAAAGAATGGCGGTTCCTTAATAGATTCGACAGTAAATCTTAATTCCGCATTTCTGGGAGGCGGTTGTTCCATTTTCCGCAATGGATTTATCAGTTCCTGTATCATTGCCGGTAACATGGCATCTGAGCGAGGTGGCGGAATCAGGGCTGATGAAGGAGAGATTGAAGATTGCACCATTTCAAATAATACAGCCGGATTTCTGGGAGGAGGAATATTTACCTTTTACGCAGATTTGAACCGATGCCGAATATTAGAAAATCAAGCAGATGAGGGAGGAGGTTGCTTCTTCATGGCTTCGGGATCTATTCATGACTGCCTTATCACTGATAATTGCTCAAGTAATAATGGAGGAGGCCTTTATATCCGCACGTCATTCACCCCCGTTGACGGGTGCACAATATCAGGTAATCATTCAGGCGGAATTGGTGGAGGAGCGTATACTACATCGCCCGAAAGTCATCTCAATAACTGCATCGCATGGAATAATACGACCGATTCAGAATCGCCTGATATTCACCGTTTCTCAGCATTCAATAGCTGTGCGGGGAACTTACTTGTTTCCGGCTATGACAATAACATTTCAGATGATCCACTCTTTATTGATCCATTGAATGGTAATTATCATCTGTCCCCAGAATCACCATGTATTAACGCAGGCTCAAATGAGTTATCATCCAGCACCAATGATATAACCAGAACTACCCGCATCATTCATGAAACCATTGATATGGGTTGCTATGAATATGGTGAATCCGTTTGGTTATCGAACCGAATTCTTGCTCAGACATCACCTGGCTCAAACTGCACCGTTAGAACCCAAATATATAATTCATCAGATACCGCACAGACATGGTTTGTCTCGTATGAAACAAACCTGACGACCATCATCCCAAGTGCAGGAGCCCTCCAATCGAATTCGACAACCGAGATCTTAATTGAACTCGATAGTTCGATGTTTAAAGCTGGCTATTATACCACGACCAATCATTTCCGTTTCTCAGACTTAACGAGCATCGTTCAGATTATCGAATTCGACGTACTACCAACGGAAACCTATGTCTCGCTGACAGGAAACCACGACTTCCCTTATGATTCATTAATTACGGCCGCAACCAATATACAGGCTGCTGTAGATGCCACCATCGATAGAGGCACCATTTTTATCGCAGCAGGAAAATACAAAGCAGGAAAATCCCAAACTCCGGGCTACGCTGATTGGACTCGCGTCTTAGTTAAAAATAAAAAGCTACAATCGATAACTGGCCCCAAAGACACAATCATTGAGGGATTCATTGATCCCCTAAGCAATTCCGAACTATTTACAGGAACAAACAGCATTCGATGTGTCTATGCGGTGAATTCATCTATTTCAGGGTTCACCCTTCAGTCAGGTCAAAGTCAATCTCCTTCGTACGGAGCGTTTGGAGGATCTGGAATCGGTTTAAAGACGGGAATAATAGAAAATTGTATTATAAAAGAAAATGCTGGTTTTGGAGGATCAATAACTGATGGGGTGGTGCTCAACTGTGTTATCTCTGAGAATGAAGATGGAGGTTTGGATCTGATAAGCGCTGAAGCACTTAATTGTACAATAGTAAGTAATACAGGCTATAGAGGCGCTGGAATTACTATGAGTGATTCCATCGTTAAAAACTCCGTTGTGAAATACAACATTGCCTCCAATCATGATGCTGGAGGCATCTATATGACAGGGACCTCCAGAGTGGAAGACTGTAAAATTGAAAACAATGAATCCCCTCGCTACGGAGGAGGAATTTGTGCCAACGATCAGTCTGTAATAGAGGGGAGTATAATCTGCTCGAATACAGCCCAAAGAGGTGGTGGAGTTTATTTAGATGATGAAGGAATACTCACTCAATCAAAGTTATTTCATAATTCCGCAACAGTCTATGGTGGTGGAGTTGCTGCGATGCACGCTGGATCCTTGGTGTCAGAATCGTTAATAATTTCCAACAATGCAAGATACGGTGGCGGTGCATATATCGGCGTCAGTTCGATCTCAGGTTGCACATTATCTGGAAACAACGCAACTTACGGTGCTTTAAATGGCAAAAGCAATACGGTCAATAACTGCATCGTATGGGATAATATTTCTGAAAATGATCCAGAGGACCTGTATGGTACAGAAAACAATTTGTACAATGTCTGTGCCAGCAGCTTCCCCATACCTCCCCCTTCTAGTTGCACAACCAATAATCCGTTATTTGCTAATGCAGATGAAGGAAATTATGAACTGAGCACGAACTCCCCTTGCAATGATACGGGAAATAACACCTATGTGCTCTGTCAATACGATCTCGCAGGACAGCATCGAATTCTAGATGGCGATGCAAATGGAGCTGCAGTAGTCGATATGGGCGCGTATGAGTTCTTTAACCCGGGCGGCCAATCCGACAGCGACCAAATAAGCGATGGGGATGAATTTATTGCCGACACAGACCCAACCGATGGCTCAGACTATTTCCAAATATTGGAAACCATGATTACAACAAATGCCTCCGTCAGGTTCCAATCATCGGAACTCCGAGATTACAATCTCCTTTACTCAACCAACCTAGTATCGGACATCTGGAACCCAGTTGCAGTGCCGATCTCTGGGTCTGGAGAAATCATGACATTGATCGACCCCAATTCTCCTGCCACGCAACGTTTCTACAGGGTTCAGGTTCAACTCCCCTAACGACCCTCTTATGTTCCGAGTCGTCTGATCTCTGTAAAGCGACCTTGATTCATGGTTTCACCAAGGCCATGATTTCCGTTTTCTCGCAAAGGAACGATTTATGAATGAAACAATGACCTGGGAACAGCTGCTCAACGGAAACCGCCTGCTGGATACACGTGAAAATGAGAACGGCGCGGCCCGCACGCATTTCCACCGCGACTACGACCGGATTGCGTTCAGCCATCCATTCCGCCGCCTGGCCGATAAAACCCAGGTGCATCCGCTGTCTCCGAACGACCACATTCATTCCCGTCTGACGCACAGTCTGGAAGTTTCCATTGTCGGCCGCAGTCTGGGTATGGCGGTCGGAGAGCACCTGACGCTGCCGGAGAAGCTGACCCCGACGCATCTCGGGCAGATTCTGCAGGCCGCCTGCCTGATGCACGATCTGGGCAATCCGCCCTTCGGCCATGCCGGCGAAGATGCCATGCAGTGCTGGTTTTCCAATCCCCGGAACGCGCACCATCTGGAAGGTTTAACCGCAGCACAGATCAGCGACTTCCAATGTTTTGAAGGCAATGCCCAGGCCTTCCGGATTGTCACCAATCTGGAGCACAAGCCGGGGAACGGCGGCATGCAGCTGACCTGCGCCACGCTCGGCGCGCTGATGAAATATCCCTGGACGAGCGACCGGATTCAGAAAAAGAAAAAGTTCGGTGCCTTTCAGTCCGAAAAACATCTACAGCAAACCGTGGCACGGCAGACCGGCATGCTCGAACTGGAAGAAGGACGCTTTGCCCGCCACCCGCTGGCCTACCTCGCAGAGGCGGCCGACGATATCTGCTACCGCATCATCGACCTGGAAGATGCCTTTGAGATCGGCCTGCTTTCGTTTGAGCTGGTTCGCGGCATGCTGGAAAAAATTGCTCAGGTGAAGGCGGATCAGTCGCTCAGCAACAGAAGCCAACTCTCCTATCTTCGGGCTGTATCGATCAGCAAAGCGGTGGGCGCTGTTTCCGAAGCTTTCGTCCGGCATGAAACCGCCCTTTTGAAAGGTGCCCTGCCCGGTAAGGACCTGATCGGTCTCTGCCCGGCAGATATCCGGGAGGCGCTGGATGAGGCGGAGGCGTTTGCAGCAAAGAATGTTTATACCGACCACCGGAAGATGGGCCTTCAGCTGGGCGGTTATAAACTGCTGGGCGACCTGCTGGAACTTTTCTGCACTGCGGTCCGGGAGCGGATTGAAAACGAAGAGATTTCCTACCACTGCGAGCAGGTGATTGCCCTGCTCAAGTTCGAGGCGCCGGAGTTTGGCGACAAACTATATCCTTCGCTGCTGAAAGTGACGGACTATATCTCCGGCATGACCGACCAGTATGCCTCGCGCATGGCCCGCCAGCTCAGCGGCATGGGCGAAGCGTAGAAACTGAATATTTTACAGGATCATGAAATGACAGGATTATTTTTAAAGCGAACTTGCGACAGTTATGATGATCCTGTCATTCAATAATCCTGTCTAAATATATTCCTGATGAGCCCCAAATAACTTCACCTACCAGAATGACGGGGTTAATGGTTTATGGCTCGTAGTCGAGCAGTTCCGCACCTTTGATCAGACGGCAGAATTCTTTTTTGGTGACGAGGTGCGTGGAGCCCTCGCCCTCGACCGGATCGGTCATGATTTTATAGCTGACGGCCAGGCGGGCGAGTTCGCAGATGCGGATATACTCATCGTCTTTTTTATAAAGCTGGTTCTGTTGAAGTTTCATTTCTGGAATTCCTTCTATTTTTGTCCGCGTTCAATGCGGCGATGGGCATCCATAAGCTCACCGGGATTGGTTTGGGCGGCGAGCAGAGAAAGCTCGCCGCAGAGAACCTGCGCGGCACAGAGGCAGGCGAGGCGTTTGGAGTTCTCGCCGGGTTCCCGATCTTCGGTCAGGCCCATGCGCTGCATATTTTCTAAAACGAAATCGAGGCCTTTGCCGTTGCCGACGGTTCCCATGATGAGGTTGGGCAGGGTGACGGAAAAATAGAGGTCGCCCTCGCGTTCTTCACAAATGGTGAACCCCTGGGACCCTTCCACAATATTGGCGGCGTCCTGCCCAGTGGCCAGATAGAACCCGAGCAGCATATTCGCAAAGTGCGCGTTGGCGCTGCGCGAGCCGCCGGCCAGCAGCGTGCCGATCAGATTTTTACGGATGTTGAGCTGGACCACTTTATCCGGCGAAGTCTTCAGATAGCGCCGGCAAATTTTTGCGGGGATAGTGATTTCGGCGACGACATATTTTCCGCGGCCGAGGATGCCGTTGACGGCGGTGGCTTTTTTGTCGGAGCAATAGTTGCCGGAAATGGAGCCGTATTTCAGGTTCGGGTGTGTTGCAAGAATATGGTTCATCAACGCTTCGGCCGCCTGGGTGCACATGTTATGGCCGGAGGCATCGCCGGTGGTAAACTCAAAGCGGATAAAGAGCAGGTTCGCGGCGATCTGGGAATTGATGTTGATCAGTTTTGCAAACCGGCTGGTCCCCTCCACCACCTTTCCAAGGTTTGGAAAATCGGCTTTGATTTTTTCCAATGCCTGGAAAGCTTCCGTGGCATCGGGTGCTTCGAAGAGCACCGAGCGGGTCATCCGGTCGTCGACCACGGTGCACTTGATCCCGCCCTCGCAATTCATCGAAACCCGGGCCCCGCGGTTGACCGATGGCCAAAGCGGCGTTTCGTAGGTGGCCAGCGGCACCTCATAGTCGCCTTCAATTACCGGGCCAGACACCTTTAGGGGGCCGACAAACTGCATGGGGATCTGTGCAAACTCACTCATGAACGTTTTCCTTAATTTGAGGAGAAAAGAGTATGCGTGCAGAAACCCCGTTGTCAAATATCCTCTTCAATATCAGGCATTCTGCTGACAGCCGGACTCTTTTCGGCGCGGCCACGAAATGCCCTTGAGATTCCAGCCTCTTTTCCGTTTTTCCAGTGGCAAGCAGACCACGAAGGCGCATCCGTGCGGCTTGACGGCTTCAAGCCGCACACCCCCTCCATGCAGCTCAACAAATGCCTTTACGAGACTCAGACCGAGTCCGTTGCCTGCAACCGTTCGGCTGTCCCCGCTGCGGTTAAAGCGCTCGAAAACAGAGGCCCGATCGGCCTTCGCGATGCCCGGCCCATTATCAGCCACTTCAAAAACAGCCTGTTTTTTATCCTGAAAAAGCCGCACCTCAACCCGGCCTCCGGGCGGGGTGTACTTGATGGCGTTATCCAGCAGATTGGAGATCACCCGTTGAATTTTACTCCGATCCCCGCTCACACAAATCGACTCCGACGGGAATGCGTGCGAAAGAGTTATGTCTTTCACATCTGCAGAGGCTGAAAAAATCTCGATTGATTTTTCCAGTTCTGTGCGCACATCAATGGAGTCACGCTGCAATTCCAGCACGCCGGTTTCCGCACGGGCCACATCCAGAATATCAGTGACCAGCGGCGTCAGCTGATCGCATTCCGCAATCACCATGCCCGCGGTTTCCTCGCGTTCGGCCTCGGAGGCTGCATTCCAGTCCATGGTTTCCACCAGCCCGCGGATGCGCGTAATCGGCGTTCGAATGTCGTGAGCGATGTTGGCGGTCACCTCGCGCAGTTCCCGTACGAGCTGTTCAATCCGGGACGCCATGGTATTGAAAGAGCGGCACAGTTCCTCCACCTCGGCGCCAGCCCTGCGGCTATGCACCCGTTGCTGCAAATGGCCTGCATCAAATGCACGGGCGGCCTCGGCAACCCGTTTAACCCCTTCCATCGCATGGTGCGAAAGGAACAAACCGGCAATCAGGCTGAAAGGAATAAACGCCACCAACAGGCTTAACAGAAAAATACCCCAGCGGCGCAGTTCCAACAGGCCGGAAGAAAAGTCGTCCGATACACAAAGGATGTTTCCATCATACATTCTGCGCGCCACGAAAACGCTCTGCCCGCGACCGGAAGAGCGGACGTTTTCAAGGGTTTCGAGCTGACGGTGCAGGAAATCGACTTGCTCCAGCGGGAACATATCCCCGGCACTTCCTCCAATGATTTTCCCCGCCGGATCCAGCAGCAGCAAAGCAATCCCCGAAGCAGCGGTATCGCTGAGCGGGTGTATGATGGACGCTTCCAGAATACGGAATACCTCGTCCATCGATTCCGAATGGGCGACCCACATCTTCCCCGCCTTCGATATCAGAATCTCCAACCGCTGCGTCCCGGTGGACGCAATCACCTCATAGCCCTGTCCATCGTGCTGGCTCTCCACCTCGATTACAGCGATTCTGGCCTGTGGAAAATTCTGGCGAAACGAGGCCTGAACCTCAGCCGGCCATTTGCTCATCCGGAGAACCTGCGGTTCGTGATCGGGGGAAGTCCCAACATATTTTTCCGTCAGGAACCCCATGACCCGATCCAGTTGGACCAGGGCGTCTGAACGCAGTCGCTGATGGACCATGAATATACTGATTCCGGAAGTGACCGCAAGCAGCACCAGAGTGAGCCCGAGGCTGTATAACACGGTCCGGAAGCGGAAGGAGCGAGGCTTTTTACTCTTTGATGGTGAGTGCATAGCCGGCTCCCCTTACCGTATGAATCAGCTTGGGTTCATATAAACGGTCAATCTTATCGCGCAGCTGGCAGATCCGTGCCTCGACCACATTGGTCATCGAACCCGCATTGTACTGCCAGACCTGCTGCAGAATCGTATCTTTCGAAACTACCCGGTCCACCTGCCGCATGAGATAGACCAGCAGCATATATTCCAGCGGTTGGAGCAAAATTTCGTCGGCATCCCGAAACACTTTATTGCGCAGAATATCCACCCGCAGATTGGCCACGCAAAGTTCCATCGGCGGATGCTGGTCGTAGCGCCGCAGCCGGGCTTCCACTCGGGCCAGTAGCTCCGCAAACGAAAACGGTTTAACCAAATAATCATCCGCCCCGACGCGCAGGCCGAGCACCCGGTCCTCAACATCACTTTTTGCACTCAGAATCAGAATCGGTGTATTCTGCCGGGATTCCCGGAACTGCTGAATAAGCTGCAGCCCATCCATTCCGGGCAGCATGAGATCGACAATGAGCAAGGAGTAGCCACCAGCGAGCGCACTCTGCAGTCCGTCGTCGCCACGGGCAGCATGCTCAACCGTGTAGCCGGCCTGGCGCAACCCCTTCAGCACAAACAGTGCGATCTTCTGATCATCTTCTATCAGCAAAATATCCACGAGCCATCCTCTCCGTCGGAAACGCAAAGTATATACCAGTTGAACCCCGACCAGAGCAATCCACCGAACATGACGAAATGGTTAAGTTCATCGCATTGCCTCCCCTGACTACGCGGCACTACCTTTTGGCCATGAACAAAACCACGGCTGTTAATCATGAGACGCAGAGCCCGCCCGCAAGGATGGGCCGTCTTAAACCTATGGGAAGAAAATCATGAAGAATCGCACCAATATTTTAATCATTCGCCTGCGATCCATCGGAGACATCATCCTCACCCTTCCGGCAGTTCATGCGGTGCGTGAAAACTTTCCGGATTCCCGCATAACCTACCTCACCCGTTGCTCCAATGCCGCCCTGCTGGAAGGGTTTGAAGATGTGGACGAGGTCCTGACCATTGATCAGAAAAAAATCACCCATCCGTTAAGCGCCCTGCCGGAATTGTGCAAATTGATCTATCGCCTCCGCGCAGGAAAATTTTCCTTGGTGGTGGATCTGCAGTGTTACGGCGAAACGGCCTGGCTCTCCTGGCTGACTGGCGCCCGGAACCGCTGGGGCACGATCTACAGTTGGGGTCGGAAATGGGCCTACACCCGGAGTATTGCCCGAGATGGAAGCAAACACCCTATCGACAGGGATCTTTTATTGCTGCGCACCTGCGGACTCCGAATTCCTGACCCGGAAAATAAGTTCTCCGTCCCGGATTATGCTGTCGCTCAGGCAAAAGAACTGTTCATACAATCCGATCTGAACCCGGAAAAGCCCGCGCTGTATATCCAGCCCTGCACCAGCAGTTCCAAAAAGAACTGGCCCTTCACAAAATATCTGGCCGTCGCGGAATACTGGCGCGACCACGGGATTCAAGTCCTGTTCGGCGGCGGCTCGAATGATGCCCTCTGCCTGGAGCCGGCACGCGAAAAGGGCTTCCCCGTTTTCACCGGAACGCCCCTGCTGGTTTCCGCCGGACTGATGCACTTATCCTCGATGATGATCGGGGGAGACACCGGCATGACGCATCTGGCCTTGGCTCAAGGAAAACGCGTATTGATGCTGATGAACAATTGTCTTCAGGGGCAGGCCAATTTGTATCAGCACGAGGAATGGGTCATTCAGACAAACGGCCCGGAAAGCTTCGAACAGCTTCCCGTCGAAACCGTTAATACAAAATGCCAATCGCTTTTATTCTCGGCCGCCTGAAGTAGTCTGAACATCAGTACCCACTACTCTTTCAGCAGGCTGATTTCATAGATGCGTGCCTTCGGTTGCGCCTGAGCATAGATGCGCTCTTCATATTCGGCCTTTTTCTGCAGGAGCCGGGCAACCTCGGTCTCGAATGCGGTATAGAACTTCGCGTAAGCTTCCGGATCTTTTTCGTGCAGCTTCTGTCTCCGTTTTCCTTTGCGATTCTGCCATTGCTTGCGGAGGGGCTTGACGGCCTTTTCATTACGCTCTTTATTGAGCATGGCCACCGCGAGCGCCTGCTGATATTGCGGCGTCTTTTCGTTGCCCTGCAATTCCACTTTGGAGCCCAGCTGGGCCTGCGTATATTGCCCGACTTCGATACCGTCGATTTTCAGGCTGTATTTTCCGGGTTTGAGTCCGCGCACCGTAAGCCGTTCATTGCTCATTTTGTGTCCGGACTTGGTGATTTCATATCCCAGCCGGGCATCGGCAGGCAGTACCCAGGGCAGAGCGTCTGCCTTAAATGAGAACCGGAGCGTATCCCCTTCTCCACTTACCTCAGTTACCTCCCCGTCGCGCGAAACCACGCGCCAACCACCCTTAGACTTCCGGCTAGCTGTGACGCCGCCAACGGAACCGTCGGCATTCATTTGCTTGAGCAATTCGAACGCCATCACCGCATGCCCGTCCGGCTCGGGATGCACGGCATCCGCAATCATCGTGAATTCCGGATTTTCGAGCCGCTGCTGTGTGGTGTGGTAGTTGAGCGGTCCGAGGAAATCGACATAGCCCGCCCCGCGTGCCAGCGCGGTATCCCGCACCCAGGTTCCGTAGAAAGCGAGCACGGCATTGTAGTAGCGGGTAGCCTTTGCGATCTGTTCCTGATCCTTCAGCCAACGCGGCGGCTTGACCGAGGCCACGCGCGCGTCATACATCGTCGGCCCCATGAAAACGGTCGTGGCTTCCAGCGCATCCATGCGGCCGGCTAACGTGGTCATCCCGGTTTCATACCGGGAAAAAATCTCATGGTTAAAATGCTGGTAGGAGCCATCGTTCATCCCCAGCAGCACGGTGATGTATTCAGGCTTAAAGGGGGCAACATCCTCGGCAAAACGATCCAGCGCGTCGGCGGCCGTATCGCCGCTGACCCCGGCATTATGAAAAAGAATCCGGCGGGCGGGATAGCGGGTATAGAAATAGTTTTCAACATACTGCGTGTAGAGGCACTGATGCGTGATGCTGTCGCCCAGAAACACCAGGGTATCGCCATCCTGCAAATCGATTGAAGTGACCGGCTTTTTAAAATCTGCGGCGGATGCCAGCACCGTCGCACATGCAATCAGCCCCATCAAAAGGGTTTTCGGTCGGTATGTATTCTTTATCATTCCGGGCTCCTTTGCTTCTTTTCGGATATATCGATGAAGATCACATAGTGCTCAGGATCATGAGGACCTGTCAAACCGGAGTTGCCTCCGGTCTTTGCGGACTGATCTAAACATTTAGCAAACAAGGGCATAACGGTATTCTAACATTTTAAAGATTGTTAGCATTCGGTAAATGCGGAACATTGGGCGCATGGAAAAGATCAAAATCTTAGTCGTTGAGGACGAAGCCCCGATTCAGGAGCTGTTGCAGTTTAATCTGGAACGCAAGAAATACCGTGTAAAGGTGGCTGATTCCGGAGAAGAAGGAATTACCCTGGCCGGCGACTTTCAGCCGGATCTGATTCTGCTGGATATTATGCTGCCGGGAGCCGACGGACTGGAAGTCTGTAAAAAACTGAAGGGCGACCCCAAAACTGCTCCGATTCCGATTATCATGCTGACCGCGCTCTGCGAAGAAGCCGATATAGTTACGGGCCTCGAACTGGGGGCGGATGATTATATCACCAAACCGTTCAGTCCGCGCGTACTGCTCGCCCGAGTTAAAGCGGCGCTGCGCCGCATCAGCATCACAAAACCGGTCCCCAACGAAGACCTCATCAATGTGCATAGTATCTCCATTGATATCGGCCGACATAAGGTGGCCGTTGACGGGGAAGACATTTCCCTCACCTTTACCGAATTTAAAGTACTCCAGCTGCTCTCCCAGCAACCGGGCCGGGTCTTCACCCGCTATCAGATTGTGGATGCTGTGCATGGTGACGATTATCCCGTGACCGATCGCTCGGTGGATGTCCAGATTGTCGGCCTGCGTAAAAAACTGGGTACGGCGGGAAAATATATCGAAACCGTCCGCGGTATTGGATACCGCTTCAAAGAAGAGGAGTAAGTGGAGTGGAGTGCTGGACGCATGGAATAATGGATTTATGGATCTTTGCGGTTACACGCAAGAATCCACGGATGAACCCTAATCCGGCTATCCCCGCCACCAACCTTCGATTCTTCATTAGAAATCCGGGGAGGGATTCTCAATGAAGAAAAAACACCTGTTCTGGCTACTGCTCCCGTCCTACTGGGTGCTGACCGCTGTAGCCATTATCGTGATTGCGCTCTATGCGTTTCACTCCATGTCCAACCTCTACTTCCAGGCATTGGAAAAAGATATTCATACCCGGGCCGTTCTGCTCTCCAGCCAGGTGCTTCCTCTTATGGAAGAACAACGGTTCGCTGAAATTGATGCCCTTTGCAAAAACCTCGGGATGGCTGCGGATACCCGTTTCACCATTATCATGCCGGATGGCAAAGTGGTCGGAGATTCGGATGAACGACCGGATGTAATGGAATATCACGACGACCGGCCGGAAATCCGTCAGGCCCTTGGTGGTGATATGGGCATTGATACCCGCTACAGCCGAACGGTTAAACAGGAGATGATGTATATCGCCGTCCCCTTAAAAAGCCCGAACGATGAAACACTCTGTGCGGTGCGGGCGTCGCTCCCGATGACCGACATAAAGGCCGAGCTGAATACAATGACCATGCGGGTGATTGCCGCCGCTATTCTAACCGGCATTCTTTCCATGATCGTCTGTATTATCGTGGTTCGCCGCATCACCTATCCGCTCCGCGGCATGGAACGGGCGGCCCGGAAGTTTGCGGAAGGCGATTTCAGCCATCGGATTCCCGCCCAACCGGCGCTGGAGCTTGATCAGCTGGCTGATTCGCTCAACACCATGTCGGAACAGCTGAACAAAACCCTTTCCACCATCAGCGAGCAGCGCAATGAACAAAATGCCGTTCTTTCCAGCATGGATGAAGGTGTGCTGGCCATTGATAAACGTGAACGCATCATCCACATGAACCGGGTTGCCGGAGAGATTCTTGGCGTGGATCATCACACAACCAAACGCCAACTGATCCAGTCGGTCGTGCGTTTCGCAAACCTTCAGGAATTCATCAAGGCTCTGCTGGGTTCTCAACGCCCGCTCGATCGTGACCTGACTCTGATCGGCGATACCGAAAAACAGGTGCAGGCAAGCGGCACCGTGCTTTTGAATGCCGAAAGGGAGTCTATCGGAGCGCTGGTAGTTTTGCGTGATGTCACCCAGCTGCGCCACCTCGAAACGGTCCGCTCTGACTTTGTTGCCAATGTCTCGCACGAACTAAAAACCCCGATTACCTCCATTAAAGGATTTGTGGAAACCCTGCTTTCCGATGATTGGAACCACGAGCCCGACATCCTGCGCTTTCTGGAAATCATTAACCAACAATCCGGGCGCCTGAATGCCATTATTGACGATCTCCTGACCCTTTCCCGACTGGAACAGAAAGAAGGCCATGTGATGGTGGAAACCGTGGCACTCCACGGGATCATTGAAACCGCGATTTATCTCTGCCAACTGCAGGCCGGAAAGAAAAACATTCGGATCGACTCCGTCTGTCCCGAAAGCCTGGAGCTTACCGTTAACGCTCCGCTGATTGAACAGGCCTTAGTCAACCTGATCATAAACGCGGTTAAATATTCAGATCCCGATAAGAAGATCCTGATTCTAGCCGAAAAGCAGGAAAATTCGGTTGTGATCTATGTAAAAGACGAAGGCTTCGGCATTGAGCGTAAACACCAGGATCGTCTATTCGAACGCTTCTACCGGGTGGATACCGCACGTAGCCGCAAGCTGGGAGGAACCGGTCTGGGACTTTCAATCGTAAAGCACATTATTCAGAGTCATGCAGGTTCCATCCGGGTGGACAGCAAGGTGGGTTCCGGCTCAACCTTCATCATCACCCTTCCCCTGCAGGAAGCTACTGAGCCTCATCCTGAATGACCTTTCGGCCGAAGAGCTTTCCCGCGCCCTTTTTTGCGAGGTAGCGTATCGCCAGATAGCAGTTTTTCCAGTTCATGCGGCGAATTACAATGTCGGCAGTTTTTTCAATCCTGCTCGCCCAGGGATTATTATATCCGGAAAATCCGGCGAGGTAGTCGCCTTCAACATAGCCCTTCCCATGGAAAAATTCGATCAGTCGGGAGGAGTTCACCGTGCCGGGCGAAACATCTTTATATGCTGGATCATAGGTTCCATGGGCAAAGAAAATCCGATCCTTGAAGGCATAGGCAATCTCAACCGACATGACCTTTTCGCGGTCGTACATCATTCCGAAAAAGAGGCGTTTTTCTGCCGCCATTTTGGGAAAGAGATCATGATAAAATTTTTGGCTGTCCGGATTCGAAACAAATTCACCGGCCTTCCAGCTGACCAGTTCGGTTGCAATATAATCGTTCAGACACTGCTCTACATCAGCCGGGTCTGATGTAATTTTATACACCAGATTATCGCCCATCTTTTTTTCGAGCTTCCGGGAGTTTTTACGCAGCTTGCGATGTCCCATCCAGAACTCTTCCCAATCGCCATCCAGCTTTACGATCGGCGATTCCGGACCTTCTGAGAGTTTTGTCCAGTAGACCGGCTGCGGAAACATCTTCTTCAGATGCTGCGTCAGATATGAGCCGGTATAGAACTCGTCGAAATCGATCATATCCCATTGGGTCCACTCCTTGCAGAGATAGTCCCGAAGGCGCTCCCAGCATACGGCTTCATGAGCTGCTGCAATAATCGGATACGGTTTATCCACATCGGTTCCATTCGTGGTAATTCCATACGCCAGCGTCCGGAGTTTGATACCGTAACATTTTTCCACGCTCAGGCTCATAGGAAAAATGGCCATCAGCTCATTCGACACCGCATCTCTAAAGAGCAGAAAGAAGATTTCCTCGTCTTCTTTGAAATGTGCACAAGAGGTATATATGAAATCGAATGATGAAAATATGGTGGGCCGGGAACTGTTTTCAAGGAGGGTATCCCACGCCTCTTTCAGCTCGATCAACTCCGGACCAAACATGATTTTCTCTATGGTAATCTCTTTTTTCATTCCAGGTATCAAACCAGTTTCTCTTCAAGATCAATGATCTTGTGCGCATGTTCAAATACAGAAGGTCGATGCGAAACAAATACGATGGTGGTACCCGCAATCTTTGTTAACCGGGATAGCACCGTATTTTCTGTTTCCAAATCAAACGCATCGGTACTTTCGTCCAGCAGGAGCAGAGCCGGTTTCCGGTACAACGCACGAGCCAGGCCCACCTTCTGAATCTGGCCACTGCTGAACGACAGCCCGTCTTCTCCATATACCGAATCATACCCGCCCTTCAGCCCCGATATGTGCTCGTGCAGATCAACCAATTCCGCAACTTCCCGTACGCGGTTTCGATCAATTTCTTCAGGAAATACCCCTAAAGCAATATTTTCATACATGCTCGAATCCAGCACATTTACAACAGCCGGAACAAAACCAACATGATTTTTCCACGCCTGGTTTCCGTACGCTTTAAACTCCCGCCCATCGAGCAGAATGCTTCCAGCAAACGGCCGATACAGACCGGAGAGCAAATAGAGCACGGTTGATTTACCACATCCGGTTCGGCCTTTAATACACGTCATCTGATTGGCTGGTATCTCGAGCGATAAGGAATCCAGGTGAAACGGTCCGTGCTCGGAAAAACTGAAATCCACCCCGGAAAGGCCAATTGACCTCGTGAACAGATGCTCGCCTGCAGTTTGCGGATCAGAATCCGCAACAGGCGCCATGAGCGAACCAACAAGCTTTTCCAGATTGGCAGAATCGAACCATATATCTTCAAGATTGCCGAAAACCGAGGCAATGGCCGGCATCAACCGGTAAGCGGAAAAGGCATACATCCCGATCAGCGTCATCGGTGCAGCATTCGAATCGGAGAAAATGGTAAAATAGATGGCTATGAGCAGCACCGTACCCACGGCCACCACTTCAAACAGACGGTTCGGAAGATCATTAATCAGCGAGCGCCGGATGCTGTTTCGAACCAACCGGCCGCTGGAGTCATAAAAACGTTCCACAAATAAACGGGAAATATCATTCAGCTTGATTTCCTTATGCATCTTTAATGCATCCAGCACATGGCCGAAGACACTCGACTCCAGTTGCGTGTAATCATCACCCAGACGCGTCAGGGACCTGGAAGTAATTGAATGGATCAGCAGATGAACAACGAGCAGAAGCACAAACACCGCCAGCGTAACACCCCAGTTCACCCACAGGAGCAGAGCGATAATAAAAATGGCGGTAATCGTTTCAGAAATCAGATCCAACATGGAAAACAACGTATTAATCAAAATGCGGTCGACATCTGATAAAATTTCCTTGGCGCATTCGGAATTCTTTTTCTTTTCGAATTCAATCACATCGGTGTGGAGCCAGTTTTCCAGTAACCGCCCGGACAGCTCGTGATCTTTTCGTGCACCGAACAGCTCGCCATACCAGCTTTCGAATGCGGAGAGGGCATTCCCAAAAACAATCAGGAGAAGTGAAATGCTGCCGAAGGCAATGACCATTCCCGCATATGTTTCTATGCCGGTCAGATCGCTGAACATGATGTAAATCCGGTTCGTATGCATGAGTTCCGGCTCAGAGATCAGGCCGATAAAGGGCAGAACAGATGCAATGCCCGCAACCCCCAACAGACCATTGACCACAGATATTGCGCTGATAATCATCAACTGCCGCTTATCGCGGGGATTCAGTACCTTCAGAATTAATTTCAGTTTTTCAACAATTGGCATATTTCCCATCCTGTAGAATCCGTACTTATTGCCCGTCAATGGAGCCTGAATCGGATTGGGCAATTTTCGCCTCCCTGAAGTACCGATCCTACGCAACGCATGATAAGCAACCCTTATGCCATGCGTGTGCATTGACTGCACAAATACGGTAAGGCAAACATTCTTCAAATACCATAACGTTGCTCAGGGGACTTACATACCGTAAATGACAGCATACCGATATAATCTATATTATTTATCCCTCCCGCTCTCCGCTGGGCTGATAGATTCAAAACCCGCATCTGCAACCATATCATGATTGAACAGGCCTGTTTTTCCTGGTGTCTGCCGGTAGACCGGCAGGATTTTCAGCACCCCTCTGGAACTATCAGAGAAAATGTACGACATTCCAACTGAACTTTCACCGTTCTCCTTTCCAAAGATTTACCGCACAGAAAAGACCTAACGAAACACTAACAATTAATTATTAGCAAACTGTCAGGTTTCTGTTAGGTTCACCGCGAATTTTAAAATAACCCTTATCGAGGATGAACAGATGGATGTCAGCTTTGTTGAAATCATATTAAATGTTATTGGCGGACTGGGGATTTTCCTGTTGGGAATGAAGCATATGTCGGAAGGCCTTCAGGCCGTTTCCGGCGATCGTTTACGAAAAATCATCAGTATTGCCACTAACAATCGTATCATGGGCGTGCTCATGGGCATTCTGGTCACCTGTCTGGTACAGTCCAGCTCCGTAACGACTGTTATGGTGGTGGGCTTTGTTAACTCAGCCATTATGAACCTGATGCAGGCCATCGGCGTCATTCTCGGAGCCAACATTGGAACCACGATTACCGGTTGGATCCTGGTGCTGAAGATCGGGAAATTCGGACTTCCGATCCTTGGAATCGCCGCCTTTTTCTTCCTCTTTTCAAAAAACCAGCGTTTGCGCTATATCGGCATGACAATTATGGGCATCGGCATGGTGTTCTTCGGGTTGGAACTGATGAAAAACGGGTTTAAACCGCTGAAAAGCCTGCCGGAGTTTGAAGCGTGGTTCCAGGCCTTCCATATTAATCTGGACGGCGGAATATTTGCGGCCTACGGAGACATTATCAAATGTGCTCTGGTCGGCATGATTCTGACCATGATCGTGCAATCCTCTTCGGCCACCTTAGGTATAACTATTGGTCTCGCCTCAACCGGGGTGATTGAATTCCAAACGGCCGCGGCACTGGTCATGGGTGAAAATATCGGAACCACGGTCACCGCCCTGCTCGCTTCGATAGGAACCACGACCAATGCAAAACGGGCCGCCTATGCCCACTTCTTCTTTAATGTATTGGGCACGGCGTGGTTTATAGCCTTGTTCCCGTTCGCCATTAAGGGGCTCTCCGGTCTGGTTGCAGCAAAAACCGGATTCAATCCACTCGACATCAGCATTGATACAATGAATGAAGACCAATACGGGCAGGTCATCACCGCCGGCATCGCCTTGACCCACACCACATTCAACGTGGCCAACGTGATTGTTTTCCTTCCGTTTATCGGGCTGCTTGCCAAGTTTGTTACGAAACTTGCACCGGAAAAGGATACCAAAGAATCCGCTCATCTCACCTACCTCGACGTACGAATGCTCGACACCCCGTCGCTGGGCATAGTTCAGTCGCAAGGTCAGCTCAACTTCATGGCTGACAGCGTCGAAGGGATGATGACCAAACTGCGCACCTGTGTTGAGGGTGATTCCACGCCAGAGTTGGAGAGCAAGATTTTCGAGCGCGAAGAAATCCTAGATAACGTGCAGAAAGAGATCTTCCTGTTCCTCAGCAACATGGTATCCGGACAGGTTCCTCAGGAGGTCACAAACTCAGCCAACAAGCAGATGCGTCTGGCGGATGAATATGAATCGCTCTCGGACTATACCACCAATGTGCTCAAAGGTCTGAAGAAGATGAATAAGAGCAGCATGAGCCTGGAAGGCGTAGCCAAAGATAATTTGCTGAAGCTCCACGATCGGGTCACCGCCTATATCATCCGGGTCGACCAATTTATGAAGGACGAAAACCCGGATGTTCTGACCTGGGCATCGACCGAAGGGGCAGCCATTGCCAAGCTAATGAAAGAAATTCGTAAAGAACATCTGCAACGGCTCCAGAAAGAGGAGGTTTCTCCTTACTTCAGTCTGGCCTACACCGACATGCTCAACTTCTACCGCCGCATGAAAGACCACGCCCTCAACATTGCCGAGGTCGTTAACGGCGAAAAATAGGATTGCCTTCCAATCCCTGCAAAAAGGCTCTTCCGGAAACGGGAGAGCCTTTCTTATTGAGACTCAGCTTCAATTGAATAACCCGACCATTATTGAATAGCCAATTGTTAGGATTGTGTTAGCTTCTCCGCGCATTTTTTGTGTACGAAGGAGACATTATGGATTGGCATGCAATACAGGATATCCTTTTTAAGGTCATAGGGGGACTGGGAATCTTCCTGCTTGGCATGAAATATATGTCGGAAGGCATGCAGGCCGTAGCCGGCAGCCGCCTGCGCAAAATGATCAGTGCGGTCACCGACAACCGCATTATGGCCTGTGCCATGGGCACCCTGATCACCGGCATCGTTCAGTCCAGCTCCGTAACCACGGTTATGGTGGTCGGCTTTGTCAACAGCGGCTTCATGACACTCATGCAGGCCATCGGGGTCATCCTCGGAGCCAACATCGGCACCACCGTCACCGCATGGATTATTGCCCTGAAGATCGGAAAATTCGGCCTTCCAATCCTGGGAGTTGCCGCCTTTTTCTTCCTGTTCTCCAAACGAGAACGTGTGCGTTACACCGCCATGGCACTGCTTGGTGTCGGGATGGTCTTCTTCGGTCTGCAAACCATGGGGGGAGCCTTCAAAACCCCCGAAGTGAATGAATATCTGAAAGAAGCATTTTCCGTGATGAATGCCGGCACGCTTCCCGGCGTCCTTAAATGCGCCTTTTTCGGCTGTCTGGCCACCATGATTGTGCAGTCCTCCTCGGCCACCATCGGGGTAACCATCGTGCTCGCACAAGGTGGCATTATCGGGTTCGACACGGCTGCCGCGCTGGTGCTCGGCCTGAATATCGGCACGACCGTCACCGCCTTCCTCGCCTCACTCGGTACCTCAACCAATGCCAAGCGCGCTGCATACGCACACATCATTTTCAATGTGATCGGCACCCTCTGGCTGATCCCCTTCTTCTTCGCCTACGTCCAGGGGATCGACTGGCTGTTCGGTCATCTGCAGGGATTCATGACCAAAAACCCGGAAATGGCCGACGACGTCACGGCAAAAATCGCGCTGGTCCACACCGGCTTCAACCTAATCAATACCATCATCTTCCTGCCGCTCATGAAACCCCTGGCGAAGCTGGTTGTTAAACTGGTCCCCGAGAAAAAGGCCGATGAAATCAGCCATCTCACCTATTTCGACGTACGCATGCTCGACACCCCCTCTCTCGGCATTGTTCAGTCCAAAGAACAGGTGATGTTTATGGCGGAAAGTGTGGAAAAAATGGCCGGCTGGCTGGGTCAGGTGCTCGCATCTGAAGAGCAGCTCGATGAGCTGGAACACAAAATTTTCCACTATGAAACCATCATGGATAACGTACAGAAGGAAATTGTGGTTTTCCTCAGCAGCATGATCACCGGCCAGGTGACCCATGATGTAATGGAAGAGGCCCGGCGGGAAATGCGGATGGCCGATGAATTTGAAAGCCTCTCCGACTATCTCGTCAACGTATTGAAGGGCCACGTGAAACTACGGAATAACGGCCTCACCGTCACCAAAGAGGGACGCGAAGAGATGCTCGCACTCCACCAACGCGTGGCGGAATACATTAAAATGGTGAACGATGCGGAACGAAATGAGCATACGGACATCCTTGGAAAAGCGCAGACAGACAGCGACAGCATCACCCACCAGATGAAAACATCGCGTCGTCAGCACCTGCTCCGCCTATCGGAAAATAAAACCTCGCCGCTCAACAGCCTCGTCTTCACCGACATGCTCAATAACTACCGCCGCATGAAAGACCACGCCTTTAACATTGCAGAAGTGGTGGCCGGCGAAAAATAGGCCGAATGGTTCCAGACATTGGAAAAGGCTTCTCATTTCGGGGAGCCTTTTTTGTTGCGGCTTTTGGCTGAACCTTCACAATAACCGTGTTTTCCGCTATAAATCTCTAACTCAGCCCTCACAATTCGCTAACAAACGGGACGTACTTTCATTCACATGCAAAGGGGAAATCCAAACATTGGAGAGGAAGCAGACCTGAATATTGAACAGGTGCTCCACTCCATCCCCTTTCAAAACGATCTATGGAACATGAATGGAGAAATATAAAATGAATAATAAAACCGTAATAGGAATCGCATGTGCAATTGCCCTTTCCGGCGCCGCTATGGCTGATGAAGGGGCTTCTATCTACGACAGGATCTGGGATTCTGCAACACTGGTAAAAGATTCAACCGGCCCGATTGAAAAAGTGGCTTTTGTCGGCCGCCTGCAGGGCGATGCCTACTCCTTCGGAGGTAAGGTAACGCACAATGAAGATCTGGTATGGCGTCGTTTGCGCTTAGGTTTTAAAGCCAGCCTGATTCAAAACCTTCTGATTCACGTGGAAGGCGACTTTAATCTCAATGAAACTGAAGATTGGGATGAATTCAGCAACCGCATTACCGACACCTACGTTGGTTGGGCCCCGTCGAAACAAACAAAGTTCAAATTCGGCAAACAATCCGCAGGGTTCACCCTCGATGGCGCAACTTCATCCAAAAAACTGCTCGTTCCCGAACGCAGTATTGTTGCAGGAAACCTCTGGTTCGGAACCGAGTATTTCACAGGAGCAGCCGTGTATGGCGATGTGGAAAATATTTCCTACAAAGTCGGCGGATTCTCTTCCAGTGGAGAGGCCGGCTTCGGCCACTTTGATAGCGGCTATTTTGCCCTGCTCTCTGCAGGAACCAAAGTGGGAGAAGACGGATCCCTTCGTCTGGACTATGTTTACAACGACACGGACTACGATAGTAAATATGGATACGGGACTAAAAAACTCGACCACGTTCTGGCACTCGTCTACAAACAAAAGCTTGGCGAAAAGTTCGGTATCTGGGCTGATGTTGCCGGAGGCTTCGGAAATTCAGACCAGGGAATGAGCGATTTATTCGGTGTAGACATCATGCCTTACTACGACATCTCCGACACCCTCCAGCTTGTGCTCCAGTATGCCGGAGTAACCAGTCTGGATAGTGAAGTCGATGTCAGCATGTCCCGCTATGCGTATAGGAACGTAGGAAAAGAAAAAGTTGAAACCGCACACAACCTGCTCCTGGGCTTCAACTGGTACCTCTACGGTCATAAACTGAAGTGGCAGAATGCCGTTGAATACAACCATGGTAAAAACCTGGATGATTCCGGCAACGACTATAACGGCTATGGTTTAACTTCCGCCGTCCGCATTAGCTGGTAACATCCTTGCTATTCGGGATTTATTCTAAATCCAACCGACCTAAAAAAGCGTCCATTCGGGCGCCTTTTTGCATTCCTCTCCACCCACCGATATTTCCGCTGTATCCCTTTCTGCCCCATACCCACCGCATTAGATATATACCTGATCTTACCACTTCTGAACCTTCTACTAATCTTCCCCTAACATCGATTACGCAAATTAGCCCCGTATTTAGAGAGCAACGTTAGAACATATAAACATTCAGGAGTAATACTATGAAAAAGCAATTCCTCGCAATTACCGCAGCCGTTGCAGTGGCCGGAGCCGCCAGCGCATCAGACAAGATCGTCATCGACGGCTCCACCACCGTGGGCCCCATCGCCAAAGCCTTTGCCGAATACTTCATGGCGGCGAATCCCGACGTTAACATCACGGTTTCCGAGTCCGGCTCCGGTAACGGCGCAAAATCCATGGTGAACGGCACCTGCGATGTCGCCATCATGTCCCGCCCGATGAAAGACAGCGAATTCAAAGCTGCTGCCGACAAAGGCATTCAGCCGGTTGCCCACGTGGCGGCCCTCGACGGCCTTCCGATTCTGGTACACCCTTCCAACCCAGTACAGGATCTGACCGTTGAACAGGTTCGCAAGATTTTCCTTGGTGAAATCTCAAACTGGAAAGAAGTCGGCGGGCCGGATAAAGCCATTGTCACCATCTCGCGCGACACCAACTCCGGCACCTACGAAACGTTCGCCAAGCTGGTGATGGAAAAACAGAAGATTCATAAAAACTGTGAATATGTGGGCTCTAACGGTGCAATCCGTCAGCGAGTGCAGAGCACGCCGGCCGCCATTGGCTACGCGGGCCTCGGATTCGTTGACAAAACCGTAAAAGCACTGAAAATCAACGGCATCTATCCTTCCCCGGAAACCGTACAGACCGGTGAATATCCGGTGGCCCGCCCGCTGTTCATGTACACCAACAAATATCCGAAGCTTGGCAGCACGCTTTATCAGTATATGACTACCCACCTGACCGAAGACGGACAGGAAATGGTTGAAGAAATCGGATTTGTTCCGGTTACAGCCTACTAAGTTTTATCCGCACCAAATTCTAAGGGGCGCGCTCGATCGAGCGTGCCCTTTTTTGCAGTTCAGGCTTTAAACACCCCGGGGTCGTCTGATGGATCTGCAGATACCTGCAGCTGTTAAACTGCATAAAGGCCGCGAGCTCTTTTTCCAATGCCTGAAAAAAGGCATCGGTGTTTTTTACGACCGGCTCCAGCACTAGATGATGAACATGGAGCACAGACGTCTTCCGATCCGCCTTACAATCCATCCGGGCCGCGAGCCGACCGTTCCACAAAACCGGTAGCACAAAATAACCATACTTCCGTTTGGCCGCAGGCACATAGCACTCCAGCTGATAATCGAAATCAAACAGATCCTTCATGCGTTTGCGCTGAATCAGCAGATTATCAAACGGCGACAGGATCTTCAGTTTACTGCGGGAGAGCGGTTTGTTCAACAGGTTCAGTGAAGCGGGCAATGCGTAATAGTCCACACCTTCAACACAAACCTGCAGCACCTCGCCCGCCGCTCTCATTTCAAGCAGAGCCGCACCGATCCGGTATTTTACATTTTTCCGAAGATAGGCTATTTGCGCAGGCTGTGCCAGGCCATGGGCTTCCAGACATTGGAAAATCAGATGCCGGGCATATTCTTCCTTCGTGGGAACCGAGGTATCAATTCCGGCTGGAAGCACCCGTTCCGTAAGGTTGTAGACCTTATGGAAATTAACGCGTTTCGACACCATCAGATCGCCCTGCATAAACAGCGTTTCCAACGCCTGCTTCGCCGGTTTAACGCCCCAGCCCTGTTGCTTCTGTACAACCGATTCAAAATCTTTCGCCATCAAAGGCCCTTCAGCGGAGATGCGCTCAATCACCTCGTTCATCAACTTTGCATCACGCCTGAACCAATGGTTTTGTTCCCCGCTCTTGAGTGCCTGCTTCCGCACCAGGCTGTAACGAAAATCGCGCATGGGCTGATAAGCCGCGGCGTGCGACCAATATTCAAAAACCTGCCGTTGCTCGACAAGCTGATCGAGATGAGCGGGCTGATAGCGCGGGTTACGGGCCCACAGCGTATGATGATGCGCCCGCTGCACCACCGAGATGGTATCAATCTGAACATAGCCCAACTGCTCGATGGCCGAGAGCGTGGCATCAACCGCCGGACCGCCCTGCCGAGTCGGCGGAAGCCGCTGGGAATGCAGCACAAGCTTACGGGCCTGTTCTATGGTAAGGGACTCGATCATGTCCCCTTCAGCTGAATAGCCAGCGATTCCTGCGCCCAGAGAATCAATTCATCAGGTTGCTCAAAAACATCGGCCGGCAGTTCCCAGTACGACATCACCATCGGTTTATCATCCCAGGGTTTAAAGGGCGCGGACCCTGCGGTTTCATATTTGGCCTGATTGGTCTCATCCACCTTCAGATAGACCACATCATCGGCCACCAGCCCGAACATTTTACCCTCCCGATAAAGCCCTGCCCCACCGAACATTTTACGCACCGACACCTCGCCCCAGATCGAAAATTGATCGAGCACATATTCCAAAAACTCATTCGATACCGGCATCTCTTCACCTCATTTTGACAACTTAACGACTTCCGCATGCCGGAAGCAATTTATTGTGTGGTCATTCACCATGCCCATGGCCTGCATAAGGGCATAACACGTGGTGGGACCAACAAAGGTGAAGCCCGCCTTTTTCAGCGCTTTCGCCATCGCGTCCGATTCCGGGGTCGTCGCCGGAACCTCGGCCATCGTTTCCCAATGGTTGGAAACCGGCGTTCCGCCGACAAACGACCAGAGGAATGCATCGAGCGAGCCATGCGCCGCCTGAATCTCCAAAACGCGCCGCGCATTGTTGATGGCCGACTCAATCTTCCGCCGGTTGCGGATGATGCCCGTATCATTTACCAGCCGTTCGACATCCTTTTCTGTATAAGCCGCTACGGTTGAAATTTCGAAGTTATCGAACGCACGACGGTAACCTTCCCGCCGTTTCAGAATGGTAATCCAGCTCAGCCCCGACTGCGCACCTTCGAGCACGATCTTTTCAAACAGCTTGCGGTCATCGTGCTCCGGCACGCCCCACTCTTCATCGTGATACTTCAGATAGAGCGGATCATCTGTAAGCCATGCGCATCGCGTTTTCATCATTCTTTCCTGAACCCAGCTTAGCCCAGACCAAACTATCGGATTTTTAGACAGGATTATTAAATGACAGGATAATTATTATCTCTTCACCAAGAAATGATCCTGTCTTATCTTATTTTAAACCATACTGTTTTGTCAGCTCCTGCCGCTCCTCTTCGGACAGCCCTTTGAAATATTTTTTCCAACCGGGGCAGAACCCGATATGCCAACGCCAGAAGCGCCCGATCAACGACGTTGGATTTTTGTCATACGCGCCACGGATTTTACAATTTTCGCATCCCATTATTATTCTCCTTTCGTCTCAAGCACCGGAGCCTGCCCATAGGCAAACTTGCCTTTGAAATATTTCTGTTGAATCATCGCGGCTTCCTCCGCCCACGCTTCGAGACCAATGAGCCGTATGCGACTTAAGTTATATATCTTGGTATTATGCGGAGCCCGATCCGACCCATCAACCACCGGCATCAGATTTTCACAAGGGAAAACGCTGCATTCAGAACAGTTGTGCAGCCCCTTTTCAGCAACACAGTTTTTCGTTTTGCACCCTTTGCCCTCAGTCAAAGGCGCCTCAAAACTGCATCCGGTTTTACTCCGGCATCCCTCACACGCCACATGCACGGCATCCATCCCGATCATTGCAGCCACCTGCTCTGCCAGCTCACCTGTAATATTATCTTTGTAATAGGCACATGCCCAGCAGGCCAATCCGCATGGCGCAGTCAGTTGTTTTACATCCATTGTATTGCTCCCTTTTCTATCTTTTAAACGGCTCGGTGCGCCGTTGCAGCTCTGCGCTAATGGCGTTAGCATCATATCTTCCATGTAGTTGTAGGGCTGGAATGGTTGACGAAGGAGACCTTCCAGCCGTTGGTGCTACGGGCGGCGGGAAGGCATCGTGCCTCAGCCGTTCCCGCCCTACAAATATGGAAAATCTACTTAAGTCCGCACCATTAGAGCTCCGCGCCACATAATAACGCATCGCCAAAATCCTCCATCAGCAGCTGCTGGTGCAACACCGACAACTCCACATGAAACTCTTTCATGCATTCGCGCAAGGCCCGTAATGCGCAGATATCGGAGTTGGCTTGTGTGACGCTCAGCTCTTCCGCCTTTTCGCACCACAACGCTCCGAATGCTTCAGCGCGTTGCCCGATCAGCGACCCCAGATGCTTGCTCGCCAGATTTGCATATACCCTGTTGTTGATTGTTGCCATTCTCATGCCTCCTTACTTTTGACCTATCAGTCAAATATTGAGCAAAAAAATTACTGCTTAAGCGACCGCTTCATAACCTCAACCATGCCGCTGATCTGCTCCCGGTCGATCGTCGTTTTATCCAGCAATGCCAGCCCCTGCGCATACGTCATCATCGTGGTCGCCATCACCATCGGATCTCGATCAGCAGGTAGGTCACCGCGTTCAATCGCGTCCTTGAAAATGGATGAAAACAAATTTTGCAGCATGCTCAGTTGCGAGCCCATCAGCTTTGCCACCTTGTCATGTGTGGTTCCAAACTCCGCTACACAGTTCCCGATAAAGCAACCGTTGGAATCCATACTCTCCCACAGCACAAAAAGACGATCAATCTTCTCAAATGGCGACAGCTCGTCCTTGCAGGTATCGTTAAAGATCAGACGCACCATTTTTCCGTACGCATCAATCGCCTCAAACAGAAGCTCTTCCTTGCTGCCGAACGTATTGTAAAAACTCTGACGTTGAATACCCATATGCTCCAGCAACTGGGTAATTCCGCTGGCCTCATACCCATGCTTCCAGAAATATTCCATGGCCCGCATCAGCACCGTATTCCGGTCAAATGATAATGGTTTTCCTCGTGTCATGTGCGCAACCTATAAATATTTGATCAATCAGTCAAATAAAAAAGATTGCAGGGAAAGCCATTAATCCGCTTTCCGCCTTTCGCATGCGAATAACTGGATTCAATCATGTCATTCTTGCTTGAGCCTTCCCTTTGCGTGGAGGGGCGCACAGCGTGCGTCCTTCCAAAAAGCTAGTCATAGATTTGTTTTAAATGATCCGTTATTTCAGCATCAACGCAATGCACGGGCCAGCGGGCAGAGATCCCGATCCACATCCAGGCCCCGACGGTAGGCCGCGAGAACCTTTTTCGACTGCTGCGCCAATTCACGCCGCACCTCCCGGCGCCGGCCTTTGACCAGCGGGATGTGCATATGGTCGTACGCAGTTGTCGAATGCCGCATCCAGGCAATCGCGGCGGCCGAAGCGCGATCTTCAATCGGAATGCGTTCGGTGCGAGCGACGGTTCCGCTGCCGACAGGCACGGCGTGTTCACCAATCAGCTTAGCCATTTTTTCGGCTTCAGCTTGATAGCGCGGATGAAAATTCAGCCACTTCAGCAGGGCTTCATGAAAACTGATTTCATATTCGGCCTGTTTCTTTTCGCGGCGTTTCAGATCCGATGCGCGTTTTTTCGCATAGCCGGGTGCCGTGCGTTTTTCGGCGACGATTCGTTTGGCTTCCGCAATATGTTCAGCCGATGCCCAAACGCCATCGGAAAAGGTCTTCCGCCCCTTTTTGCGCGTGGCCGTCCAGGTCGGCCCCAGGCTCTTCAGCGTTTTCGTGACGGTGGCATCGCCTGGTTTCAGGCAATCCCAGCCCTCGGGGATATCGAGTTTATTATTCTGCTTATCCCACACAAAGCGGTGATACGGGCTTGGCGACGCTGTCACCTGCAGCGTTTGGTTTTCGGGGTGTTCCATGTCTGGGCTTAAATTCCGGGTTAAAGAGAACGGATACGTATGTTGCGATATTCGACCTTCATGACCGAACCATCGTGAATCTGGAACCCGATAATGCCTTCGCGGGAACCTTTAGGATCGGGGTCGCAGAAATCCATAACTTTGATGCCGTTGATCCAATATTCCAAACGGTTTTCCCGCGCACGAATCGTCATGCGGTTCCATTCGTCGGTTTTATATGCATCGTTGATTATGTTCGGGTCCGGAAAGATACGAAGCTTCGGACGGGCATACCAATCACCAAGCGTTCCGCGATAGTTTCTCTTACCCGGCCGATGAAAAGCGGTATCAAACTCGTATCCGGATGGCGCTTCGAAGGTTTTTTTCCCTTTCCTGCTCTCATAGCGAAAAGGGTTCACGCGGAAATAAATCCCCGTATTCCGACCGGTGTCTCCCGAAAGCATTAACTCGCAGGTAAATTCAAAATCGTCATACCGTTGTCTGGTGTAAATCCACTGCGGAATGTTGATTCGTTCACCGCCGGTGTCTCCCGTAATTACTCCGGCCTCAAAATTCCAAAGGTTGGAAGGCACGCTCCAGCCTGCCAGTCCATCAGCAAGAAGATCAACCGCCCCTTCCCCGGTAACAGCCGGTTCAACGGCGTCATTGGCCATCGACAAAAAAGGCATGACTAAAAACAGTGAAACGACGAATCCTACGGAGTACTTCATGTGTCCCATCCTTTATAATAGTAGAATTCCAGAATGGAACAAACCGGGCGACAGATCCAGCCAATACATCAGCCTAAGGGTGTCAGGCCTCACCTCCCGCCCCTCACACTCACCTAACATTAATGACCCGCTAATCTTTCGCTAACATTACAAACGCACGCTGTGGCACGTTCTTAAGGAATATTGTGTCTATGAGTGAAAAAGCTAATACAAGCCTAATAATGAGTGATGCGGCGAGCCGTAATCAGCGAATCGCCAACCTACTGGGCCGGGCCTTTCTGTTTCTGATTACCTCGCTCTCGACCTTTGCGGTATTTTTCATCTTCTACTTCATTCTGAAAGATGCCATTCCGTTTTTCAAACTGGAAGGATTCAAGGAGTTCTTCACAACCGCCCGCTGGTACCCCTCCGGCAGCCCGGCCGAATTCGGGGCATTGCCCATTTTCCTCGGAACGGGCCTCGTAACTTTGGGTGCGATTCTCGTGGCCGTTCCGCTCGGCATTGCGGCATCGGTCTGCCTGAGCGACCTGCTCCCGTTCCATATCCGTCAGATTGTTAAGCCAGTCATTGAAATCCTCGCCGCGATCCCCTCGGTGGCCTACGGTTTCTTTGCGCTGGTGGTTTTTGCTCCTCTGCTGCAAAACCATGGAGGAGCCATTCTTTCCGCCGGTGTCTGGATTGTTCTGGGCCCTATTCTTGCGTTGATCGTGGTCGTTTCCGGAGATCTCACGCTCGACAAACTACGGGGCAAGATCAGCCCGAAAGCGGGTGCAGCCATCGTTTTTCCAATCCTTGGAACCTTGGCGATTGCACTGCTCTACAGCCTGTCATCCAGACTCAGCGGCGTTGAAATCAGTTCCGGAACCAATGCCCTGAACGTTTCCATTATTCTCGGCATCATGGCCCTGCCCACCGTCGTGAGTGTTTCCGAAGATGCCCTGCAGGCTGCCGGCCGCGAATTGCGCGAAGGCTCTTATGCCCTGGGAGCCACCCGCGCTGAAACCATCATCAAAACCATCATTCCCGCCTCCATCAGCGGAATTCTCGCCGCCGTCATTCTCGGCGTCATGCGTGCGATCGGCGAAACCATGGTGGTGTGGATGGCCTCCGGTAATGCGGCGAGGATCCCGGAACCGATCTATAATGTGCTCCAGCCTATCCGAACGCTCACCGCTACCATCGCCGGTGATATGGGCGAAGCCGATCATGTGACCGGCTCTTCCCGCTTTCACGTTCTTTTTGCCATGGCGTTCTGCCTGCTCGCCTTCTCTTTCATCATGAATCTTGCCAGCGAAATCATTGTTAAGCGTTCGCGGAAAAAACTGGGTAAATAAGCATGCGACTCGAAACCCGCAAACTCCTCGATAAAGCCTTCTCCGGCCTCGGTCTGATTGCCATAGCCGTCATGGGCATTGCCTTGCTCCTGATTCTCACCCCGATTGTCTGGCGCGGCTCCAAAGCCTTTGTCTTCAAAGGCACCATTGAACACCGACGCGTTATGCTGGAGCAGTTCGACCGCGGGAACCCGGACAAATTCACCAGAGAGTATACTGAGATCACCGCCGCCCGTGCCCCTATCTACAAGATGATGGAGGACTTCGAAGCAGAAACCATCGCCCAGATCTCGAGCATGGAATCCCAAATGGATGCAAAAAAGGATCGGGCCAAGGAGTTAAAAACCGCCGCCCGCGCCCTCAAGTCAGATGGCAAAGCCGACGAAGCCGATCAACTCGAAGCCGAAGAAGACCGCCTTAAAGATGAAGCGAAGGAACTGAAGAGCCGTATCAAAGAGTTCAAAACAGCCCGCACCGAACCTTATGATGCGCTGCACGAAGCCATTCGGGAGTTGCTCGGTCCCATGCC
Organism: Pontiellaceae bacterium B12227; assembly: GCA_029432775.1. Classification (GTDB taxonomy): domain Bacteria; phylum Verrucomicrobiota; class Kiritimatiellia; order Kiritimatiellales; family Pontiellaceae; genus Pontiella. The sequence continues at coordinate 38,933 of JAROAZ010000012.1, read as the reverse complement.
CGGACAACGCACCCCCGTGCTGCTGCGTCAGCAGTATGGTCAGACCCGCTGGGATCGCACCCTGGTTAAACTGCATGAAGTGCTTTATACCGAGGAGTGGGACTATTCGAACGCCGACGCCATGGGCGTGCTGGTTGAAACACCGCGCGTCAAGCAATTCAAAGGAACCAGGCTCGAACCCTTCTTTCAATATCTGGAAGAACACATCGAAGAGATGATGCGCCCGAAGACCACCTTCTACTGGCAGTTCATTACGGACAAATCAAAGGATTCCCACATCTTCGGCGGCATCTGGCCGGAAGTACTCGGTACGATCTATCTAACCCTCGGTGCCATGATTTTTGCCATCCCGATGGGCGTAATCGCCGCCATCTACCTCTGCGAATATGCCAAGGAAGGCCGGGTGATCAGCTTCCTGCGCATCTGCATCAGTACGCTGGCCGGCGTACCGAGTATTGTCTTCGGCCTCTTCGGGCTCGCTTTCTTTTTGAATACGATTCAGGTGTCCGACTCGAAGAGTGTGTTGGCCGGATCGTTAACGCTTTCCCTGCTCGTGCTGCCCACTATTATCCGATCGTCTGAAGAAGCCATTCTAGCAGTACCCCGTGCTTATAAAGAAGCCGCTCTTGGACTCGGAGCGGGCCGCTGGCATACGGTAATGACCGTCATCCTGCCGGCCGCCCTGCCCGGAATTTTGACAGGCATCGTCATCTCCATGGGCCGCGCTGCCGGCGAAACCGCACCGATCATCTTTACCGCCGCCGTAAGTGTCGGCGCCCCGCTGAAAATCTGGGAAACTCTGAGCCAGCCCACTCCGGCCCTGCCCTGGAATATTTACAACCTTTGCACCGAGCACGAAGCGGTCGATGAAATCCGCCACGTTCAATACGGTATGGTGTTTACCCTCGTTGCCATTGTGCTCTTGCTCAACCTGTTCGCCATCCTGATGCGCGCACGAATCTCGAAGAAACTGAGAGGCTGATATGTCCGAAGAAATTACCCTGAAAAAAATTGATACCTTTGCCCAGCGCGACGAAGTGACTAGCCCAACCGAAACGCACATCGAAGCTAAAGACTTCTCGCTGTATTACGGCGACTTTGAAGCGGTCCGGAAAGTCAGCATGAAAATTCCGAAGCGCAAGGTGACGGCCATGATCGGCCCGAGTGGTTGCGGAAAAAGCACCCTCCTGCGCTCCATCAACCGCATGAACGACCTGATTCCATCCACCAGCGCGTCCGGGGAAATGATTTTCGATGGACACAACATCTACGCCAGGAACATCGACGTGGTTACCCTGCGGGCCCGTGTCGGCATGGTGTTCCAGAAACCCAATGTGTTTCCGAAATCCATTTTTGACAACGTGGCCTACGGCCCGCGCCTTCAGGGCATCAAAAATAAGCAGGAGCTCAGCGAAATCGTTGAGCAGAGCCTGCGGCAGGCTGCCATCTGGGACGAAGTGAAAGACCGTCTGCAGGCCAACGCCCTCGGCATGTCCGGCGGACAGCAGCAACGCCTTTGCATTGCCCGCGCTCTGGCAATTAAACCGGAAATCCTGCTGATGGATGAACCGACCTCCGCCCTCGACCCGAAAGCGACTGCCAAGATCGAAGATCTCATTGGCGAACTCAGGAAACAGTACACCATTATCATCGTCACCCATAACATGCAACAGGCTGCCCGTGTGTCCGACTTTACCGCTTTCATGTATGAAGGTGTGCTGATAGAATTCGGAAACACCAAGCAGCTCTTCACCAACCCCGAGAACCCGCAGACGGAAAACTATATTACAGGCAGATTTGGATAGAGAGACGTGACGTGTGAAACGTGAGTCGTGACCTTCCCTTCACGCCTCACGCCTCACGAATCAGTCTCCAAAGGAGACCCCATGGCAAAACATCTGGAAAAAGAACTCGAACGCCTTAAAAAACTCATCTATACGCTCAGCGCACGGGTGGATGAGAATCTCGAACTGGCCGTTAAATCCTTTCAGGAATGCGACATCGAGCTCGCACGGAAAGTAATTGAAGACGACACAAGCATTGATGATCTGGAACTCGAGGTGGAAGAGGAATGCCTGAAAGCCCTGGCTCTTTACCAACCGGTAGCTATCGATCTGCGCTTTATTATCGGCGTCATGAAAATGACCAGCGACCTGGAACGTATTGGTGACCTCGCGGCCGACATTGCAAAGAACGGCATTCTCATTAACCAATCAGCCAAGCCGAAGATTCCGCTGGACCTTCATCAGATGACCTATCTGGTAAAAACCATCGTCCGAAAGAGCCTCGACTCTCTCATCAACATCGACTCCTACCTCGCCCGTGAGGTCATTAAAGACGACCTGGAAATCGATTCAATGAAGGCCGAGATGAAAGATGAAATTGTGCAGGCCCTGCAACGCGAACCGGAACATGCGGAATCGCTGATTACTCTGCTGGCCATCACTCACCGCCTCGAGCGGATTGGCGACCACGCCTCCAACATTGCCGAAGACGTCATCTACATGGTCGAAGCCGAAATCGTCCGCCATCAGGGCGCAGAATAGTTTCCAATCTCTGGAACACAGAAAGGCGCACATACCGGGTGCGCCTTTTTCTTGTTTTATGATTCGAGCACACCGGCCACTGCGCGGAAGCTGCTTACGCCGGATTCCAGATTTTCGATAATCTCATTCGCCAGCACATCGGGATCGGGCAGGTTGTCGAGATCGGTCAGGCTCTGGTCTTTCAGCCAGAAAATATCGAGGCTGGTTTTATCGCGCGCCATGATCTCCTCATAGGAATATTTCCGCCAGCGCCCATCGGGGTTTGCTTCGCTCCAGGTTTCGCTGCGTTTCGACGTGTAGCGCTCCACAAAGTCGGTCAGGTGCTGCGAGGTCATCGGGCTCTTTTTGGGGGTGTGGTGAATATTGGTGCGGTAGTCGTAGAACCAGACCTCCTTCGTCCACGCCGTTTTGCTGGCCGGTTTATTGTTGAAAAAGAGCACATTCGCCTTTACGCCCTGCGCATAAAAGATGCCCGTCGGCAGGCGCAGGATCGTGTGGAGTTCGGTGGTCTGCATCAGCTGCTTGCGGATCTCCTCGCCCGCGCCGCCCTCGAACAGCACATTATCCGGCAGCACCACCGCCGCCTCGCCGGTCACTTTGAGCATGCTTTTAATATGCTGCAGAAAGTTGAGCTGTTTGTTGGAGGTGGTTTCCCAGAAATCCTGACGGTTATAGCTCATGTCCTGCTTTTCCGCCTCGCCGGCTTCGTTCGTAATCGTCATGCTGCTCTTCTTACCGAACGGCGGATTCGCCAGCACATAATCGACGCGCAGCCCGTCGTCCGCAATCAGCGCATCGGCCGACTTGATCGGCGGCTCACCCTCAATCTCGCCAATGTTATGCAGATACATATTCATCAGGCACATCCGCCGCGTATTCGCCACAATCTCGTTGCCGTGGAACGTGCTGTTTTTCAGAAACTCCTTCGCTTCGCGATCCAGCGACTGATTCGCCACAATCGAATCATAGGCCGCCAGGAAAAATCCGCCCGTGCCGCACGCCGGATCAGCAATCGTTTTCATCGGCTTCGGCTGCACACAGGCCACGATGGTTTTAATCAGCGCGCGCGGCGTAAAATATTGCCCCGCGCCCGAGCTGCCCGAAGAATCCATCGCATTCTTTTCCAACAACCCCTCATAAATCTTGCCCTTCACGTCCGCGCCCATCAGGTTCCAGTTTTCCTGATCGATCAGATCAATCACCTTCAGCAGCTTCGACGGATCCTGAATCTTATTCTGGCTCTTCGTGAAAATCTGACCCAGCATGCCCTTTTCGGTGGAGAGCGAGCGGAGAAGCTGACTGTAAAATGCCTCCAGCTCCGCGCCGCGTTTGCTGGACAACGTTTCCCAGTCGCACACTTCCCCGTCCGGAAGCTCCTTGCCCTCCACATCTTTCAGGCAGGGAAACGTTAAGCCTTTGTTGTAGGGCGGCTTGTTTAACTCCTCCGCCATCTTCAGAAACAGCAAATAGGTAATCTGCTCCAGATAATCGCCATAGCTCACGCCGTCGTCGCGCAGCACGCTCGCCAAATTCCATATCTTCGAAATAATCGTTGAATCCGTCATATCTAAAATCCTGTTTTAACCACTAATTGGCACTAATTAAAAAATTGGAAAGATTAGTGTTCATTAGTGAAAATTAGTGGTTTTAATCTTTTCCAGTAGCACCGACGCAGGTTCCCAGTCCGGCTCCGCGCGGCACGCTTCCAACTCCGCCGCCGATAGTAGCCGCCCCTCAAACGCCTTTTTCAAAATACTCTGACGCAGCGCCTCCGCCTTTTCCAAGGATTGGAAAAGCGTCGACTCCACCTCATCGCACACCGACAACCGCGCCTCAATCTCCCGCACGATCTGCTGCTGCTCTTCGAGGGAGCAGAGGGGGATTTTTGTGTCACCAATTATTCGGGTGTTTAAATTTGGTTGAGCCGCACCTTGATTAATGTTCCGTAGTTCTTTGGTTTTGCTCATCCAAAAATAATAGTGAAAAAGAAGTGATTGCTCGTCTAGCCCGAGAAAAGCTGCAATGCCATCATTGAATGTCGTTTCAAATGCGCAAATTTTTGGCACTCCAAGTGTTGCACCACTATTTGAAAGCAAAAGAGTATTTGGTGCAACCAACCGTGTTTTCTTCAATCCAGCTGGTTTAATGCTAAAAGTATGAGTTTCAAGAAAAGCCCCATTGCTTCTCGTCAAATCCGCAACTTTCAGAAAAGGAATTTCCCCATTGTAATATTTCTCATCACCAGCAGGTCTTGGAGAGCCTCCTCGAACAACTTCGCAAAGATTTTTGATTTGTGTTGTTTCCCACTCCCCCTCGAAGGCTTTTTTGAGGACGGCCTGGCGGTAGATTTTGAGTTGGGCCTGGGCGGTTTTCAGGTCGGCGACGCCCGAATCCAGATCGCTGAACAGCGCCTCAATCTTCGCCACAATCGCCCGCTGCTCCGGGAGGGGGGCGAGGGGGATTTTTAGCTTCTTCAGAATGGTCTGGCTAATATTGGGTTGAGCACCGCCAGAACCTTGAGCAACCAATTTCGGTTTTCTAAACCGCAAATAGTTGTGCAGAAATTTCGAATGAAAATAATCATTTTCAAAAATACCGCAAATGGCCTGATTGGTTGTGGCTTCCACTCCCAATAAAGCTGTTTTTCCAATGGTTGCTCCATAAAGAGCAATCAGGAGAGTGCCAGCCGGAAATTTCTTAGCGCTGGAATTTTTGATTGCCTCTTCTGTGATTTTCTCTTCTGTATCAAAAATTATCCCCTTGTCCAATTCTCCGGATTTCACCCATGGAATTGATCCTTCGTAATGTGCTTTGTTTTTTCTCGAAGGCGTTCCTCCGGAGGTTGTGAAGAAAATTTCACCCAGTGCGCATTCCACCCAATCGTCTCTCATTCAGGCCGCCCGCATTTTGTTGTGTTTTTGTGGATGAGGTTGTTCATGGGTTCTCCGGGAAAGGGGTTAAAGGCGGGATTGTAGGGCGTAAATGGTTGAGCTTGCGAATCCTTTCCGCCGTCGGCGGGCAGAAAATGATTGCGCTTCGCGCTCATTTATCTTCGTCCCCCGTGGCCGCCCTACAATCTGCGCGAAATGCGTCATCGTTTTCCCGCGCCTTTCAGCAACCGGTCGAGCATGCCGCCGGGGGTGACGTGCGGGGTGAAAAGGGCATCGGCATTTTCAATGACAAATCGGTTGCGCTGCTCGGCGGCGGCGAGAGTCGCCGGGGCGAAAAAATTTTCACCCGTATCCATTTCGAGGATCAGCATGCGGTTTTCCTGCAGAGCTTCCAGGAAAGGGGAAACATCTTTCGCCCCTATTCCCCATGCCGGGCAGGCGATGATGCGTTTGCCGTGCTGGAGCAGCCAATCGAAGATTTCCTTTTCCTTCGGCGAATGCCAGCCGCCAAAATACACCTCCGCCTCCGGCAGCCTGCCCACATGCGGTGCGTTGCGGGAGCAGAGCACGCCGAGCTTTTCGGCATTCCACAAGGCGGGATTGCCAATGCCGCGCAGCCCGTTGCCCAGATTCTGCACACATTTCCACGGATTCATCCGAATATATTCCGCAATCTTTTCCTCGGCCTCGGCGGAGCGCACCATCATTTCATAATAATTGCGGTGCCAGATTTTCTTTTTGAAAGGCGGAAATTTTCCGGCGTTCACCCCCTGAATATATTCATGGGTGGTGCGGGATTTGAAGGCGCAGATAAAATCGCCCAGCGCCTTTTCGCCCTTGCGGATGCGGAGGAGCGCATGAAAATGATCGGGCATAATAATGTAGGGGAGCGCCTCGTGTGCGCCCTCCTGAGGAAAAGAAGGAGCAGAAGGGGCAGACACGAGGCCTGCCCGTACGCGCCCCTTTTCCACGCCCCCTTCCGCTTCCAGGGCAATTTCCTCCCAGATGCGGGAAAGGATTTCCTTCGCCGCCGCATCCGCAAAAATATTGCCCGCTTCCCGATGGGCGCAGAGGGTGACGAAATAGGTGCCGCCGCCGGCATAGTCGTGCCCTTTCAGGCGAATGCTGCGGCGATGATGCTTTTCGGGATCGTAGAGCATTTACGCCGCCAGCACTTCATTGAGCTCATCAATCAATTCGGTCATCTGGTCGCCAAAGAGCTGGTGCATTTTCCCGCGCCCGCCTTCGGCATCGAAGGGGGTGTAGTCGAGATCGTCGAGCGCCATGTGGTAGGAGTTCACGACGTGATCCTTAATCATGCGCAGCCAGTCGGTCTGCTCGGGCGTGAAGCGGTTGTGCTGCCCGGCATTCTGCTTAAACATCCAGGTGCGGAAATTTTCATCGATGGTTTTGTCGAAGGCTTTGAGCTCGGGGTCGATGCCGCAGGCGTGGCGGATGAGCGAAACGAGGGTCGTGAGTTCATCCTTGGGGCAATCGCCTTTCACGGTTTCGAGGGCGGCGTATGCATTCCAAATGGCAACGGGCGCGAGCGTTGGTTTTTCCAGCCTCAGCTTTTCGAGCACCGCCTTCATCATTTGGAAGGTAATTTCGCGGCGGTTATAGGGCTGGTTATAAAAAATGCTGAGCGCCGCGATTTCATCTTTGTGTGTTTCGAGATATTCCGAAAAATCGCCAATGAGCGCCTGCGCCTTTTCCACCGAACTGGTTTCCCAGTCGGAATGCGTGACCTGATCGATATTGATGTGGTCGATGATCTGTTCGTGTTCCTTGCGGACGTTTTCCAAATATTCATTCAGCTCGCCATGGAAAACGGTGGCGGCTTCGGTAATCAATTCCTCCTGCGCAGTCTGCTTTGCGGTTTCAATGACGCCCGGCGGATCATTCGGCTCAAATGCGGCGCGTTGTTCGACGGCATCGGGATCAAATGCCGTGATGAGCGCCTTGCTCATTTCCTTCAGACTTTTGCCGGCTGCAAGCTCGGTCACCCGCGCCTGTTCTTTGTCGGACAACTGCTGATCGAGCCGAATCAGGCGGTTGGCCAGCGAGAGGAATAGATCTTCGTCGGCCGCGCCCATCGTAACGGCACCGAGCAACTCCTTGAGCGCAATGGTTGGTTTGCGCTCCAGCGGACGGCTGTCGGTCTTTTTGGATTTGGTGACGCCGACGGCATCCACAATCACAAAATGGGTTTTGCCCGGCGCGGTGCGCGAAACCGCCTGCAATGAATCGTTTTGAATGGTGCGGGTGCCGCGCCCTTTCATCTGCTCAAAATAGTTGGTGCTGCGCACATCGCGCATAAACAGGAGGACTTCGAGCGGTTTGACGTCGGTGCCGGTGGCAATCATATCGACCGTAACGGCGATGCGCGGATAGTAGGCGTTGCGAAAGCGGTTGAGCACCGACTTGGGATCTTCATCAATTTTATAGGTCACCTTTTTGCAGAAGTCGTTGCCCTCATCAAACTCCTCGCGAATGATTTTGATGAGGTCGTCGGCATGGCTGTCGGTCTTGGCGAAGACGAGGGTTTTCGGCACTTCATAGTCGCCGTTTTCATCGACCCGGTTTGGATAGATTCTGGTTTTGAGGGCGTGTTTGAATTCGCGAATGACGTTGCGCATCTGGCTGGGGTTGACCACCTTTTTGTCGAGTTGGCTCTTTTTATATTCGGTGGTTTCATCCTCCTGCTGCCAGCGCTTGGCGCGGGTAAGCTTGTCGCGCCGATCCACAAACCAGCCCGATTCGACGACCGCGCCGTTATTGGAAACCTCGGTTTCGATGTGATAGACCTCCTGCGGCACGTTCACACCGTCGATCACCGATTCCTCATAGGTATATTCGCTGACGACATTTTCGTTGAAAAAGCCGAAGGTGCGTTTGTCAGGCGTGGCGGTGAGGCCGATCAAAAAGGCATCGAAATAATCGAGCACCTGTTTCCAAAGGTTGTAAATGGAGCGGTGGCACTCGTCGATGACGATGAAGTCGAACTGCTCAATCGGAACTTGCGGCGTGTACTCCACGAAGGTTTCTTTCTTTTTGCGCTGCTGTTCCAACCAGCTGTTTTCGGCGGGATTTTCCAGTTCGGCGGATTCGTCGAGCTCTTCGCCTTTGAGAATGGAGTAGAGCCGCTGAATGGTGGAAATACAGACCTGACTGTCGGAAGCAATGTAGCTGGAGGTGAGCCGCTGGACGTTATAGAGCTCGGTAAACTTCCGGTTATCGTCGTTCGGCTGGAAGGTCATGAATTCCTGCTCGGCCTGTTCGCCCAGATTCTTCGTATCGACGAGGAAAAGGATGCGTTTGGCATCGGCGTGTTTGAGCAGGCGATAGATAAAGGTGGCGGCGGTAAAGGTTTTGCCTGCGCCGGTCGCCATTTGGATCAACGCTTTGGGGCGGTTCTTTTTAAAGGAGTGCTCCAGGTTTTCAATCGCGACAATCTGCGCCGGGCGCAAACCGGTTTTATCCAGTTCCGGAATTTTGAGCAGCCGTTCGCGCAGCGTGGCTCCCTTTTTGAGCGCGTCGGCCATGGTTTCCGGCTTCAGGAAGCTGAAGGCGGTGCGGCCGCGCGGCTTGGGATCGCGATAGTCGGTGAAGCGCGTCAGGGTGCCGGTGCTTTCGTAGACAAACGGCAGCGGATCATTATTCAGGTATTTCAGCTTGGAAGTCGCATAACCGGTGGACTGCTCTTCCACGGCCAGCAGCCGCTGGCCTTCGTCCTCGCGCTTGGCTTCGATGACGCCGACCGGTTTGCGATCCACGAACAGCACATAATCAGCCGGGCCGACATCGGTTTGGTATTCCCGAACTGCCACCCCCTGCGCGGCAGAAGGATTTACTTTATCTTTAGACTGCACAACCCAGCCCGCCGCTTCGAGCAAACCGTCAATTCGATCGCGCGCAATCTGTTCCGGATTCTGATTCATCCTGTCCCCTGCTGTCGTTGTAAATAAACAGAGAAAAAGAATACCCAAGAAAACGATATGCTCCAAACAAAAAAGCGGGGCCGCAGCCCCGCTTTCCAAGGATTGGAAGTTTTTCCTATTTATTCGCGCGGAAGTATTCGATCAGCGCATTGGTGGAGGCATCGTGCTTCAACGGGCTTTCGGATTCGAGTTCCGGCAGAATGCCGGCGGCCAGCACTTTACCGAGCTGAACGCCCCACTGGTCGAAAGAATAAATATCCCAGATGATGCCCTGAACAAAGATCTTGTGTTCGTAGAGTGCCACCAGCTGACCGAGCACGGACGGCGTCAGTTTTTCAGCCATAATGGTGTTGGTCGGGCGGTTGCCTTCGAAGGTTTTATGCGGAACCAGCTCGGCCGGCACCCCTTCTTCCACAAGCGATTCTTTGGTTTTACCAAACGCAAGCGCTTCGGTCTGAGCAAAGAAGTTAGCCATCAGCTTCACGTGATGGTCGCCGATGGGGTTCTGTGATTTGCAGAAACCGATGAAGTCGCAAGGAATCAGTTTGGTGCCCTGATGGATCAGCTGATAGAAGGCGTGCTGCCCGTTGGTGCCCGGCTCGCCCCAGATGATCGGTCCGGTCTGGTAGTCCACTTTGTCACCGCCGCGGGTGATGTATTTTCCGTTGGATTCCATGTCGCCCTGCTGAAAGTAGGCCGCGAAACGGGACATATATTGATCGTACGGCAGGATGGCCTGGCTTTCGGCACCGAAAAAGTTGTTATACCAGATTCCGAGCAGCGCGAGGATGACCGGCATGTTTTCCGCCAGCGGAGCATTACGGAAGTGCGTATCCATCTTGTGATAGCCGTCGAGCAGCTCGGTGTAGTTTTCCGGACCGATGGCAATCATCAGCGGAAGGCCGATGGCGGAGGTCAGGGAATAGCGCCCGCCTACCCAGTCCCAGAAGGCGAACATGTTGGCGGTATCAATTCCGAACTCGGAAACTGCATCGGCGTTGGTGGAGAGTGCCACGAAGTGCTTGGCAATCGCACTTTCGTCCTTCAGCTGGTCAATACACCAGGCCCGAGCGCTGTGCGCATTGGTCATGGTTTCCTGCGTGGTGAAGGTTTTGGAAGCGACAATAAAGATGGTTTCTTCCGCATCGATATCCCGCAGCGCTTCGGCAATGTGTGTGCCGTCAACATTGGAAACAAAGATCATGTTCAGGTCGCGTTGGGTGTAGCTCTTGAGGGCCTCGTAGGCCATCACCGGACCGAGATCCGAACCACCGATGCCGATATTGACGACATTTCTGATTTGTTTGCCGGTGAAGCCTTTCCAGGTTCCGGAACGAACGAGGTTGGAGAATTCGGCCATCTGTTCGAGTACCGCGTGCACTTCCGGCACCACATTCACGCCATCGACTTCGATGACGGCCTCTTTCGGCGAGCGCAGGGCCACGTGCAGTACTGAGCGGTCTTCGGTCGCGTTGATCTTTTCACCGGTGAACATGGCTTCGATCCATTTCTTCAGGTCGGCGGATTCCGCCAACGCCACCAGTTTGCCCATGGTTTCGGCACTGACGCGGTTTTTAGAATAATCGAGCAGCAGGTCTTCTGCTTTCAGCGAGAAATCGGCAGCACGACCGGTTTCGGTAAAAAGATCGCGGAGGTGCGCGTCTTTGATTTCGGAATAATGGGATTCCAGGGCTTTCCATTCTGAACGTTCGGTCAATTTTGCGGTCATAAATTAATACTCCTGTTTAAGTCGGATTTGAGCGCGTGAAAATACAGGCAATTCGGCAGGGGTTGAAGGGAAAAACACAGGAATCTAAGCCTCGAAGCGGCTTGTTTTGAAATGGGCCACCGGATATGGTGGTATTTCCTATTTTGCGATTACAAGGAATCTATATGAACGTTAAGCCCACTTTAGCAGCATTACTGGTACTGGCTCTTCCACAGATTGGAAGTGCTGAACTGGAAAAGAGCGAACTCGATGTAAAGAAAATCAGCCGGACGGTGGCCTATTCTCTACCGGTTTTCCACCTGAACCAGCTTCCGTTCGACTCCACCATCTCCACCAGCGCCTTCAATCTGTTTATTGAGGGGCTGGACCCCGCCCGCAGCTATTTCCTGCAATCGGACATCGATGCGTTCCGTAAAGATGCGGACAATCTGCATAAGCTCCTGCGCAAGGGAAATATTGACTTTGCCCGAAACGCATATGATGTCCTCATGGAACGGATTGAGAACCGCATGGAATTTGCCGAAGCCCAACTGGAAAAGGGATTCGACATTGAGGTTAAGGAAGACTTTCTCTGGGATCGCAAAGAGGCCGATTGGCCGGCCGATGAAGCCGCCTGGGATGACTTATGGCGCAAACGTCTGAAGAATGAGTACATTGCCCGCCTGGTTTCCAAAAAGGTCTATGCCGAAACCGAAACCAATACGGTTGAAACCGTTTCGAGCAATGTCGTTGCCGAAGCCGAAACAGAAACCACCAATACCGTTGCGGAGGCGGAATATGACGAAGAGCTGGAAGATGCAAAGCTGACCCCGGAAGAATATATTCTGGAGCGATACAAACAGTTTCAGCTGACCATGGAATCGTTCGACGAAGAGATGCTCCTGCAGCGCTACCTCTCCTCCTTCTCACTCGTGTATGATCCGCACTCAGACTATATGTCGCCCAGCAGTCAGGAAGATTTTGACATCAACATGAAACTCTCCCTCGTGGGTATTGGTGCCATGCTTCGCCCGGATGAGGGCACCGCCCGCATTGTCCGCATCATCCCCGGCGGACCGGCCGACCAGGACGGCCGCCTGAAGGCCGGCGATAAAATTATTGCGGTCGCACAGGGGGATGAAGAGCCTGTAAGCATTCTCCACTGGCCGCTCTATAAATCCGTACGCCTGATTCGCGGCGAACTGGATACCACCGTCGTACTCACGGTGATTCCGGCCTCCGACCGCTCCGGCACCCGCACCAAGAAAATTGATATCGTGCGAAAAGAAGTGAAGCTTGAGGATTCCGCCGCCAAAAGCGAAGTCAAAGAGCTCGATCTGGGAGATGGAAATGTGCGCAAAGTGGGAGTGATCACCCTGCCCGACTTCTATGCTGATTTTTCAGCAACCAGTAAAAACCTGAAGGACGCGCGACGCGCCTCCACCGATGTACGCCGCCTGATCCGCGAACAGATGCGAGAAGGCATCGACGGGATGGTGCTCGACCTGCGCAACAACGGCGGCGGCTCGTTGGTGGAAGCCATTGAAATTTCCGGCCTGTTCATCTCCTCCGGACCGATTGTTCAGGTGAAAGAGCGCAAAGGCGTTCAGGTGCTCCCCGATGCCGATCCGACTGTGGAATATGATGGCCCGATGATTGTACTTGTTAACCGGCTCAGCGCTTCGGCTTCGGAAATTCTGGCGGCCGCGCTGCAGGACTACAAACGTGCCGTGATTGTCGGCGACAGCCAGACGCATGGAAAAGGCACCGTTCAAACCCTCATGCCGCTGGGCGACCGCAAAGGCTCCCTGAAACTGACCACCGCCGGCTTCTATCGAATTAACGGAGGTTCCACCCAGCTCAAAGGCGTGGTGCCGGATATTATTATTCCGTCCTACCTCGATGTCATGGACATCGGCGAAGACTCGCTGGAGCACGCCCTGCCCTGGGATACCATCCGCCCGGCCATGTATCGTGCGCATGACGGATTTGACAAGCAGCTGCCCCTGCTTACAGCGCAATCGGTCGAGCGACTTGAAACGAACGAAGAGTTTCAGGTTTATCTGAACCGACGCGAGCGACTGAAGGAACGCTATGAAACCAAAACCGTATCGCTTTCCCTGTCCGACCGTCTTGCCGAAGCGGAAGCAGAGAAAGAACTCGATGACATCCAGTCCGGAGCCTTCCTGAACGATGAGGAAGAAGACGAAGAAAAAACCACCGACCTCATTCTCGATGAAACGCTGTTGATTCTTTCCGATATGATTGAACTGGAAAAGCTCGCCGGAAAATCTGAACTGCTGGCCCCGAACCTCAGCACCAAGTAACCGACAGCGACACGCGCTGATCGAAAAAGTTCCATTGGTTTTCCAACCATTGGAACTTTTTTCTATTTATGGTTATCGACCGTTGGCGGCGTCGTGTTTCCGGAAGCCTGCAGATCGAGCGCTTCGGGGAACTGCCGATAGTGGGCCCGCACGGCCTCGGCCAGCTTTTTCTTTACGGCGTCGTCGATCGTACAGATTCCCAGGTTTGGAAGTGCGGAAAGTAATTTGTCGAGCAGCCGGTCCTGCGGTTCGGGCATACGTGACTGCCAGGAAGCCAGCAGGTTTTTATCGATCGCCGCCGGGAGCGATCCGAGAATGCCGATATCGTTCTGGCTATGCACCATCAGGCCGGTTGTGGTGCCCCGGTCCAGCGTGAGTACCTGGAAAAAATAGAGCGTGTGATAGGCCAGCTGAGCGGCCCGTTCTTCTTCCGAAGGCTGGAACTTTTCCCGCTCTGCTTCTTTCAGGAGCTGGAGATAGGCATCAATGGCCGCTTCGGCCACGCCGCGTGCCAGTTGCAGGTCAGCAGAGAAATCGCCACGATTAAAATTTTCGAGATAAAAATGCGCAACACCGCGATGTCTTCCAAGAGCCGGAATATAAAAATACCGTTCGCCCTGCTCCACCGCCTCGGCAAATTGATCCGGCGCGGCTGCCTTCAGGGCTGCGAGAAATCGTTCGCGATTTTCATCATTCGGAATCGAAGGGTTCAGATCGGCCATCATGCGCCAATACCCCGCTCCGCCCTTCTGTTCGGTCCAGCTGAAGTGAATATGAACAGATGGAGCCTGAGGATTCGCCGGGTGCACGATGGATGAAATGGCCGAGGCGGAACCCAGCTTACGATCAGGTGCGTCGTCGTAGTGAACCTGTGAAACATTCACGGATGCGCGTCCAAGCATTTCGGAATCTTCCATCCCGAACCGGCACCCTCCGCCGTGCAGCCCCTCGTCGCGAAGCCATTCCAGACACTGGAACTTTCGGCCGCCCAGTTTTTCCAGGCCCTGGACCAGCCGGGACTGCAACGATTCGACGAGAGCAAGCGCCTGCGCGGCCTGCCCGGAGGATGCGGGAATTCCAGCCATGGCTATTTCGGGATCTCCATCAGATAGCGGAAGCCGACATCGCTCGGTGTTACCGGGGTATCGGAGGAATAACTACATGGCAGGAAGTTAGCCGGCGTTGCCGCACTTCCCCCTTTCAGTTGATAAAACTCAGCCTCTGCTGTGGGCAGTAAAGTTGCTGTCATTTCCCGCACATTTCCCGCCATATCATACACATTATAGGGGGAAACATCCGTGTCCTTGAAACTTGCCGGAGGTGCAAACAGGGGATATTTCTTTTTGCCCGTCTTATTGTTTCGGGTAAGTGCAAAGTGAGGCTTAACCGTGTTGCCCCAAACATAGATACGGCCATCAACCCCTCGCGCGGCCTTTTCCCATTCTTCCACCGTCGGCAGGCGCACCTTCCCCTCTCCTTTTTGCCGGCTAAGCCATGTGCAATAAGCCATAGCAGCCTGTCGGGTAATACCGACAACCGGCATTCCGGAATGCAGTTGATCCGGAAAGAGCATATTTCCCTCTTCGTCCCAAACATCATGAAACATGCGCTCTTTTTCATTCAGCTGCACCCTGCTGCTATAATTATTACGAAGCTCCTGTCCGCGCAGCTGTTTCCAGAATTCAAGGTATTCACCAAAAGTCACTTCACGCTCCTTTATGAAATACGCCTCAAGTTCGATCTCTTTTTCCCGGTAAAAACGAGATTCAGCTCCGCCGAAAATAAACTTGCCTTCCGGCACGAAGGCCATGCCTTCCGGGATCGATTCTGGAAAATTCAGATGCACGACTTCAGCTTCACCATGAGCAATGTGAATTGGGCACTGCTCGCTTTCCTGACTGTTTTTCAACGTCACCAAAGCCATATATGATCCTGGAGGAATCGCCGCTTGATGAATCGGAGGTTTGCTATTCGCAATTTCTTTTTCCTCATTCATGAAGATGCAGCCATCCAGTTCCTGCATGGCAACAATCCGCACGCCCTCCACATTCTCCGATGCAGTCAGCTTAAGACTTCCGATGCCCTTGGCCCGTTCCTCAATTCCACTCAGGTAGGTTTCAATAAAATCAGGGACCTCTACACCTTGAAGGTCGAAACGTTTGCGAGCCTCTACCACGAGATCCTTTACCCCGTTTAAGTCCTGCCTGTAGAATGCAAATTCAATGCGGCAGTCAAAAACACCCAGAAAATTATCGATTACAGCGCCACGCCTCCGCAGGCGCTCCGGGATGTTATCGAGATAACTCGACGCGATGTTAAACTGCCTATTAATCGTGCGTACCAACTGCTCAAGCGTCTTGTTAAGCATTTTTTCAGTGTCGCTTTGCTCTGTTTCCTTCATGCCTTCACAGATATCTTTAAGCTCATCAATCGTTGCAGTGGCCAGCACAACATTTCCTTCAGCCTGTGAACGAAGCTGTTCTGCCATTTTTATATTGTGCCGATAGCTTCCCTCCAACATAGCTCGCTGCGTGCCGAAGGCGAGCCCGAGAGCAATGAGAACGGCTGCGGCCACGCTCGATTTAATCGGATTCCGACGAATGGCTTTCCAGAACCGTACCAGACGCGGCGCGCTGTAAGCACTCACGGTACGATGGCCAATATAATTCCGGATATCTTCTGCGAAATGCTCCACGGAATGATAGCGGTCATCCTGCAGCCGGCTCATGGCTTTCATGCAGATTGCATCCAGTTCTCGTGGAATTTTCAGTTCCGGCCGACGCTGACGCGGTGACTTAAAGCGGCCGGCCTTTACATTTTCCAGCAACTTGCGCAGTTGTGTTTTTTCAAAAGGCGGAAGGTAGGTCAGAATGTGGTACAGGATGGCACCGAGGCTGTAGAGATCGCTTCGAAAATCAACGTCATCCACCCGGCCTTCAGCCTGCTCCGGCGACATATAATTCGGGGTTCCCGATATGGCACCGTCGAGCGTGTTGGTTCCCACATCAAACTCCTCCATACGGAGCTGAATACTACTGCCGTCGCCCTCTTTTTCATTCAGGGTTTTAACCAGACCCCAATCAAGAATCAGCACCTCACCGAATTCCCCGATCATAATATTCGCGGGTTTCAGGTCGCGGTGGATGACCCCTTTGCTATGCGCAAAAGCCACGCCGTTGCATACCGCCAGAAAAATCTCTAACAGCACATTGAGCGGGTATTTCTTGAGATAGAACGAGGTATTGCTTTCCAGCCGGTCGAGAATCTCTTTGAGATCATCCCCCTCGATTTTTTTCATTGTAAAGTAGATGCCGAGCTCGTCGTTCACCCCCATCTCATGCACCGGCATAATATTCGGGTGTTCCAGTTGAGATGTGCCGCGCGCTTCCTTCAGAAAGCGATCCACCACTTCTTCCTCGTTACGAAACTGGCTCTTCAACGATTTAATGGCCACTTCACGCCCCAGCAGAGTGTCATGTGCGCTGCGAACTTCCCCGAACGACCCTTTTCCCAAGGGAGTGATCGAGGTGTAGTGCGAGTCCCCCGACTCCATTTTTACAGAGAGCACCCGTTTCACGCGCCCGAGTTCGAGCGATGAAGAGACTCCATGCGTTTGATCCGATGTATCCGGGGCTTTCAGGTTATGATCTTCAGGTTGATCCATTAACTCCTCCAGAAAATGAACTCTATTCAAAACTAATCCGGGGGTCACGGATTTAACGCGTGATGTTTCCTGAATCTCAGACCGGTCAGCGTGGGGAAACTTCCATCACATAGCGGAAGCCCACATCACTTGGCTGCGCTTCCGTATCGGACGAAATCAATGCGCTGGGCAGAAAGTCCGCCGGCAGCGAGGCACTTCCTCCGCGAATCTGGCAGCCGCCGGCTTCTGCCGAAACATATTCGCGGACATTCCCGCCCATGTCGCGGACGTTATAGACGGATATATCCCGACTGAATGTGCCGGTCGGGGACCATAACGGATACGCGACCTTTCCCTTCTCGTTATCGAGGGTCAGCGCCAGATTTTCTTCCAGTGTAAATTCATATCCCCACGGATAGGTGCGGCCATCCACCCCGCGCGCGGCTTTTTCCCACTCGAACTCCGTCGGTAAGCGGACCGTCTCTCCGGTCTGCTTACTTTTCCATTGGCAGAATGCAGACGCCGCTTCACAGGTAATTCCAACCACTGGAAAATCGGGCTTAACACGATCATCCAGAATCGTCCCATCGACATTCCAGGCATCGATGGTTTCAGCTCCCGAAAACTGAATCCGGCTCACCATCCGCGATTTTTTCTGCGGATCAGAAAGGCTTTTCCAGAACTCGAGATAGTCCGCAACCGTAACTTCATACTTCGAAATATAGAAGGAAGGCACGGTACGCCGGTGCTCGCGATAGAACGTTGAGTACTCCCCGCCACAGATAAAGGATCCAGCGGGAACAAAGACCATCTCTTTGAAAGCCCGTTTCGGCAACTCGATTGTAACCTGCGTGGCTTCGCCGGGTTCGATGAACACCGGATACGGATAGAAACCGCCCGTCGCACTGGTAACCATAATCAGGTACGAGCCATTCTCAATCTCGTCAATCGTATACGGGAACGTATTCGAGCGGCCGGCATGATTCGCCAGTACCAGACGGGAGCCATCCAGCTTCAAGGCCCATACAATGAGCTCATAGACATCGTCTCCGGCCAGAATCTCCAGCGTACCGGCCCCTTTGATGCGGGGCTTCACATCCAGCAGTAACGCATTCACGTGAGAAGCGTTGAACCAGCGGCGGGCCTGCTCGTGGTCATCCCGCAATAAAGCCGAGTCAAAACTCCAGCGTGCAGTCTCTACAAACCAGTTCTGAACCCGGCCAAGCGAACGATACCGATAGGCAATGGTGGTAAAACAATCGTTCAGCTCAGTAAAACAGGCATCCAGCGCACCAGATACGGCCTCCAGCTGATCCTTCAGGTCCTGCTCTTCAGCCGACACATTTTTTGCAACAACATCTCCGAAGCGGACTTGCAGATTCGTATGAATCGTCATTGCCCGGGCGTTCAAAGAATCCATTTCGTTGCGCAGCACCTTGGCGTGTGCAAAGGTTTTTTCCAGCACCTGGCGCTGCTTCAGGCGATCCACCACATTGGAACCGATAAATGAAACGAGCGCAATCGCGATAATTGTGATCTGAAATGGATTACGCCAGTGTTTTGCAACACCGAAAGTGACACGGCGCTTGCGAGCGCCGGTATCCACTTTCTTTCTCCATTTTTTGGGTGTCAAATCCACCGTTGTAATCCGCAGGTCTTAGCCGGCAATCCACGCACGCACGGCATCCGACAGCGGCAGAACCGATTTAATCACGCACTCACCGGCCGGGATTTCAACCTTATCGCCGGCGCTGTGTCCTTCCAGCGCTTTAGCAAGACGGGTTTCGCTGGAGATAATCGACAGATCCTCATCCTGGTCCCAGGAACCGAGAATGTAATACGTTTCCGTGGTTCCGGATTCTTCGTAGCTCAGCTCAACTCCGACACCAGCCGCAACGATATCTGTCGGGATACCGGCAAAGTCGGTCGGTTTCACTTTTTCAAGATCTTCCGCCAGCTGAGCTCCCTGAGCCATCAACAGACCCTGACGCTCCTTCGCATATTTGAATTCAGCATTCTCACGAAGGTCACCGTGGCTGCGTGCCACTTCGATTTCCTTGGAGTTTTCCGGAATCTCAACCGTCATGATCTTCTCAAGCTGGCGCTGACGATCTGCGTAACTGCGGGCCGAAGTCTGCAGTACTTCACGTTTAGCAGCGGCTGCCGCCTGGCTGGCCGTCGGCAGGATAATGTCCTGCAGTTCCGGATATTTGCGCAGCACTTTGGCTTCGGCTGATTTGCGGTCCAGCGCATCCCAACCATGGCCTTCATGAATGCGGCGCATAAAATCGCGGCGTTGCTGTTCAGTCATAGCGCCCATCACATCGTGCAGCCACTCTTCGGTCTGGAACCGTTCACGCAACTGGTTCTGTGCCCGGAGCATGGCTCCGGCGCAGTTTACTTCCAATGCTTCCTGAATCCGGAATGCCAGATCGCCTTTGGAGATCAGATTCCATTTTTCAACATAGTCAGTCGACTTCTGACACCACAGCAGCATCGGCGCACTTGCCGTACGGCGGGCCACAGCGGCCGTCATGATCTGCTTCACGTCCTCTTCCACACCGTTGGAGATCAGGGCAGCCATAATCTCGTTCAGTACCGGATTACTGACCACCGGAATCACCCGACTCAGCGTACCGATGACCGCTTCTTTGTCGTTTTCAATCAGAATCGTCAGCAATGCCTGCAGCTGGCGGGATGGCAGGCGGTCGAGCGTGGTGACCAGATCGCCGGCAATCAGATCATGAATCAGCTTATCCGTGTCCAGATCGGTCGGCTCAATTTCAAAAATACGGGCATAAATAAAGCCTTCCGCCTTCCATTCCGGGCGGGCGGACGGCGCGCCTTTAATAATAAAGGAAAGGCGGTTTGCCAATGCTTCCTTGGCAAACTCGGAGGAGGTATCGATCTTTTTCTCGATGATTTCCTTGAAACGTTCAAACAACCCTTCAATGTCGCGCTGTTTGAGGACCATACCAAACCATTCGTCATCGTAGGCCAGTCCCTGCTTGTGGAAAATAATGTTATCCGAACGTTTTTTCGGAATTTCGACCGAAGCATCATCTTTCAGCGCTTTACGGGCCGCTTCCCAGAATTTTTTCCATCCGGCTTCCGACAGAACCGAGGGAACCATCTTTTCGGTCAGGCGGGTAATCGACATATTACCGTAGCTGCGCAGAGCACATTTAATCACCTCAGCCGGCTCTTCCTTCATCATGCGCTTCAGCTCATCCGGATTATTATGCTTGATGGCGAGAATATGCTCATCGGTCAGCACCTCGAGTGCTTCCGCCGCGTAGCTGAATGCCATCTCATGCTCACCCTTGCGCTCGAAATCGATTTCCAGCTGCGCGTAGAAATGATCGATGTCATCGATGATGCCGAAGCCCCAGGTCTCGTTATAGCAAAGCATGCCGGTCTTCAGAGCCCGCAGGAAGGTTAAGCGCTCGAAACAGGTGGCCACCGGAAGCTTACCGCCGAAACCGGCCGGTTCAATCATGCGAACCGCGTTTCGGTCTTTGGAGAACAGCTTCTTCAGCGCAGCAGTAATATTATCCACCTTGCGACGGGCACCGAGCCAGGACAGTACAATCAGCGCGTCATCCACCTTATCCGCTTCAGACAGCTTATCAAAAAGTTCCATGGCACCGTTATCCGCTTCCACGGCACGCTCCGCTTCAACCAATCCGTTCAGCGCTTCAAACAGTTCGTCTTTATTAATTTCGCTGCCAGCCAGGCCGACAATCCACTCTTCATTAATCGATTCCAAATCCATGACGCATACCTCCTGAAAAATTAGCGACGAAACATAACGGTTTTTCCTGCCTCTGGAAAACGTTTTCGGTGCTTTTCCAATGGTTGGAAATCAAAAAAGCCCGCTCGGATGAGCGGGCTTTCAGAATGGTGCACCCGAATGGAGTCGAACCATCACGCCGTTGCCGGCACAAGAACCTGAATCTTGCGTGTCTACCAATTTCACCACGGGTGCGATTTCATTGGGTGAAAGTGATTTTTTTACATCAAACCCAACCCAACCTCAAATCTACTGCATATCTTGGTTAATAATGCATTTCAGGGCACGTTTGTAGCAGAACACCCCCATCTCACCAAGCATTGACAGGGGTTTTATTTTTCATTTGTGGCAAACCTCGCTTGAAAGCAATTATTCGGCTAAAAATCTGCCCTCCACAGGAAGACTATGCACCAGCGATTCATACTGAAGGAGCTGTATTGCGGCCGGACATACGGGGTCGATACTTACAATGCTCGGATCTCAGCCTCCCCGCCCTTGAACCGTCGAGGAACTCAACTCTATGACTACGGCTAACTGCGAGCCATCCGCAACGAGCTGATCAACAGGCTTTGGAGCAACGTTCCATAACCACAACTGCTACTGAAAGCAGCCGTCGATAAGCTCTGTTGGGAAAGCTGCGAGTTTTGATTGAAGGCTGGCGAATCGATCTGAGATCGAGCTGATCGGCGGGCTGTACCTATCCACCCCCGCATCGTCGGATACATATGAAAGTTGAAACCAACAGCGTTGTATGATCAAATTAAAACTGAGCTTTGAGGCTTCACATAAGGTTGTCAACTATCGCTACAACCAGATAAATGAGGAATATGTCGTCATGAGGATAAGAAAAATATGATTCCACACCACGAAAGGGTTTTGGTAGTTGGAAAGAAGCCAAAAGGTGAGTACGAAGGGATCGAACACTTAGCTGACGACGTAGTTTCCCTCGCCAACTTTAGCGTAGAAAAAAAATATGATCTAATAATCATAGACGCAACCACGGACTTCTTAACTCTGAAGGCTGAACCAGATGCCTATAATGAAGTGCTATCTCGGCATGATGAATATTCCGGCTCAGAGCATGAACTAACGCAAAAAGTTGCCCGCTTGGCAATTCGTAAATTCCACGTATTAGTAGCATCTGCCTCATCCGGAACTGACATCGTTATACTAAGTGGCACCTACGCTCTTTGCCCCTACCCGTGGAACATAAACACTTACCCTAACGACTATTACAATCATGCTACATTGCTAGAAACTCAAAATACTCATTCTACAGTCGAATATCCTTGGACCCTGCTTTCTGAGTACGGACATTACATCTATTCTTCAGGTAAAGATATAGACTCATTAAAAACTCTACTAATTCGAGATAAATATTCTCTCCCAAGGATAATCTCGTCAGAAGGGAAAAAATATTTGGACAGGGTAGACATCGTTCACGACAACTCTCTTTATGAATGGTTAAGTGCACTTTTAGACACCAAGATTGAACTTTCCTGTCCTATTAAAAACAATCTAAAGCTTAATCTCATGCTATCAGGGAAAGTAGAAGACTCTACAGGTAGTATCAGAGTCTTACCTCCGCCAGTATATACGGATGAGGATGACATGTTGCTATGTTTACGCCTTGAACCATGCCTAACCGCTGGCCCCGCAGAAGTGGAAAAACTACTAACAGCGTCTAATCCCAATTACAAAAGCGCAACCGCAGTAGACACCCCAGGCAACGAAAACTCTACAAACGCAGAATCATCCGGTGCTCAAGGAGAAGAGTCTGCAAGGTCGGCATCACACTCTCCTGAAGCCCATTCTTCGCCATCCCTTTTTGACGCAACTACGAAGGAATTAATAAAGCGCTGCATGGGTCCCGGCACACTGCGCTCGTGGGGACAATTTGAGGCTACCCTTGCCGACTTCTACAAAAGGTATGATAAGCATCACAGGAAACACCCAACCGCTAACCCCGGAGCCATAATCAGTGCGATTGAGAAGAGCGACCGAGAGTTAACTCCGGGGCAAATCAGGCATCGAAGATCATACCTAGAGATGCGTGACGCTAGAAAATTCTTCTATGCGGAATACAAGGCTCATCGTAACGGCATTCCAGCTACTATTCACCCGGAAGAAACTGCAAAAGTGGTCATACAGCTCTGCAAGAAATTAACTACCGCAAATCACATGAAGGATTTTGAGAAATTACTTTGTTTGGCTTCTCATTATGCAGACTTCTTTAAGCGTGTAGACAAATTGCGGGCGGACGACAAAAAGCTGAGTCGTCAAAGAGCCTGCCGGAATATCCAACGAGATGACTCCGACCTTTTCCCATTCCACGACAGCGTCTACCACTACCACTATATGCAACGGGAAGACAACAAAGGCTCTTGGGAATTTATACTGTCCTAAAAACACAAATCCACAACCCACCACACAAAACAACATTTCGGTGTATTATGTTTATTTTGTGAGCTTTGCTACAGCGACACCCACCACAAACCGTCGCATCTTGCGACCCTAAAAACATCTGCCAGATTCCTCATCAACCAAGCGAAACAGTGTTCACCGAGTGGTGATGTTCGTTCGGATAACTCCTAAGTAAGGAGGTACTCAAATGAGTACAATTGATGAGAAAGTTGGAGCAGCCTCGGCTGCTGGTGTGGCATCGAAAGATGCTGAAGCAGAAGCTAAGGATGCGGGAGCAACCACGACCGCAGAAGCGGTAGCCCCTTCCCCCGAGGAGGTCTCTCAGGCCACGGAAGCGGCCCCGGCTCCTGCCGACGAAATTGTGGACGGTGAATTCGAGATGCTGGATGCGGGAGCGCAGGAAGCAGAAGCAGGAACACCTACGACTGCCGAGGCAGCTCAGGAGACCAACGTTACAGTATTGGAGAACGTTGAGTATGAAATGTTGGAAAAGCCATTCGCCGCCGTGACTGGTGATGCAGAAGATGACAACACGGTCTGGGATGTGTGCGTAGTGCTCATGAACCACCAGAATGACGGGCTGAAGGCCTCTTGGCACACAGGAGACCGTTTCCTTGCCTACATTGAAAAGCATAAGCCCAAAAGCATTTCTGCTGCATTGGAAGAGTTTGCAAAATATGTTCGGGAAGCCTCTTATGGTCAACTGAGTGAACTCAGCTCCGCCACCCTTCGCAAGGCTCTTAAGTTCCGGCAGAAATTCTCCAAAGAACGGCTGGAACTGGCCGTTCGTATCGGTATGAGTTATCGGAATGCTTTGTCGTTGTGCACTAACGATGTAACGAATGACAACCGGGATTTGATCCTCCAAGAGGTGTCGAATGGAAGTCTTAAGCAGACTATGATCAAGGCAAAGGTCAAAGAGCTTCACCCGCCGGAGAAAAAGGAAGAAAAACGTGGAGGATCCCGCACGAAAAAAGAGTCCCCTTTGGAGTTCATGACTCGTATCCAAAAGGACATGGACAAGCTCTTGTCGGACATGAAGGAAAACTATCGTAAACATGCGGCAGATGCCCTCGATTCAGAGGACGAGGAAACCAAAGTGCAATATACTCAACACTACGAGGTCAACGCCGAACAGATTGAGCTGCTGAATGAAGAATGGGCAAAGAATACAAAAATGACCCGGCTTTATTTCGAAGACTAGCTGATACCCAAGTGCCCCTCCGGGAATTCGTTCCTGGAGGGGAAACTTTGGAACGGCATTCCAAAAAAGGAAAACACTATGAAAACAAAAGTTATTCCCACTATCGATGAATTCAATGTAGTCACCTCGAAAGAATATTATGACTGTATACCGGCTTCAAAGGAGACAATGCCTTTGCAGCTGGTCAAAGCGCACGTTGAAGCATTCAGAGGGCCGATTGAAAAAGTAATACACGAAGCTGATGAGCACTCAATATTCACTGATGTCCTGGTTGTCTCCCCGACGCCCAGGCACGAGTATTATACATTAGTTACGTCAGGCATGAGCTTCCAGCCGATGCCTAGTACTGGCTTCCCTACGCACATGTGGGCAGAGCTGTATATACATCTCCCGACTGACTGGAAGCTTGATGGTCATTCTCTACAGGAACACAAATGGAACTGGCCGGTAGCCTGGTTGCTTTTCATGGCTAGATATCCCCACCTGCGCAAGAAGTGGATCGGCAGGGGATCATACATGGAGTGTGCCGGGGAAGCAGAAGGCTGCATGGGTGAAACAGAGTTTGCCGGATGCATGCTGACGGGCGATCTTGGAGAATGCCCTGACCTTGAATGTTTGAACTTCAACTTTCAAATGGAGATTTTCTTCTACAACCTACTGCCTCTCCATAAAGCAGAGATCGAGAAGGTGAAAAGCAGCGGGGAGCGCTCACAGCTGGAGAAATTGTTCATTAAGAATAATCTGAACGGGCCTCTGGATGTTAAGCGGAGCAGTATCTTCTAGGCGCAACGCTGCATCATTACAAGGGGTAGCCCCTCCTCCCTGAGCGTTTTACCCTTCTTGGCTCAGCGGAGGGGCTTCTTTGTGTCTTACACCTTTTGGAACGCCGTTCCAAGCATATCGCAGCACCAGGCCAAAAGTCGGCAAGGACACCTCGTTTATTGATAGAGCCAACTAAGTTTGGGTTTAGACGGAAAGAGCACGTTGTATTATTGTAGATCAATTCAAGGTTATTGGAGTTCAGGCATGGCACAGACTCAGTCCATATCTCTTCCTATACTCAGTTCAGAAGATAAGAATAGTATGCTATCTCTCTATTGAGAGATAGTATTATAGGACTTAGCGACCCTTTTTAGTCACCCAATATTTCATCCAGTAACCCATCTAGAGATGATCTAGGCGATAATGCCATCGCCCCGGATCGTCTAGATCCTGAAGGCATTTTAGAATCGCAGCGTAAACACACCCTCTCCGGCTCCGGGTGCCCTCAGACGATTAATGACCTTCCCCGGAATACAAAGCGGCTGTGGTCCATTCTCGCAGCTCTCAGAGGCATAGACGCTTGTTCTAGTTTGGAACAGTGATCCAGACTCATTTCACTTACGTTACAAAGTCAGTTGGGAATCTTTGCTACACCGTTACAAACTTCAGTTGACCATCGTCTCCGCCCATCGCTAGCCACCCCGTTGTGTTCTAGGCTGCTGACGGTGGTGTGAGGGGCTTTGGAGGAAGCGATCTTTCATTGGGTTGAGCTTGCTGAAAGTCTTAGTGAATTCTATGCTGTTTTGATTATATACGTGCATAACACCGGGGTGGACTTAGATGGCGATTAAGAAGAGTGAGCTGTACAGCTCGTTGTGGAAGAGCTGCGATGAATTACGGGGCGGAATGGATGCCTCGCAGTATAAGGATTATGTCCTGACCTTCCTGTTTGTGAAGTATGTTTCCGACAAGGCGGCCGGTGACCCCAATGCCCTGATCGATGTGCCGGAAGGCGGTTCCTACGCCGACATGGTGGCCCTGAAGGGCGACAAGGAGATCGGCGACAAGATCAACAAGATTATCGGCAAGCTGGCCGAAGAGAACGATCTGAAGGGCGTGATCGATGTAGCCGACTTCAACGACGAGGAAAAGCTCGGCAAGGGCAAGGACATGGTAGACCGGCTCTCGAAGCTGGTGGCCATCTTCGATGGAATGGACCTGAGCGCCAACCGGGCCGAGGGCGACGATCTGCTGGGCGATGCCTACGAATACTTGATGCGCCACTTTGCCACGGAGTCGGGCAAGAGCAAGGGGCAGTTCTACACCCCGTCCGAAGTCTCCCGCATTCTGGCCAAGGTGGTGGGCATCACCAAAGACACCCCGCAGGACATGACGATCTATGACCCGACATGTGGTTCAGGATCATTGCTGCTGAAAGCATGCGACGAAGCACCACGGGGTTTGAGCATCTGCGGGCAGGAAAACGATGTGGCTACTGCTGCGTTGGCCCGCATGAACATGATTCTGCACGATAATGCCAGTGCCGAGATCTGGAAGGACAACACGCTCTCTTCCCCCTATTGGAAAGACAAAGCCGGCAATCTGCAAACCTTTGACTTTTCCGTAGCCAACCCGCCGTTCTCCTACAAGTCGTGGAGCAACGGGGTGGATGTGAACAACGACCCGTTCGGACGCTTTGAATATGGCACCCCACCCGACAAGAACGGCGACTATGCCTTTTTGCTGCATATCCTGAAATCACTCAAGAGCACCGGTAAGGGTGCGGTGATTCTACCCCACGGTGTTCTGTTCCGGGGCAATGCCGAAGCTTCGATCCGGCGTAGCCTGATCCGGCAGGGTTACATCAAGGGCATCATCGGTCTGCCCGCCAACCTGTTCTACGGCACCGGCATCCCCGCTTGCATCATTGTGCTCGATAAAGAAAACGCCCACAGTCGCAAAGGCATCTTTATGGTCGATGCCAGCAAGGGTTTCATCAAGGACGGCAACAAAAACCGTCTGCGGCATCAGGACATCCATAAGATTGTCGATACTTTCACCAAACAGCTCGAACAGGATGGCTTTGCCCGCATGGTCTCGTTTGCCGAGATTGAGAAGAACGACTTTAACCTCAACATTCCCCGCTACATCGACTCCAGCGATCCCGAGGATCTGCACGACCTGACCGCCCACCTCAACGGCGGCATTCCAAACTCCGACATCGATGCGCTCGGAGCCTATTGGAAGGTGTTCCCGACTCTACGGAACGATCTATTTTCTTCCAGTGCTCGGAAAGGCTACAGCGACTGCAAGGTAGCCACCGCACAGGTAAAATCCACCATTCTCAACCATCCCGAGTTTACCGCCTTTGCCGAACGTTCCGGCAAGCTTTCCAATGCCTGGAAAAAGGCACACGAAGGGCAGCTCAAAGGGTTGAGTGTTGGCAACAACGTTAAGGCGCTAATTCATGAACTTTCCGAAAGCCTGCTGACGGGCTTTGCCAAGGCTGATCTGGTCAGCCGTTACGACGTCTACCAGCTGCTGATGGACTATTGGGACGAAACCATGCAGGACGATGTCTATGTCGTCACCCAAGACGGTTGGAAGGCCGGTAACGTACTGCGTGAACTGGTGGCCAAGAAGGGCGAAAAGCTCAAAGAGACGCCCGACTTGGTGATTGGCAAACAAAAATATAAGTCCGACCTCATTCCCCCGTCGCTGATCGTTGCCCGGTATTTTTCTGAAGAGCAGGCTGAGGTGGATCGCTTGCAGGCGGAAAAGGATTCCGCCGTCCAAACCTTGGAAGCCTTCATCGAAGAGCACAGCGGTGAAGAGGGACTGATCGAGGATGCCAAAAATGACAAGGGCAAGATTACTGGGGCATCACTCAAAGCCCGCATCAAAGAGATCAAAGGCGACGCCCAAGCTAAGGACGAGCTGGCTGTGCTGAAGCAATGCCAGAAGCTGATCGACGCCGACTCTGCCGCAGGTAAGGCCGTCAAGGCAGCGCAGGCCAAACTCGATGAAGCCGTCTTTGCGAAATACCCCAAGCTGAACGAGGACGAAATCAAGACGCTGACGGTCGATGATAAATGGTTGTTTACGATCTTGTCGGCAATCCAAGCCGAGATCGAGCGGGTCACTCAGCAACTTGCCACCCGTATCCAAACCCTGGAAACCCGCTATGCCGATCCGCTGCCAACGCTCTCCGAGTCCATGGCCAAGCTGTCCGGTCAGGTTGATGCCCACCTCAAAATCATGGGACTGTCATGGTAGAGACTGGTTATAAGCAGACTGAGCTTGGTGTGATTCCCGAGGATTGGGAAGTAAAGCCTCTTGGTCGATTAATCTCTTCTGTTGAATATGGGTCTTCTGCAAAGTCAAATTCACGTGGGCATACTCCGGTTCTCAGAATGGGCAACCTTCAGGGTGGACGCATTGATTGGGGCGATCTGGTTTACACGAACGACGAGGCAGAGCGAAAAAAGTATAGTTTGAGCATTGGAGATGTTCTATTCAACCGAACAAATACGGTCGATCTTGTGGGGAAGACGGCAATTTATATTGAAGAATATCCGGCAATTTTTGCAGGCTATCTCATCCGAATAAAAGTCGATGCTACACTATTGAATGCTTTCTTTCTTAATTACGTAATGAACACGAATTTTGCCAAGAAACATAGCGCTAAAGTCCTTAGTGTTGCCGTTGGGCAAGCAAACATCAACAGCCAAAAACTAAAGACGTACCCTATTCCAATTCCTCCCACACTCGCCGAACAGGAAGCGATAGCGGGGGCGTTGTCGGATGTGGATGAGCTGGTCGGATCGCTGGAGAAGCTGATCGTTAAGAAACGAGCCATCAAAACCGGTGCCATGCAGCAACTCCTCACCGGCAAACAACGCCTCCCGGGGTTTGACGGGGAGTGGAAGCTCAAGTCGTGGGGTGAGGTCACGGACAAATGTACGAGTGGAGCAACGCCGTACCGTGGCCAACCCGACTTTTATAAAGGCAATATTAAATGGATAAGTAGTGGCGAACTCAACTACAACACGATAACGGATACGGTCGAACACATTTCAGCAGAGGCTGTGAAAAAGGCGAACCTTCAACTTCACCCTATCGGAACATTTCTTATCGCAATAACGGGGCTTGAAGCTGCCGGCACTAGAGGATCGTGCGGAATAGTCGGGAGTCCGGCTACGACAAACCAGTCGTGTATGGCAATCTATCCAACGTCAGAATTACTCACCGAATATCTTTATCACTACTATGTTTACAGAGGCGATGAGCTGGCTTTGCAGTACTGCCAAGGAACTAAGCAGATGAGCTACACAGCAAAGATAATCCGTATTCTCCCGATTCACTTGCCTCCCACCATCGATGAACAACAAGCCATCGCCGAGGTGCTGTCGGACATGGATACAGAGATCCAGGCGTTGGAAACAAAGCTGTCCAAAACGAAAGCCATCAGGCAGGGCATGATGCAGGAACTCTTAACCGGAAAGGTGCGACTCATATGACCAAGAAAAAGATTGTGATTGAAGCGAAAGAGGATTTCCTTGAACGGCTCAGCTCAGCTTCTTCAATAAATGCTATGGCCGAGTTGATCTGGAATGGGGTAGATGCAGGATCAAATATTGTCGATGTACAGGTGGTTACAAATGCCATTGATGGTGTGGAGGAAATCCGTATTCAGGATTACGGTTCAGGCATTCCCTATGGCGATGTGGAGGACCTGTTCGGCAACCTCGGGGAATCGTGGAAGAAGGACACTGGCCGAAAGTATGGACGTGCCTTACACGGCAAAGATGGCGAGGGACGCTTCAAGGCTTTTGCCCTCGGTCATAACGTGACATGGAACACAACCTATTCATCAGGCAACGGCAACCAAACCTATCAGATTACTGGCGAATCGACCGCATTGATTGAGTCACTGTCCTACACCGATCCCACTCCAGCCACCAACACCCTGACAGGAACCGAGGTGGTTATCAGCAACATTGAGAACAGCCATGGTTCATTGCTCGGAGAAAATGCCTCCAAAGAGCTAGCCAAGCTGTTTGCTGCCTACTTGAGCAAATATCCGGGAATCAACATCACCCTGAACGGCACTACGATTGATCCCAGCGGCTACCAAAACCACGTAAAGGAAATCCAGCTGCAGCCCATTACACTGAGCAATGGGGAAACCGCCGAAGTAACTGTAAGCATAATCGAGTGGAATATTTCTACCAAACGGGCGGTCCACCTGTGTGACGGCAACGGTGTATCCCTTCATGAAATAGAAGGCCGGTTCCGTGCTCCCGGCTTTGACTTCACAGCTTATATCAAGTCCGACCATTTCAGGGAGCTGGATAAGGGGAACTTCTTGATCCTTGATGACCTCCATCCCGATGTGGAGACGCTTGTTTCCAGAGGCAAGGATGCGATCCGCACCCACTTCCGAAAGCGACTGGCTGCCAAGCAGTGCAAGATCGTTGAAAAATGGAAAAAGGAAGAGGTCTATCCCTTTGAAGAGAAAGAGGAGCTGACTCCTGTGGAGGAAGCCGAGCGGCAGGTGTTCGATATTCTGGGCGTGAATCTAGAAGCCTATCTGCCCAAGTTCGATGAGGCCGACCATAATTCCCGTAAATTCACCTTTATGCTCATGGCTCAGGCTTTGAAGGAAAATCCGAAGTCGGTTCAAAAGATCATTACCGAAACGCTCAACCTCAAGAAAGAAGCTCAGGATGATCTAGCCGCTTTATTGGAAAAAACGACCTTCTCGAATATCATCAGTTCAGCCTCGGTCGTTGCAAACCGTCTTAACTTTCTCACGGGGCTGGAGAACCTGCTGTTCGATGATGAAACCAAGCCCAAGTTCCTGGAGCGAGACCAACTTCATAAGATTCTGGAAACCGAAGCGTGGATATTCGATGAAGAGTTTACGCTGTCGAGCAGTGAAGAACGTTTGGAAGAAGTGCTGCGGAAACATGTCGGTGTTCTTGGCGAACGGGAAGATGGCGGCACGGATGTTGATGTCGGAGACGGCAAAAGAGGGAGAATTGACCTTCAGCTCAGTCGGACGATTACCCCACGGTCAGGAGAACATGACTATCTGGTCGTAGAGCTGAAACGGCCTACGAAGAAAATCGATGATGGGGTAATTACGCAGGTCAAGAAATACGCCAATGCCGTGGTGAATGATGAGCGGTTCCTTGGTGTGCCAGCCAAGTGGAAATTTTTAGCCGTATCGAATGAAATGAATGAGTTTGCCCGCAATGATGCGAACCAGCAAGGCAAGCCCCAAGGTCAGGTCTGGATCAGCCCTAACGGACAAGTCACCGTTTGGGTTCGGGAATGGGCCGAGGTCATCAACACAGCCCGAGCAAGGCTTCAGTTCATCAATGCTTCCCTCGATTACGAGGCCGACCGTGAAAGCGCCAGAGAGTACCTGCATAAAGCCCACGAGAAGTTCATCCCTGAAATCGACAAGGATGAAGAAAGCGAAGTGACGGTCGATGTCGAGATAGCTATGGAGACGCCCGAGAAAGAGATCGAAGCGACTGCGGATTGATTGTGCAATGCCGTACACGATAACGGAAGACGGCTGGTATTATTTGGAAATTATAAATCGGGGAAGTAACTATGGAAATCAAAGCCAATGTACACAGCATCACAAAACTGAAGGACTACTTCTTTCTAGTTCCAGATTATCAGCGAGAATACGTTTGGAAAGTAGATGACCATGTAGAGCAATTTTTGGAAGACATCGACAATGAATACGACGAAGCGGCTAATCAGCAACAAAGCTATTTTATCGGCTCGATTATCCTAGTTGAAAACGGCGGTAAGTATGACGTAATAGATGGACAGCAACGCTTAACCACCATCGTGCTTGCGTTGTGCGCCCTCCGGGATCTACTCAATCAACACGAGCTAGATGAAAAGCAGAAGAAGTATTATAAGAACATTGAGGAGTGGCTATCGGACTTCGATATTGAGACTGATGAAACCCAAGTCCGGCTGGAACTCCAATATGAGGATAGTAAGGATTATCTCAGCAAAATGGTCATCGATAAAAGGTATGAAGGCGAGCGGACATCCTCCATCGTTAAGATGCAGGGAGCGTATGAATGCATTAAAAGTCATTTGTTAGGCTATCAGGATAACGGTATCGACAGTCTGGTGTCTTTTGCCCGCTACTTCCTCACGAAGATCGAGCTGGTGGTAATTGAGTCGGAAAACCTGAGTAATGCACTAAAAATATTTGAGACAATCAATCAACGTGGTGCCGGACTAAACGCCATGGATTTGGTAAAGAATCTTTTGTTCAGCGAGGCAAAAGATGCAGAGTTCCAGCTCATCAAAGAAAAGTGGAAATACATCACCGCTAACCTACAAGCTTGCGGGGAAGATCAAAGCCCACTGCGGTTCTTGCGGTATTTCATGATGGCCCGCTACCACGATGGTATTCTGAGAGAAGACGAAATCTACAAGTGGATTATTTCTGCGGAAGGCAAAAAAGCAACCTGCTATGAAAGCCGGCCGCTTGATCTGGCAAGAGAGCTGGAGAAAATGTCGAAGCGGTATAGTGATCTAGTCAATGCCACGATGCATAAGAAGGATGGCGGCGACTATCCGACCGTTACCCGTATTGGCTTCATCAATAAATATAAATCAAGGCAACACCTCATTCTGCTATTGGCACTTAAGGTCGATTGTAAGAAGGAGGTTATTGAAGGCCTAGCAGAGCAACTGGAAAGCTTTTTCTTTTTTGGTAATACGCTGGGAGTTCAGGCGAAATACAACGAACGATTGTTCACTCAATGGGCAATTAAGCTGCGGCCAGTATCAACAACAGAAGCTTTGACGGAGGTTGTTAGTGAGACGATTCTCCCTTATATCCAAAAGACGGTCGGAACATTCCGACAAGCTTTTTTGAGTCGTAGTCATTGGCACTATAACCCGCAATATCGGCAACGCTATGTTCTTGGAGCCCTCGAAAACACATTGCTACGCCAAGCGGGACTACCAGAAAAAGGAATGGAATTTTTCGACAGCCTCCAAATCGAACACATTCTGCCTCAGACTCCCAAGAATGATGCGCTTCCCGAAGAATTTCCTGACAGGGACAACTATAACCACACCGTCTCATTGCTGGGAAATGTAACGCTGCTGGAGAGCACCATTAACCAAGCGGTGAATAAATGTAACGATTTGTTGGGAACATGGTTTTCGGACAAACAAACCGAGTACACCAAGTCTAATGTCATTTCTACCGCCCTGCTGAATCACGAGCATTCCATTGGCTCTAATACTCAGTTCAACAGGGCAAAAGGTGAATACAAATATTCATTTACAGAATGGACGAAGAAATCGATCTCAGACCGCCAGCAGATTTTATTGAGGTTGGCATTTGAAACGTGGAGAGTGAACGGCAAACGTGTGGATGAGGTCGTTTCTGAGGACAGTGAGGGTTAATAGACATATGAGCGAAGTAGGCCAAAAGGAACGGGCAACCCAAAACCGGGTGGTGAAGCTGTTTCAGGATCAACTGAAATACGACTATCTCGGTAACTGGGAAGAAGGCGAACGCACTATGCCGGTGGAGGATGGCCTTCTGTGCGACTATCTTACCCGCAAAAAGTATGATGGCGACCTGATCCAGAAGGCGCTGACCAAGTTCTACAAAGCGCTGGCTCTGGGTGAAGGCAAAAACCTGTATGAAGCCAACAAGGCCGTCTACGACCATCTCCGCTA
The DNA here is from genome assembly GCA_029432775.1 of Pontiellaceae bacterium B12227. GTDB lineage: Bacteria > Verrucomicrobiota > Kiritimatiellia > Kiritimatiellales > Pontiellaceae > Pontiella. Next base: position 4,952 of record JAROAZ010000012.1, on the reverse strand, counting down.
CGGTGTGAAGGTCAAAAAGGGTGTAGGTGAACAGACCGATACTGTTTGGCTGATCGACTGGAAGAATCCGCTCAAGAACGACTTTGCCATTGCCGAGGAAGTCTCGGTTAAGGGCGAGCATAAGAAGCGGCCGGATATCGTGCTCTACGTGAACGGCATTGCCTTGGGTATCTTGGAGTTGAAGCGTTCATCGGTGTCAGTATCGGAGGGCATTCGGCAGAATCTCGACAACCAGAAGAAGACCTTCATCCGCAAATTCTTCACGACGATGCAACTGGTGATGGCTGGCAACGATACGGAAGGCCTGCGCTACGGCACGATTGAAACGCCGGAGAAATACTACCTGAACTGGAAAGAGGAAGATCCCGACTACAACGCACAGATTGATGAGCGGGAAAAGAAATACCTCTCCAGCACGGAGTGCGAGGGAGCCAGCAACCCGCTGGATGTTGCCCTGTTGCGTATGTGCAATAAAACCCGGTTGCTGGAACTGATCCATGACTTTATCGTGTTTGACACGGGCACCAAAAAGGCGTGTCGGCACAATCAGTATTTCGGGGTACATGCTGCCCAGAAGCGGGTGAAGGAACGGGAAGGTGGTATTATCTGGCACACGCAGGGTTCGGGCAAGAGCCTGACGATGGTGTGGCTGGCAAAATGGATACGGGAGCACGTTAAGGATTCACGGGTTCTGGTGATCACCGACCGTACAGAGTTGGATGAGCAGATCGAGGGCGTCTTCCTGGGCGTAGACGAAGACATCTACCGCACGACTAGCGGCACCGATCTGATTGCTACACTGAACGAACCGAATGAGTGGCTGATCTGCTCACTCGTGCATAAGTTCGGGGGCTGTTCCGAAAAGAAGATGGATGCTGCGACCGAAGAGTTCATCAAGGTATTGAAGGAGAGCGTCCCGAAAGATTTTCGTGCAAAGGGCGAGCTGTTCATCTTTGTAGATGAGTGCCATAGAACCCAATCGGGTAAGCTGCACAAAGCCATGCAGCAGTTCCTGCCCAACGCCATGTTCTACGGCTTTACCGGCACCCCGCTACTGAAGAGGGATAAGGAAACGAGCATCGAGGTATTCGGCACCTACATTCACACCTACAAATTCGATGAGGCCGTGGCTGATGGCGTTGTATTGGATCTCAGGTATGAAGCCCGTGACGTAGATCAATACGTCTCATCTCCAAAGAAGATCGATGAATGGTTTGAGCTGAAGACCAAGGGCTTGTCGGACATGGCCAAGTTCCAACTCAAGCAGCGCTGGGGCACCATGAAGAAAGTGCTTTCGAGTCAGGATCGATTGGGGCAGATCGTCAATGACATCCTGATGGACATGGAAAGAAAGCCCCGATTGATGGACGGACGAGGCAATGCCATGCTGGTGTGTTCGAGCATCTACCAGGCCTGCAAGGTGTACGATCTGTTCAGCAAGACCGATATGGCCGGCAAATGCGCCATCGTGACGAGCTACCTTCCCTCCACCGCCGACATCAAGGGCGAAGAGTCCGGCGAAGGCATGACCGAGCAACTGCGTAAATATGACATCTACCGCAAGATGTTGGCCGACCATTTCGAGGTATCGGAAGAGGCCGCTATGAATCGGGCGGAGGAGTTTGAGAAGGCGGTCAAGAAACGCTTTGTGAAGGAACCTGGGCAGATGAAGCTGCTGATCGTGGTAGACAAGCTGCTGACAGGCTTCGATGCCCCATCGGCAACCTATCTCTACATCGACAAGACGATGCACGACCACGGGCTATTCCAGGCGATCTGCCGAGTCAACCGGCTGGATGGTGAGGACAAAGAATACGGCTACGTGATCGACTACAAGGATCTGTTCCATCATCTGGAAGGTGCGGTGGATGACTATACCAGCGGTGCGCTGGACGGCTACGATGCAAAGGATGTGGCAGGCTTGCTGACCAACCGGTTGGAGAAGGCCAAAGAGAAGATGGGCGAAGCCAGAGAGGTCATTAAGGCGCTCTGCGAGCCCGTACTTGCCCCAAAGAGTTCCGCTGAATACCAGCACTATTTCTGTGCCGAAGATACGGTGGACAAGGATGCCCTGCGGGATAATGAGCCGAAGCGTGTGGCGTTGTACAAGGCCGTAGCATCGCTTGCCCGTGCCTATGCAAACCTGGCCAACGAAATGACCGAAGCAGGCTTCACGAACGATCAGGCCAAAGCAATCAAAGGCGAGGTAGAGCACTACACGAAGGTCATGGAAGAGGTCAAGCTGGGTAGCGGCGACTATCTGGACATGAAGATGTTCGAGCCTGCCATGCGTCATCTGCTGGATACCTATATCCGAGCTGAGGACAGCGAGGTGATATCCGACTTCGAGGATCTGGGACTGGTAGAGCTGATTGTGAAGAACGGGTTGAGGGAACTCGACAAACTCCCCAAGGGTATTCGGGACAATCAACAGCTGGTGGCTGAAACCATTGAGAATAATATCCGCAAGGTTATCATCGATGAGCAGCCAGTGAACCCGAAATACTACGACCAGATGTCACAGGTGTTGGAGGCGCTCATCAAGGAACGGCGTGAAGGCGCTCTGGAATACCAAGCCTATCTGGAGAAGATCAAAGCCTTAGCCAAGAACGTGGTTGATCCCGGTGGAGATAGCACAACGGAATATCCCCGATCGCTCAACAGCAGAGCCAAGCGTTCGCTCTATGACAACCTCGATCAAAACGAGCAGCTGGCTATCGTAATAGACGAAGTGGTGCGTACGACCAAGAAGGCAAACTGGGTCGGCCATAAGTTCAAGGAAAAGGAAGTGGCCAATGCTGTTCGTGAAGTATTGGACGAACAATACCACACCAAGCTGGATGACATTATGGATCTGCTGAGGAATCAAGTTGAGTACCAGTAAACACACCATTACCGTCAACGGCCTCAAAGTGGAGGTCGTGCGGAAAACCATCAAGAACCTTCACCTCGCTGTCTACCCCCCAGATGGTCGGGTGCGGGTAGCGGTACCGAAGCATATCTCCGATGACAATGTACGACTTGCCGTGATTTCCAAACTCCCATGGATCAAGCGGCATCAGGCAGCGTTCCTTGGACAGCCACGGCAGTCGGAGCGAGAATACGTTTCCGGTGAAAGCCACTACTTCCGTGGCAAGCGCTTTCGGCTGAGCGTAATCGAACAGCCGGGACTACAGTTTGTAGAACTCAAAAACCGAACCACGATCAACCTGTATGTTCATGCTGGCAGCGGCAAGCTGGTCAGGCAACGGATCATGACCGAGTGGTATCGTAAACAGCTGAAAGAATGCATACCCGAACTGATCGACAAATGGCAGGCGTCAACCGGGATCGAGATCGATGACTGGCGAGTTAAGCGCATGAAAACCAAGTGGGGAAGCTGCAATGCCTCATCCCGCAGAATATGGTTAAACCTTGAGCTGGCAAAGAAGCCACTCCACTGCCTTGAATACGTTATCGTCCATGAAATGTCTCACCTGCTGGAGGGGAAGCACAACGATGCCTTCATCGACCACCTAGACCGCTTCATGCCCCAATGGCAAAGCTACCGGGACGAACTAAACCAGTTCGTTCTGTAACCTCTACTTTGGAACGCCGTTCCAATAACTTTCGCCCTTTACAGAAGAATCAGGAAAAATAGTAGACGTGCTTTGGAACAGCGTTCCACGATTCTCTGGACCCAATAGAGGCCAAGAATACTCCGTCACGGCCTGATATATCCCCTTCATAACAGCAATCTCTACAAAACCGGAACGATCAGCACCTGTCCCGCCTGCACTTTTTCTTCAACCGTCATGTTGTTGGCGGACCGTATATCCTTTTCCGCTGTACCGAACATCAGGGCTACATCCCTGATGGTTTCACCGGGATAGACCAAGTGTTCAATGCAACCCTCTGGCAGCTGAACAGGTTCATACATGGTGGGATGGGTTTCTTCGGATACGACACCAGTATCCAGATCCATCCCCCTGCAACCCCTATTCCGATGCTCTACGACATAGAACCGATCTTCACTAGCTCTACGGGACAGCACCAACTCTTCCCAAGGCTGTGCAGATCCTGGGAGTTTCCTATGTATCAGGACGTCCATATAGCCATCCCGGTTGAAGTCTCCGTATTCCAGAGCCTTTACACTCAACACGAACCAACGGTTGGTAGAAAGCACCGCATCACCGTCAACAACTTGGGGCTCTCGCCACAACTCACCCTGCATCAAGCGACACTTCGGATGAACGCTGTTATAGACGGGAACAATACTGACTGGGTCATCGACGTTGTAATTCTTGTCGGTGTGCTCCTCAAACAACCGTCTGCCGAGCATGTACTGAAGGCAGTTCCAGTCCGGATGGTTTAACTTCACGTAATCGAGATATTCGAAGGAGGTATTATTCCCAACTATCGCCGCCCCCATCTCCCATGGAAGATCCACCAGACGGGCTGTTGTGAAATCATAACCGGAAACGTAGTCCTGTGTGATCGGCTTGGTGGTACTGCAGCCAGACAGCAGAATCACTAGAGCCATCATTGTTGTTATCAAAATTTTCATATTTCCACTCTACCTTCTGTGGGCAAAAAAAGAGAGGCCACAATGACCTCCCCTTCTACAAACCACCCGAGGGCGGCTATTTCAGTTTGTAGATCGTGGCAACCGTTGCTTCATACTTGATGGTATCAGGCGCAAAGAATGGCAGACCTGATTCCTCGTTCAATGGCATATCGCCAAGCAGAGGATTGCCATACAGATTATCATCAGAAATGTACGGCTTGAACCGAGTCTCAAGGCCAGTAAAGCCATCCGTTGAGATAGCAAACAATCCCCCGAGCTTAACGCCTGACGCTTCCGACAGCAGCTCTGCCTCCTGACGTGCCTTCCTGCATGCCTCACCCGTCAATGCTCTAGAAACAGCCTCCTTCTGTGTGCTAGTAAACTCGGCCTGAACCTGCGTCACGTT
>JAROAZ010000129.1 GCA_029432775.1 Pontiellaceae bacterium B12227 | reverse complement strand
TTGGACTCGATTGAAGCGGTATTCCAGCCAGGCTTCGGGCGGCACACCTCCGCTCGTATTGGCCACCGTCGGATGATCCAGGTTTTCATACACCAAAGCCGCAAACTTATCCGATCCCCATTGGCCAATTGCTTTATGGTTTTCAAATCCGTCGAATTCCGCGCGCGTTGTTTCCAGCGTGTTGTTAAGGGTTGCCCATCGGCTGGCGATGGTTCCCAGCAGCGGTGAATTCGGATCCGGAACAAAATCCTGGTTGTACGGGCGCAAATACCCGCGCAGCCCCGTTCCGGCCGAATGGCTCTGTGCCGCCGTATTCCATTTGCCGCGCGAAACCCCATCCAACCGCCAGGTTCCATTACCGAGATCGGTGACGTAGTTGGCACTCACCCATTCGCTGCCGATCCGAAACGTTTTAAAATCAAAGAAACTAGGAATGACCGGGGGAGCCTCCTTTGGTGATGAACTAGTGCTGATGACCGGCATTTCGACGCCCATATCCGGCACAACAACAAACGTCGTCGCGGAGGCGGCTAAGGAGGATTCCAGCGTTACCGTGCCCCAGCTATGTAGGTTTGAATGAACTGCGGTCGCTGAAAATTCGGGATCCTCTTCCCCGATATTCCCACATAGATAGTGTAACATCAGACCGGCATTATTCGTATAAAGCTCATTTCTAAAATCCTGAAGATCAGCTAGACCATT
>JAROAZ010000128.1 GCA_029432775.1 Pontiellaceae bacterium B12227 | reverse complement strand
GAGGTGGTGTATTATAATGCTATGTATAATGCGGCAGATGGAACCCAGAATAGGCTGGTGAATCTCCAGCCGGGCACCAAGTTCGGTCCAGAAATCGGTTTTGGTGATCGCCTGCGTGACCTGCGTCCCGGCCAGGCGGTCGCCCTGATTAAGTGGGCTGCCGGCGGAACCAGTCTGGAACTGGATTGGTCTCCCGGGGCGGATTCAGGCGATACGGGAAACTGGGGGCCTCGGTTTGCCAGTTTCGTGAATGCAGTCACCAATGGAATCGCTGCACTTGAAAATGTTGGATGGGAGCCGGTTATTCAAGGCATGTGCTGGCAGCAGGGTGAGCAGGATGCAAAGGATGGCTTTGGTGATGGCGTAGCAGAATCCGATCATAGTGCCGATGATTATGGTGCCAATCTATCTGTTTTTATTGCCCGTATTCGCGAGCAATTCGCCGATCATGCTTCGAGCAATGGGATCCGTTTTGTGGCGGGTCAGGTTCTTCCTTATGCCCCTGTGGGTGGAGATGTTGAAGCCCGCTTTCCGGGGCGCGGGCTTGTTCGCCAGGCCATTCTCGATATGGACGAATCTTCTGGAGCGCCGCTATCGGTTTCCAACGCGGCGGCAATCCCTGTTAATGATGATGAGTACCTTATGCACGAACAGGTTGTTGATGGATATTCAGATAACGATGAAGTACACTTCAGTGAATCCGCCTATCT
>JAROAZ010000127.1 GCA_029432775.1 Pontiellaceae bacterium B12227 | reverse complement strand
AGATAGGCGGATTCACTGAAGTGTACTTCATCGTTATCTGAATATCCATCAACAACCTGTTCGTGCATAAGGTACTCATCATCATTAACAGGGATCGCCGCCGCGTTGGGAACCGACAGCGGCGCTCCAGAAGATTCGTCCATATCGAGAATGGCCTGACGAACAAGCCCGCGCCCCGGGAAGCGGGCTTCAACATCTCCCCCCACAGGGGCATAAGGAAGAACCTGACCCGCCACAAAACGGATCCCATTGCTCGAAGCATGATCGGCGAATTGCTCGCGAATACGGGCAACAAAAAAAGATAGATTGGCACCATAATCATCGGCACTATGATCGGATTCTGCTACGCCATCGCCGATGCCATCCTTTGCATCCTGTTCACCCTGCTGCCAGCACATCCCCTGAATGACCGGCTCCCATCCAACATTTTCAAGTGCAGCGATTCCATTGTTGACTGCATTCACGAAACTGGCAAACCGAGGCCCCCAGTTTCCCGTATCGCCTGAATCCGCCCCTGGAGCCCAATCCAGTTCCAGACTGGTTCCGCCGGCAGCCCACTTAATCAGGGCGACCGCTTGGCCGGGACGCAGGTCACGCAGGCGATCACCAAAACCAATTTCTGGACCGAACTTGGTGCCCGGCTGGAGATTCACCAGCCTATTCTGGGTTCCATCTGCCGCATTATACATAGCATTATAATACACCACCTC
>JAROAZ010000126.1 GCA_029432775.1 Pontiellaceae bacterium B12227 | reverse complement strand
AAATCCAGTTCAGCCCATGTCGCGTTGAATGGTGGAATTGTGATTTCAATACGGTTTTCATCAAACGATAGAACCTTCCCGTTTTCGAAAACGGCCTGTCCATCGGACGGTGCCCATCCGGCGGCTTCCAGCGGAAGATCGAACTGCGCTGCCTGCTCGGTCTCCATCGGATTATACGCCACCAGCAACCCCCGTTTCTGCCCGCTTTCTTCGAGAATATGCAGAATCGCGTCTGCTTTTTGACCGTTCGGCTCGCGTACGTGCAACAGATAGCCATCATCAAAGAAGGCGCGGTATTTTTTCCAGAAACCGATCCATCGGCGCACCGCGGCTTCACTTTTCGGGCCGTCCCACGCCAGGCGCTGGTAGGCTTTTCCATCAAACCCATATCCAAGCACGGTTGCCAGATAGGCTTCGTATTCTGCGGCATGTTCATCGAGCGGCAGCATATTCGGCGCGTTTTCATCCGGGCTCCATTGCACCACCGGGATGTTGCTGGTGGCCTGGCCGGGGCTGTAAATTCTGGTGAAGTTATAAGCCGCCCGCCGGTTGACTTGAATCTGCTGCCTCATTGAAAGTTTACCAAAATCCTCTTCGCAGTAACCCGTGGTGGTGATGCGGCTCATGCCATTGGCAAAAGCGGCGAAACCTTGAGCCGCCTCGCCGTGCAATCCCAGCTCGCGCATGCGCTGATAAAACTCAACCTGCCGCTC
>JAROAZ010000125.1 GCA_029432775.1 Pontiellaceae bacterium B12227 | reverse complement strand
AAATCCAGTTCAGCCCATGTCGCGTTGAATGGTGGAATTGTGATTTCAATACGGTTTTCATCAAACGATAGAACCTTCCCGTTTTCGAAAACGGCTTGTCCGCCGGACGGTGCCCATCCGGCGGCTTCCAGCGGAAGATCGAACTGCGCTCTCTGCTCGGTCTCCATCGGGTTATACGCCACCAGCAACCCCCGTTTTTGTCCGTTTTCTTCGAGAATATGCAGAATCGCGTCTGCCTTTTGACCGTTCGGCTCGCGTACGTGCAACAGATAGCCATTATCAAAGAAGGCGCGGTGTTCTTTCCAGAAGCCGATCCATCGGCGCACCGCGGCTTTACTTTTAGGGCCGTCCCACGCCAGGCGCTGGTAGGCTTTTCCATCAAACCCATATCCAAGCACGGTTGCCAGATAGGCTTCGTATTCTGCGGCATGTTCTTCGAGCGGCAGCATATTCGGCGCGTTTTCATCCGGGCTCCATTGCACCACCGGGATGTTGCTGGTGGCCTGGCCGGGGCTGTAAATTCTGGTAAAGTTATATGCCGCCCGCCGGTTGACTTGAATCTGCTGCCTCATTGAAAGTTTGCCAAAATCCTCTTCGCAGTAACCCGTGGTGGTAATCCGGCTCATGCCATTGGCAAAAGCGGCGAAACCTTGAGCCGCCTCGCCGTGCAATCCCAGCTCGCGCATGCGCTGATAAAACTCAACCTGCCGCTC
>JAROAZ010000124.1 GCA_029432775.1 Pontiellaceae bacterium B12227 | reverse complement strand
TACGTGTCGGCCGCTCCGCCGCTCACTGGAACCGGTCAATAGCATGACAGCTCCCTCGTACCTCACTCGTGTCACTCTATTGCTCTATTGTTAGCAATTAGTCGTATTCTTTGAGTAATTCATCAATGACCGGTTCCATTTTACTCTCGACACTTTTCCACTTCGTGAGGTCGAGACCGCCTTTTCCATTAAGATGATATGTTGCATGCGCAATTCGTTTCCCCTCCATATCACGAAGTGTAATTTCTGCATGAGAAAGGTATGTTGCTATATCCCAAGTTTGCAGGGCAGAATAAGAAAGGGTCGCTTGACAGTTCGCTGGAACCTTATTCTGATAAACAACAGTTGTAATTCCATGCTCTTCAAATTGGTCCTCAATGACATCTAAAAAGTCAGCAACAATAACCTGTTCATTTTCTTTTATCGCAACTCGTTCAACTTCATGCTCAGCACTCAAGGGTGAAACTTTTACTGACGTACATCCTGTTAAAACGAATGCTGAAACTAATGTGATTGCGATGAGTGTTCTTTTCATATTTCTCCTATTGTTTTCTAGTGTTGCTAACGTTAAAGCTGACCCGCCGTGCCTTGTTCGTTGCCTGACTCAACGGACGTTTTCACGGCAAGGTCAACCCGCTGGTTCCAGTAAGCCGCTGCGCGGCAGTTTAATAGCCTTTCTTTTCATATACCTTCCGTTCTGAAGGAGGACGTATTCGGCGTC
>JAROAZ010000123.1 GCA_029432775.1 Pontiellaceae bacterium B12227 | reverse complement strand
TCTGTTGCGGGGACGCCGAATACGTCCTCCTTCAGAACGGAAGGTATATGAAAAGAAAGGCTATTAAACTGCCGCGCAGCGGCTTACTGGAACAAGCGGGTTGACCCTACTGTGAAAACGCCTGTTGATTCGGTCGAAGTACAAGGCACAGCGGGTCACCCGTAACGTTCAATGAGTGAAATGAAGCCAAATCAGGAATGGAGTGGATATGAGTACATACAGTAAGAAGACGATTAGCGGGATACTTCTTGGGCTTTGTTGTTTGGCAACGAGCGCAACGGTTTCTGGAAAAACTAAAGAACCCGTTCAAAATTTACCCAAAACTGAGGCAGAGTTTGAGAAGTGGTTAATCGGTACAGAATGGTGCGTACGGGCAGATCTAGGAAAAGAGACGAAATATTCCGTGCGACGCTTTTATCCCAAAGGGGTCATGAAATTCCACGATGGTAAAAAATGGGATGAAGATGAGTTCATATCTGTGGGTAAATATTCGGTTAAGGAATGCGGTAAATTTCAATATGGCGTAAAGCGCTGGGTACTCGAAATAGATAAAGATTTCGAAGGCTTCAAGGGGGAAGCAAAACCATCGAAAAAATGCAAAGGAGTTTTTGTTAGGAGATTTTCCAAAAAGCAGTAAAAATATAACATTGAACAATAGAGCAATAGAGTGACACGAGTGAGGTACGAGGGAGCTGTCATGCTATTGACCGGTTCCAGTGAGCGGCGGAGCGGCCGACACGTAAA
>JAROAZ010000122.1 GCA_029432775.1 Pontiellaceae bacterium B12227 | reverse complement strand
TTACGTGTCGACCGCTCCGCCGCTCACTGGAACCGGTCAATAGCATGACAGCTCCCTCGTACCTCACTCGTGTCACTCTATTGCTCTATTGTTAGCCGATTTTTTCTTTTAGTGTTGTTGCTTCAATTTCTTCTCCGGGGAAGAGGTGAATCATATATGAATCATCTCCATCTAAACCATCGTCTGATATTGAATCTAATCCTTTGTAACAAATGATTGCTTGATAAACATCCGGTGAAACTTCGATTCGCTTTGCTTTAGGAAAATAGTCAGTGCATCCGGCAATGACTATCTTTCCTGTTTTGATTTCAAAGGAACACTGATTGACCAAATCCCATTCATCAAGTTTGACTTCTGGCTTTTCATCATGGATTTGTATTTCTACTGGGACATCCATGTTTCGTGCGGTACCAACCCCGATAGTATTCGGAACTATCGCCAATTTTCTTGAGACTGCTTCGGTTGTCCAAGCATCGGAAAGGTCTCCAACTTCTGGGTCATCATCTTGGAGATAAAACTGAAAGTAATCGGCAAATAATGTCAGTGATTCTTTTTTCATTTTTTATCTGTGGCTAACGTTAATGGATGAGCTTCGCAAAAAAAGTGCGCTGACTGCCAAACTTGATGCGTGCAACTGATGTTAAAAATTACTGGGCGCTTTTTGCGTAGGCTCCAACCACTGGTTCCAGTAAGCCGCTGCGCGGCAGTTTAATAGCCTTTCTTTTCATATACCTTCCGTTCTGAAGGAGGACGTATT
>JAROAZ010000121.1 GCA_029432775.1 Pontiellaceae bacterium B12227 | reverse complement strand
AAAGCGGCGAAACCTTGAGCCGCCTCGCCGTGCAATCCCAGCTCGCGCATGCGCTGATAAAACTCAACCTGCCGCTCCCAGGCGAGTACCTGATTTCCGCCCGCAGCGTAGTCGCGGTTTTCAGCCACACAGAGGTCGCCATAATAAGGCCCGTCAAGGTGCCAGCTGTCGAACCCGCCCCGAATGATCAGCTCTTCGAGTTTTTCATTCACAAACAGTCCCCAGCCTGTGGCCGGATCGAGCGTCGGCCCCCAGCGTTCGCTGTTGTCGTCCTGCGCCCAGATCAATTCCCAGTCGTTATCGCGCAAAATCTGCGGAGGATCGTCCGGATCGCGCCAGGTGTTGACGTAGATGGTGTAGCAACTGATCTTGAGGCCCAGTTGATGGGCGAAGTCGGTCAGCTTGCGGATATCGTTCCATCCGTCGGGAAAGAGCTCCGGGCGAGGAATGTAATCGTTGTAATTGGTGAATAGCGGATGGGTTAAAACCCCCTTGATCCAGCCATGCCCCAGCATGACCGCTTCATAACCGGCTTCCGCCGCGCTCTCAATGCCTGCATAGTATTGCCTGACATCATTGGACGGTGCCAGTGCGCAGGATAGGCTGCGGATCTTTGTCCAGGGAAAGAGCGCACGCGTTGCCCGGCGGTATTCCAGCCCGCGAGCCTCTTCCGACCGGTTGGTTATCGCAAACTCAAACACCCTGAAACTGTCAAACGATCCGCCCGGCTCCAATTCGCGAACGGGTCGAACCGGATAGGC
>JAROAZ010000120.1 GCA_029432775.1 Pontiellaceae bacterium B12227 | reverse complement strand
GCCTATCCGGTTCGACCCGTTCGCGAATTGGAGCCGGGCGGATCGTTTGACAGTTTCAGGGTGTTTGAGTTTGCGATAACCAACCGGTCGGAAGAAGCTCGCGGGCTGGAATACCGCCGGGCAACGCGTGCGCTCTTTCCCTGGACACGGATCCGCAGCCTATCCTGCGCACTGGCACCGTCCAATGATGTCAGGCAATACTATGCAGGTATTGAGAGCGCGGCGGAAGCCGGTTATGAAGCGGTCATGCTGGGGCATGGCTGGGTCAAGGGGGTTTTAACCCATCCGCTGTTCACCAATTACAACGATTACCTTCCTCGCCCGGATCTCTTCCCCGACGGATGGAACGATATCCACAAGCTGACCGACTTCGCCCATCAACTGGGCCTCAAGATCAGTTGCTACACCATCTACGTCAACACCTGGCGCGATCCGGACGATCCTCCGCAGGTTTTGCGCGATAACGACTGGGAATTGATTTGGGCGCAGGAGGACAACAGCGAACGCTGGGGGCCGACACTCGATCCGGCCACAGGCTGGGGGCTGTTTGTAAATGAAAAACTCGAAGAGCTCATCACCCGTGGAGGGTTTGACAGTTGGCACCTTGACGGGCCTTATTATGGCGACCTCTGTGTGGCTGAAAACCGCGACTACGCTGCGGGCGGGAATCAGGTACTCGCCTGGGAGCGGCAGGTTGAGTTTTATCAGCGCATGCGCGAGCTGGGATTGCACGGCGAGGCGGCTCAAGGTTTCGCCGCTTT
>JAROAZ010000011.1 GCA_029432775.1 Pontiellaceae bacterium B12227 | reverse complement strand
CCCGGATAAAACGGGGGAGTAGGCATCGAAGGCCTCAAACCCAATAAACACAGTGTAATAGAGAGAAAATAGAAGGCGTTCGCTTTACAGAACGAAATCGAGGAAGAGGTGAGTTTATGAAAAACAGTATTATCCGCAGCGTACGGAGTGTCGTAATCTCCATGGCGTTTATTGCATTAGCGGCCGAAGCATCCGAGGGTGTGATGGCCTACTGGGCTTTTGACGATGGAACAGGCAATCTGATTTCCGATCGTTCCGGCAACGGCAATGATGGGACCATTGGTGAGGTAAAGTGGGTGCAGGGGGCCGTCAACTCAGCTGCTCAGCTCGGCTATCAGGCCGGTGTAACAATCGGTCACGACGCCAGCCTGCTTCCGGATGGTGAAATTTCGATTCAGGCCTGGATGAAGCCGTGGGCGCCTCAATATGACCAGCACCCGACACTTGTCCGGAAAAACGGATCATACGTATTGAAACTTTCTCCGAGCAAAGCAGTGGCACTGGTACTCTGGTTGAATGGTGAAAAACAATATTTTGAAACCAAGCAAAAAAGCTGGCCGAACGGAAAATGGCAGCATGTTGCCGCCACGTATGACGGGAAGCGGGTTTGCCTCTATGTAAACGGTGGACTCGACTCCACGTTCCCCGCCACGGGAATTATTTCGAGCAGCGCATCCGACTGTTTCCTGGGAGCGGAAAACGGACAGTTCTTCTTTAACGGGACACTGGATGAAGTCCGCATCGACGGAGAGGCTCTGAGCGCGCACGATATTGCCGAGGCCAGCTGGAAGGGCCGCTATGAAATGGCACGACGCGACAACCGCTTTACCGATTTTTATGAAAAGCTGCATAAGCGCAGCTCAACCGAAACGCAGGTACCAGGTGTTTACTGGATCGATACGGAAGACTTCCAGGACTATGGCGGCTGGTGGATGGACACCCAGTTTGTACCGCAAATGGGATCGCCCTACCTGCTCGCGGCGGGACTCGGCACTCCGGTTGAAAATGCCAAAACAACGATTAAACTTCCCGAAGCCGGCACCTATAAGCTGTGGGTTCGCAATAAAAACTGGATAGCCGATGGATATGAGCCGGGTAAGTTCGAAGTTTTAGTGAACGGTCAGAAGTCCAAGACCACGTTTGGTACTGCTGAACAGCGCGCATGGATTTGGCAGGATGGCGGCACCTTCGAACTGAAGAAAGGCGCCACGACCCTGGTGCTGAAAGACCTTACCGGCTTCTATGGCCGTTGCGATGCGTTGATTCTGAGCAAAGACCTCGATTTTATTCCGAAACAGGAGCAGCAGGATTATAAAGCGATGCGCGACCGAATTGTGGGCACACTTCCTGTGGAGGAAATGGGACACTACGACTTTGTTGTGGTTGGCGCCGGGGTTGCCGGATGTAATGCGGCAATTGCTGCGGCACGCGGCGGCGCAAAGGTGGCCCTCATTCAGGATCGTCCAATGCTGGGCGGAAACAACAGTGCTGAAATGGGTGTGCCGGTTTCCGGCGGCTCTAGCATCGGTAAAGGTCGTGAAACCGGGCTGAACGAAGAGATCGGTCGCCTGCATTCCTTTAACTATCTCACCAAGTGGGCGTCGGCCGCGGATATCGTTGTGGCGAATGAGCCGAATATCACTGTCTTCCTCAACTCCCATGTTTTTGAAGCCGAGACAGACAAAAACAAACGCATCAAAGCGGTCAAGGCCTTCAACATGATCGACGGTCACCAGACCCGCTATACCGCAGATTATTTTGCGGACTGCACCGGTGACGGATGGCTGGGCTACTATGCCGGCGCGGAAGTCATGCTGGGTCGTGAATCCAAGGAAATGTTCGGCGAAAAGAATGCCAAGGACATTGCCGACGATATCACCATGAGCGGCTCGCTGATGCAGAACTCCATTCTCGGTTATCAGGCCATCGACATGGGCAAGCCGACGCCGTCTATTGCGCCGATCTGGCTGTATGAAATGAAAAACGGCGAAGGCCTGGAAACCCGGCCGAGAAAAGCGGACCGCTATCGCGCCGGAACCTGGTGGACCGAAAACCACGGCCGCATCGACGACCTGTGGGATCCGGAATTTGCGCGTGACGATCTGATTCGCTCCGCCATGTCATACTACCACTGGCTGAAAACAGAATCTTCCCTGGCTGAAAAGGCCGCAAATTATAAGCTGAAGTATATTCCGGTCACGAATGCCAAGCGCGAAACCCGCCGTCTGGTCGGAGACGTGATTGTGAAGGAGCAGGACCTGCTTGAGCGCAAGGTGTTTGAGGACCGCATCGGTTATTTTGTTTGGAAGCTGGATATTCATCATCCGCTCGGCATCTTCTCGAATGAAAGTCCCTACGACTTTGAAGATAATATTTCCCCGTCCAGCATTCCGTTGCGGATGCTCTACTCCAAAGATGTCCCGAACATGTTCATGGCCGGACGTCATGTATCCTGCACGCACGTTGCACTCGGCTCCGCCCGGGTGCAGGGCACCACCGGCGTGATGGGTCAGGCGATCGGAACAGCGGCCGCCTTCTGTAAAAAGTATAAAACCACACCGCGCGGTCTCTACGAATCGCACATGCCGGAACTTCAGCAGCAGCTGTTGAAGGATGACATGACGATCGTTCATCTCCGCAATGAAGACCCGGATGATCTGGCCCTGATAGCCAACGTTAAAGCCTCCAGCAGCAAGTCGCTGATGGACGATGCAAACAATGTAATCAACGGCCTCACCCGTCCGCTGGACGACGACTGGGAAATGTGGATCGGCAAGGTACCGAATAATATGTGGATCTCCGACCCCGCCGCAGCCCTGCCGCAATGGGTGGAGCTGGATTTCGGCGGAAAGCAGCAGGTCAACTCGATCTATCTGACCTTCGATACCAACCTGAAAACCAAGCGCTATATTTCATGGGAACATAAAGATGAAGAACGTATGCCGCCGGAATGTGTGCGCGACTATCAGGTGCAGGTTCAGAAGGGCTCCGAATGGGTTACGGTTGCCGATGTAAAGAACAACTACCAGCGCCGCCGCATCCACCGTTTCCAGACCTTGGAAACGTCCAGGGTTCGGGTTCTGGTCACTGCGACCAACGGCGACAAATCCGCGCGCATCTACGAAGTCCGCGCTTACAATGAGTAGATGATAATTCGTGGAGGGGCAGAGGCCTCTCTGCCGGGCGCACAGCGTGCGCCCCTCCACGGGAAACGGAATTCATGAAACGCGTACTATTATCCCTCGCTCTATCGGCCGTCTGTCTTTCTGCAGCAGCGGCCGAAAAGCCAAACATTATTTTTATGTTCGCGGATGATATCAGTGCGCGGGAGATCCCCTGCTATAACGCTTCAGTCTGGTCAACGGATCAGGGCGACAATACATCAGAAATGAAGTACCGGGCCCGGACGCCGGCGCTGGATCAACTGGCCGAGGGGGGCTGCTGGATCAAGACCGCCTGGGCCTGCACCACCTGCATGCCGAGCCGCGCCATGCTGATGACGGGCCGCTACGGCTACCGCACCAAGTGGTGGGAAAACCGCGACTTCGGCACCGTGGATACGCCCCATGGAAAACGGACCTGGTATCTGTTCGAAAGCTCTCCGTATACCATCGGCAAAGTGGCCCGCATGGGCGGCTATGCCAGTGTGTGGGCCGGCAAAACCCAGATGCAGTGCTACGGCGAGGACTTTCAGGATTTTGAGTTTGATGAGGGCTGTCTGCTGACCGGATCCGAAGCCGGGCCCGGCGAGCCGGAAAACAGCTTTAAGACGCGCGTCGAAAAAAAGGAAGGGAAGACCATCCTGCGAAATCTCGATTCAGGCAAACCCGCCCCGGGCTATCCCCTCGCCCGCCGTTCCAATGCCTGGAAACCGCATGTCTCGATCATGAATAAAAAAGGGCTGAAACACGGCTATGAATGGTGGCCCAACACGCCGGAGGCCAAAGCCGCCTACGGACTCAACACCTACGGCCCGGATATTGAAACCGACTATTGCCTCGACTTCATGGAGCGGAAGCATAAGGAAGGAAAATCTTTCTTTGTTTATCACGCCACCCATCTCGGGCATGGCGCCTTCGACTGGTTTTTTCCAGACTCCGGAAATAAATGGCCAGGCACCCCGATCATTAAATGGGACGGGAAAAACTATCACCGCACCGCACCGAATATAACCGGAGCGAACGGCGTATACGACACCCACGGCACGGTAACGGAGCCCGGCCTGCATTCCCATATCAATTACATCGACTACATGGTCTGGCGTTATATGGAAAAGGTGAAAGAGCTCGGTATTGACGACAACACCATTTTCATTTTTGCCGCCGACAACGGTTCGCACAAATACGGCAAGACCAAAGTCATCCAGCAGCGCGGGGTTCACGTTCCCCTGATCATTTATATGCCGGAAGGCATGATGACGAAATCCGGCGAACAGGATATTCTGGTTTCGCTGGCCGACATGGTTCCCACCTTTGCTGACCTGATGCAGGCTGAACTGCCGGCGGATTATGAACTCGATGGGCACAGCTTATGGCCTTATCTGACCACAGAAAAAAATGACCATCACCCCTGGATCTACTCCTACCGGCATGAAAAACAGCTGATCCGTACCGCTCGCGTTTTGCGCGATGGCTACGGAAAATGGTGGAATGTGGAAACGCTGCCGGAAGACCACACCAGCTTTCCGGAAATTACCGACTGGGAAATGGTCTCATCGCAACACCGCAACGACCGGGATTTCCTGAAAAAACAAATGAAACAGTTTGATCTGTATGAAGCCGAGCATGACGCACCGGAATAGAGTCGCGTCGCACGGTTCAGTTCAGTCCACGCGAGGTGCGGCATCTCCGGCCCGCACATTCTTTTTCACCGTTCGCCAATCGAGCCCGGTCCGCCGGGCCACTTCGCCATAGTTTCCGTAGACCTCGTATAGATCGCAGCAATACTTTTCCACCAACTCCTTGGCACTTAAGGAGCCGGCTTCAACGGCTTTTTCCAGAGCAAGGGCCTGCGTTGGCGGTTGCGAGCTGTCGCCCGCATAAAAACCGGAAATCATGATGCGCCGGATCGCCTGCTCCAGTTCGCGGACGTTGCCCGGCCAGGCATAGTTTTTTCCAGGGCACTCTTTCAGTTTTCCAATGATTGGAAACTTAAGGTCGGAACCGCAGATCCGTTCCATCAGGTGCCCGGCCAGTTGCTCCAGCTCTTTCGGCATTTCCCGGAGTCGCTGCCGCAACGGAGGAACCGTGATGATGTCCGAACAGAGACGGTAGTAAAAATCATCGCGGAACTGCCCTTCCCGACGAAGGGTATCGATCGACTTATTCGTGGCCGCAATCACCCGTCCTTTAAACCGAATGGAATCATGACTACCGACCGGCGAGAACGTGCGTTCCTGCAATACCTGAAGCAATTTAATCTGCACCGGGATGCTCACATCGCCGATCTCATCGAGAAAGATGGCGCCGTACGGACTGCATCGCGAAAACACCCCTTCATGCTTTTCGATGGCACCGGTAAAGGCCCCCTTGCGGTGCCCGAACAGCTCGGATTCAATGAGCGACTCAGGGTACTGCGAAAGATTGATCGATACAAACGCGCGCGTGAAACTCTCCTCAAATTTCTGCGCATTCGGATTATAGGGAATATAGCCCGACCGCCCGATCGCCGCGGCTGCCGCTCCCTTCCCCGTCCCCGTTTCCCCGAGCATGAGCGTGGAGAAATCTTCCATCCGGTTCCACAGACAGCTTTCATACCATGAGATATCGTGTGTAAAGATATTGTTCCAAAGCTGAGCCCGGAACTCCTTCATGCAGGGGCTGTTGCCGATGAGTCCTTTTGAGATAAAGAAATAAGCGCGGCGGATTTGGTAAAACATTGCAACATAGCGGCACGCCTCGTTCCGGCTGAAACCAAAGCCCGCAATATCTTCCAGGCATTGGAAAGCAAAGGGTGCACGCAACGATTCTTCCCCGGCCTCCATCTGCTCTTCAGTAAACCGGTCAAACCGATCCATGTACTGATGAAAAACATGAAACAGAATACTGACGCCGATCGCGCGCGTATCTTCATCAGCATTCCGGTCAAAAACCAGTCCTCCGGTTTTCTGCAGCTCCCGCAGGTTGTCAGCCAGTTTGCGCAGCAACGGCTCCAGCATCGCCTCCCAGTCGGCCGACTCCGGGGCTTCGACAATCTTACGATCAATCTCCACCCGCTGCTCACTGAACGGATTACTGAACGCAGCCTGCGCCACCATTTTGAAGAATTCTATATTCATACATGGAATGTATACCCACTAAACACAGAATGTACAGCAGAGAATATGGGCCGGCCGGGGCCTCTTTCGTTACGTGCTTATATTGTGTGCATTACACAAACCGCTCCGCCGGTGGCACACCCTGTGCATTAGAGCTCCATATAATCACCATCTTCAAATCAAGGAGCGGAAATGAAGAATACATTTAAATGGCTAAACATCAGTCAGTTCACCGGGGCTTTTAACGACAATGCGTTTAAAATGACCTCGATCATCGTCCTCACCAAACTACTGGGTCAGGGCAACCTGCCGCAGATCATTGCCATCTGTTCGATCATGTTCGTGGTGCCCTTCCTGCTGTTTTCCAATGCCGCCGGCGCACTGGCCGATCGCTTCAGTAAACGCCGGATCATCATTGCCAGTAAATGGATGGAAATCGGCCTGCTGATCGGCAGCGTTCCCGTCCTGCTCTCCGGCGCGGCCTGGCCGGTCTATGCCCTGCTCTTCCTGCTGTGTGCGCAAAGCGCACTCTTCGGTCCGGCCAAACGCGGCATCGTACCCGAACTGGTTCACGAAGATCAACTTTCCCGCGCCAACGGATTCCTGACCGCGGCCACCTATACCGCCATTATTCTGGGCACCGCGCTGCCGGCGCTGATCCTCGGATTCCTCGGACTTTCCCCGCTGGTTTCCGTGGGCATCTCGGCCGTGCTGGCCGGCATCGGCACCTTCGCGGCCTATCGCATGGAGCGGGTTCCATCCTTTGGAAAAAAGAACAACTGCTCTCCGTGGATCATTCCCGATGTCGTACGCGCCATGCGTAACCTTAAATCCGATGCGTGGGCCAAACAGGCCGTCTTCGGGCTGGTGCTGTTCGGCGCCATCACGGCCCTGTTCCAGCAGACACTGATCCTCTACGGAAAAGAAGCCCTGGGCCTGTCGGTTGAAAAAGCACCGATGCTCTTCCCGCTGGCAGCCATCGGCATCGGGCTGGGAGCGCTGCTCACCGGACGCATGTCCAGACACACCATTGAAGTCGGGCTCATTCCCGTAGGAGCACTGGTCGTCATGATTTCCGCCATCGGACTGGCCTTTGCTGTTGGCCCCGTTGTGATTGCCGCCTGGATCGTTCTGCTGGGCATGGGGTGCGGCATGTACCTCGTTCCGCTGAACGCCTTCCTGCAGCAGCGCATTCCCGGTGAACGGCGCGGCGAAGTGTTCGGTGCATCCGGCTTCCTGAGCTTCAGCGCCATGATTGCATCGTCCGGTCTGTTTTATGTGCTGACCCGCAAAGTGAATCTCGATGCCCGCAGCTGTGTATTCATCACCGGCCTGATCGCCGCCGTTCCGGCCGTGCTGGCCTGCATGCGCCTGCCCGGTTTCTTTACCCGGTTCTGGCTGATCCGTCTGGTGAAGCGCCTCTATAAAATCCGTTTCCAGGGTCTGGAAAATCTGCCGCGCGAAGGCGGCGCCCTGCTCATCTGCAATCACACCGCCTATGCCGACCCGCTGCTGCTGCAGGCCGCCACCGGCCGGCCGGTTCGGTTTGTCATGTCCCGCGACGTATTCAAAACCTGGAAGTGGGCCTATCCCTTCTTCAAGCTGACCGACTGTATTCCGATTCACACCTCCGACGGCCCCCGGGCACTCGCTAAATCGCTGAAAGAAGCGCGCGAGGCCATGGAAGCCGGCGCCATTGTCGGCATCTTCCCGGAAGGCGAACTGACGACCAACGGCAACCTGATGAAATTTAATAAAGGCTTCGAACGGATTGCTAAAAACAGTGGCTGCCCGATCATCCCGGCGCACATCGGAAATATCTGGGGAAGCATCTTCAGCTTTAAATACGGCAAGCCGGGCTTCCGGAAGCCGGAACAGTTTCCCCGCCCGGTCTCCGTGCGTTTCGGCAAACCGCTCCCGACCAGCACGCCTGCTGATGAAGCCCGACGCGTGATCGCCGAGCTGGGTGCTGAGTTTGCCACCAAGCAGAGTCTGATTGAAGGCAACACCCTCCCTCATCATTTCATCAAACAGGCACGACGCAATTGGTTCCGGCCGATCGCCTCCGATACACTCGGCCTCCGCGCCTCCTACGGCAAGCTGATGATCGGTGCCATTGCGCTGGCCAACCGCCTCAAGCCGTCCATTAAGAATCAGAAAAATGTCGGCGTCTATCTTCCCACCTCGCTGGGCAATGTGATTGCCAATCTGTCGCTCACGCTCTCCGGAAAAACCGTGGTCAACCTGAACTGGACGGCCTCGGCCGAAGCGCAGGAATCGGCCGTGCAGCAATCGCGTATCCAATACGTCATCACCTCCCGCCGTTTTCTGCAGAAGACCGAAAAGCCGGATCTGAATGTGCGCTGGCTCTACCTCGAAGAGCTGCTGAAAAACCTCGGGCGGGTTGAAAAGTTCCGCGCCATCCGCTCCGCTCTTTTTGCATCGCCTCGGAAACTGGCCGGCGGACGCGAACCGGAACCGACCGATACGGCGGCGATCATCTTTTCCTCCGGCACCACCGGAACGCCGAAAGGGGTCATGCTCAGCCACGCCAATATAATTTCCAATGTCGAAGCCACGCAGTCGGCACATCGGTTCGCAAAACATCATTCCATGTGCGCCATCCTGCCGCTGTTCCACGCCTTCGGGTATCTGGGACTGATGTGGTGGCCGCTGCTGAAGGGCATTCGTGTGGCCTATCATCCGAACCCGACCCAGACCGCCCGGGTGGTTCAGTTGATCCGGGAAGAAAAGCTGACCGCGCTGCTGGCCACCCCTACCTTCCTTCAGAACTATATGCGCAAAGCTTCGGTTGAAGATTTCCAAACGCTGGAAATCGTGATCACAGGCGGCGAAAAACTCCGCCCCGAAACCGCGCAGCAGTTTGCGGATAAATTTAACATCCAGCCCCTGGAAGCCTACGGATGCACCGAACTTTCCCCGGCTGCCATCATGAGCCTGAAAGACAGCCACCGCCCCGGCAGTGCCGGGCAGCCGCTTCCCGGCGTGGCCGTCCGGATGGTCGACCCTGAAACGCGGGAACCCCTCCGCGACGGAGAAGAAGGCCTGATGCTGATCAAAGGACCGAACGTGATGCAGGGCTACCTGAACATGAAAGAAAAAACCGCCGAAGTCCTGCAGGACGGCTGGTATAACACGGGCGATATCGCCCGCATGGACCAGCGTGGCTTTGTTTACCTCACCGGGCGCCTTTCGCGATTCAGCAAAATCGGCGGAGAGATGGTTCCGCACGGCGCCGTTGAGGATGCACTGCAGCAGGTGGCCGAAACGGATGAGCCCTGTGTGGCCGTCGTGAGCATTGAAGATCAGAAAAAAGGCGAACAGCTCGCCGTCTGCTGTACCGACGAAGCCGGCGATCCGGAAACCCTGATTTCCAGACTTCGGAAACTCGACCTGCCGAATCTATGGATTCCGCGCGCCGTAAACTTTTTCCATATCCCGGAACTTCCAACCCTTGGAACCGGAAAACTGGACCTGCGAAGCTTGCAGGAACTTGTGAGGGCATCATGATACGCCTGAAAACAATTATGCTGATCTGCCTGCTGGGTCTGGTGCAGGACTTCATTCCTCCGCAGACCGCTGCCGCTGCACAGAAAAATGAAACCGTGGTCCTGCTGCACGGTCTGGCCCGTTCCGGCCGGGCCATGAATAAAATGGCACGTCAGCTGACCCGCGAAGGCTATACCGTGATTAATCATGACTATCCTTCCACCTCGGCTCCGATTGAGGTGCTGGCCAAAGAGATCTTCCAGGCGCTGGAACCGAAGATGGCCAGCGAGCAAACCGTACATTTTGTCACCCACTCCATGGGCGGCATGATTCTACGGGAGCATCTCGAAAACCACCTGCTTCCAAACCTTGGGAAAGTGGTCATGCTGGCACCACCGAGCCGCGGCAGCGAGGTAACCGACAAACTGGGTAGCCTCTTTCTTTATCAGTGGATTAACGGACCGGCCGGGAATCAGCTGGGCACAGGACCCGGAAGCCAACCGCTCCGGCTGAAGAGTCCTGATTTTGAACTGGGAATCATTGCGGGCGACCGCTCGATCAACCCGATTCTTTCCCTGCTGATTCCCGGACCGGATGACGGCAAGGTTTCGCTGGCCCGCGTGAAGCCCGGTGTTTACACCGACTATCTTCAGCTCCACACAACGCATGCCACAATGATGTGGAACCGGATGGTTATTGGACAAACCATTCACTTTCTAAACGACGGACGGTTCAATCACTCGTCTACAAAACCTACGCCTGGAAATGCACGAAACCACCCGCTGCTTGCTATGCGCAGCACACACCCCATGAGATAGGGAGAGATCACCATGAACAGTAAAATATCAATTGCACAGGGAACCGAGGAGCACCTCGCATCCATCGACTATCTCCGCCATGCAGTTTATGCATCGGAACTTGGTCAGTTTGAGTCTTCTCCGGAAAAGGCCATCCATGATCGTCCGGGCGTGGAGAGTGTTTATATCGTCGCACACGAACACAATGAACTCGTGGGCTTTGTGGGCATCACACCGCCTACCAGTCCGGCCTATTCGTTCGAGCACTATATCCAGCGTAAAAAAAGCGGTCTGCCGTTCAACAATGGCCTATTCGAGATCAGGGCTCTTACAGTGGTAAACGAGGCGCGGGGCACGCATGTTGCGCCGGCGTTAATGTATGCAGCCTTTCGCTGGGTTCAGGAAAACGGCGGCACACACCTCGCAGCCATAGGCCACCGGAAGGTTCGTGATATGTACCTGCGCCTGGGCATGTGCCCGCAACAGGAAGAGTTCCAATGCGGTAACCTGCACTATGAACTTTTATCCGCTCCCGTTTCTAAAATCGGAAAAGAACTCACGCGTTTTGAGTCCCGGCTTAAACGGATGGAAAAGCAGGTGGACTGGAAACTCGGCATTCCTTTTCGCGCAACCGTGGAATGCTATCACGGCGGTGCCTTTTTTGATGCCGTCGGCCCTGTATTCGATGATCTTGCGCACCGAAATGAAATTATTAATGCCGATGTACTCGACGCCTGGTTCCCGCCCTGCCCGGAAGCCCGGCAGACGCTGCACGAACATTTGGGCTGGCTCATGCGCACCTCTCCGCCCAACCATGCGGAAGGACTCGTTCAGACCATTGCGCAGGTACGTAATCTGAAAGCAGAAAACATTCTGCCGGGCGGCGGCTCCTCTCCACTGATCTTTCTTGCCTTCCGCCATTGGCTGACGGCGGATTCGAGAGCACTCATTCTCAATCCGACCTATGGGGAATATGCCCATGTGCTGGAAAAGGTAATCGGCTGCAGCGTTGAGCGCTTCAACCTCCTCCGCGAGGATGGGTATAAAGTAAACACGGACAAGCTCGCGGCCAAGCTGCAGGAAGGATTTGATCTGGTGGTCTGGGTGAACCCCAACAGCCCGACAGGCAGGCACGTGCCCCGCAGCGATATTGAAAACGTACTCCGGCAGAGCCCGGCTTCCTCCCGGGTCTGGATCGACGA
The DNA here is from genome assembly GCA_029432775.1 of Pontiellaceae bacterium B12227. Lineage (GTDB taxonomy): Bacteria > Verrucomicrobiota > Kiritimatiellia > Kiritimatiellales > Pontiellaceae > Pontiella. The sequence continues at coordinate 187,382 of JAROAZ010000011.1, read as the reverse complement.
AACATACATTGAATACGCTCAGCCGGGGCAGTCGCTGGAAGGATTTGCCGCAGAGCACAGTCAGGTCGTTGTCGTGAAATCAATGTCGAAAGTATACGGCCTCAGCGGACTACGGGCAGGATACCTTTGTGCAACTCCGAACACATTGGCCCCTCTGCGCGGGCTGATGCCGCCATGGTCTGTCAGCCTTCCGGCACAGGTGGCTGCCGTGAAAGCTCTTCAGCATCCTGCATATTACAAAGAACGCTACTCGGAAACCCGGAAGCTGCGTACCGAACTGGTTCGGGGACTCAGACAGATCGGAATCACGGAAATCATTCCGGGCATCGCCAACTTCATCCTGTTTCACCTGCCCGAATTCGCGCCGAATGGCGATGGGCTTATTCAGCGGTGCAGAGAGAAGGGTCTGTTCCTTCGTGATGCATCGGAAATGGGAGCAGGCATGGGCGACCGGGCCATCCGGACAGCGGTTAAAGATGCCGAAACCAATCAACGTATACTTTCAATTATGGAGCAGTCTCTGACTTCTGCCCCGCACGAGGCGATTTGTCATGATTAACCTTACGGCAGCCTGGATCGGTTTTGCACTGGGAGCAGTTTCCGGAGCAATTCCCGGACTCTTTTTTCACAACGTGGACTGGCTGGGCGGATACGCCTCCTGGCCGCGTCGGCTGATTCGGCTGGCCCATATTTCTTTCTTCGGAATCGGTTTCCTGAACCTGGGCATGGGGCTTACCTGCCGGGTGTTGGAGATGGAAGTTCAAACAGCTTCGGTGCTGATGCTGGTCGGTGCAGTGCTGATGCCGACGGTCTGCTATCTCAGTGCCTTCCGTCCGCTATTCCGGCATCTGTTTTTTATTCCCGCAGGCTCGATCCTGCTGTCCATAATTCTATTCATTGAAAGGATGGTGTAACCCATGAAAATTACATTCATAGCCATGAGCGGTATTCGCGCGTGCGATACCGAACTACTCGAACTCGGACTGACGCTCCCCGGATTTGTGGAGCGCAGCAAACAGATTGCATCGCTTCCCAGTCTCGGTCTGCTGACGCTGGCCGGCATGACGCCGAAGCACCACGAAATTGAATATGTCGAAGCTCCCGATCTCGACACCGGCGTATCGTTTTTATCGACGGCCGTCAGTAAAAACGATACGCCTGACCTTGTAGCCATCTCCAGCTACAGTGCCCAGATCAACGAAGGCTATGAGCTGGCGATGCGTTATCGCGCGGCCGGAGTGTCGGTTGTCATGGGCGGACCGCATGTGACCGCGCTGCCAAACGAAGCCAGGAAATACTGTACTTCGGTGATTCAAGGCGAAGGCGAAGCCGTGTGGCAGGAAGTACTGAACGATGCTGAGGCCGGTCAGCTGAAGCTGATCTATGATACCCGCAAGCTCGACTTCAGTCTGGATGACGCACCGATGCCGGCCTATGAGCTGCTGGATATCGAAAAGTATAACCGTATCACGGTTCAGACCAGTCGCGGCTGTCCGCACAACTGTGAATTCTGCGCCGGTTCGAATCTGATTTGCAGTCACTATAAACAGAAGCCTGCCGAAAAAGTGCTGGCCGAAATTGACCGCATCTGCGAAATCTGGCCGCATCCGTTCATCGAGTTTGCCGACGACAACAGCTTTGTAAATAAAAGCTATTGGAAACGCCTGCTGCCCGAGTTGAAGAAACGGAGAATTAAATGGTTCACGGAAACCGATCTGTCCGTGGCGGAAGATCCGGAGCTGCTCCGTCTGATGCGGGAATCCGGTTGTGCCCAGGTGCTGATTGGACTGGAAAGCCCGACCCCCGATCCGCTGGACGGCATTGAGCTGAACGTGAACTGGAAACAGAAACAGTTTATTGAATACAAGGGCGCCATCCGAACGATTCAGTCGCACGGCATCACGGTTAATGGTTGTTTTATTGTGGGCCTGGACGGGCATACCACCCGGGTGTTCGATGACATCTTTGACTTCGTTCAGGAAGCCGAGCTCTACGAGGTCCAGATTACGATCCTGACGCCCTTTCCCGGTACCGCTCTTTACGAACGGCTGAAAACGGCAAACCGCCTGATTGAACCGAACAACTGGAAAACCTGCACCCTGTTCGATCTGAATTTCCGACCTTTGGAAATGACGGGCGAAGAGCTGCGCAAGGGCTTTCAGGGGCTGGCAGCCCGACTCTACTCGGACAGCTTTACCCAGTGGCGAAGGGATGCCTTCAAGGACCACCTGCGCAAATCATCCAATGGCTGGAAATCAGCGCGGAAGTGTGCATAATCATTCGTAAGGAGAAGGCGATGAGAAAAGTGGCACAGAAAAACATGTTGTGGCTGAAAAAGGAACTGCCCGTTCTGGAGGCGGAAGGTCTGCTGACGCCGGCAAGCCGACACGACATTGAACGGTATTATGCAGAAAAAACGGAAAGCGGCCTGCACTGGGCCATCGTGGTGTTTGCGGTCTTCGGTTCGCTGCTGATCGGTTCCGGCATTATTCTGCTTTTTGCGCATAACTGGGACGAACTTACAAGGCCCACCCGGGCAGTCCTTTCATTCCTGCCAGTCATCATCGGAGCCATTCTGAGCATACTGGCGCTCGTGAAAAATGGTGGAACCGCCCTGCGGGAATCGGCCGGCATTTTTCATTCGCTTGCGGTCGGCGGTTCGATTGCACTGATCGGACAAACCTATCATCTGCCCAGCAATGCTCCCGGGTTTATGCTTTCATGGGCTTTGCTGATTCTTCCATTGCAGTTCCTGCTGAGTTCAACGGGAGCATTTCTGATTTATCTGGCATTGATCTGCGGTTGGAGCGGTGCGGCGCAGTATGAATACGCTCAGGCCGCGGGGTTCTGGCTACTGCTGCTTCCAGCCCTTGGAAAACTGTGGGCTATGCTGAAAATCAAACGGAACGCCCCCGATACTCTGGTCAGTTTTTTCGGAATCATGCTGACGCTGCTCATCTCAACCGGCATCGTTTTCGAACGAACGGTTCCCGGTTTGTGGATTGTCGCCTATTCCGCCCTGCTCAGTTGCACCGCCCTCCTGGGCCTGCGTCTATATGGCGACCGCGAAGGGTGGAGCAATCCGCCCAAGCTGGTCGGATTAATCGGGATCGGAGTGCTGGCCTATCTTTTTACCTGGTCCGACATGTGGCGCGACATCGGGTGGCACAATGTTCGCAATGGCTGGCAATACAAGCCTTGGGGAAGCTCGTTTGACATCGCAATCACCCTGCTCTTCATCGGCGGTTGGCTGACTGCTGCCGTTAAAGCATTTCGAAGAGACAGTTCTGAAACGATTACGCTGGCGGCATTTCCAATCATTGGAATTATCTGCTTCTTTACCGGGGCACTGGGCGGAAACGAAACCAATACGCTGACCGCCCTCTTCTTCAATGTTTTTATGTTCTTCTACGGAATCATGTATATCGTGATCGGCTGCCGCAACACCAAGCTGCGACAGCTCAACGGCGGGATGGCTGTGCTCGCCGTGCTGCTGGTGACCCGTTTCTTCGACCAGGACTTCGGATTCCTCGCCCGCGGCAGTGTCTTCATTCTCCTTGGAGCCTGCTTCTTAATCGTCAATCTGATCACGGCCCGGCGTAAAAAAAACATGGAGGATGCATCATGAAAACGGTCTACCTCTCCGCTCTGACTCTGCTTATCATCACCCAGTTGGCGATTCCGTATCGAATGATCCGCAGTCACGAACGTATTCTTTCCGAAGGTGCCCTGTTCAGATTTCAAACGCGACCGATTGATCCCGCCGATCCGTTTCAGGGGCGATACGTCCGGCTGCGGTATAAATCCAGCTCGATTAAATGCAAAGCAGAAGAAATCGAAGGCCTGCGACGGAAAGATCCGGTCTATGCACTGGTCATCGAAAATGATGCAGGATTTGCCGAACTCACCGGTTGGAGCCGAAAAAAACCAACCGAAGGCACCTACTTCAAAACGCGCTATCGTTATGTGGATACCACATGGCATAAAGAGAGCAGCACCCGCACAACCAATGGAATCCGGGTGGATATCTCGTTTGACCGATTCTACATGGATGAGGCCAAAGCCCCTCGGGCGGAAACGCTTGCATTCGAATCCACCCGGAACTCCAACTGCTGGGCAAACGTGCGGATTCTGAATGGAAATGCCCTCATTGAGGATGTGTTTGCAGAAGGAAAATCCCTTCGGGAACTGGCGGCGAAAAAAGATGAATAATTGGCCTTGCCAAGGACAGGGGGTTTAACTATCTTCTCACCTTCTTTCGAGAAACGGCTGTATAGCTCAGTTGGCAGAGCAGCGGAATCATAATCCGCGTGTCACTGGTTCAAGTCCAGTTACAGCCACCACTTTAATCCCTAGTCAGAAATGGCTTAGGGATTTTTTATTATCCACATAAAATCGGGCTCGGCTCTCCACCAAATACGGGAACGAGCCCTTCGATACGGATAAACTCCAACTCCGGTTGATGAGTAGTCTTTCGTTTCAGCATGCGCAGATATTAATAAAGCCCCGGAGTAATTACCAGAGCTTGATCAACAGCCTAAACCTCTTAATAAGAAGCTGATGCTGTCTACACGAATCCTGCAAACAGGTAATGAAAGAACCGCATCGTATGTCCGGGTTTTATTTACAACCACAGGAGCCGGAACCGCAGCCTTCGGCTGCTGCATTCGCCTGTTTTTCCAGATCCCGGAATGCGGAATAAGGAAAGAAACCCGTATTGTGTCCATCGGACCAATCCACCATGACGGCATAGTTTCCGATCAGCTCAATTTTCTGGGCGTGAATATCCATTGGAATGGATTTTGGATCGAGCAGCGGTTTCCGGGTCATTTCATCCACGCACAACGCGCAGTTGCAGGCCCGACGCAACGCCGCATTCGATACCGTAACCGTTTCGCCATCCGGCCATGATAACGTAATGGTTTTTGCATCGTGCGCGACTTCCGGACGTTCCACCTTATCCAACAGCTTTTTGCCGAGTGTACGGATAATGATATCAGTTGTTTCATTGGCAATACCGCTTTCGGCCAGAGCATCCAACGACCCGCTGAGATTTCCAGTGATTGGCAGTTCGGCAATGGTCTCGAGTCCAAAACGCTCTTCCAACTGCTTTCCGCCGGACTCTCCAAAGATGTAATGCTTCTTGTCGCAGCCGTCGCATATGAAATAGGCCATATTTTCGACTACGCCCAATACAGGAACATTAACCTTATCAAACATCATGATGCCCTTTCGCACATCCGTAAGTGAAAGTTCGTGCGGCGTTGTAACGATGACCGATGCATCAATCTGAACCGACTGGGAAATCGTCAGTTGGATATCACCCGTGCCCGGAGGCATATCAATGACGAGATAGTCTAATTCGCCCCATTCGACATTATGCAGTAACTGCTGCATGTATTGAGCAACCATTGGTCCTCGGATCACAGCCGGCCCATCGCCCATCAGGAAACCGAAGGACATCAGCTTGATGCCGTCGGCTTCATTCGGCATATACCGTTTCTGATCGGCCGTCGCACGGACTCCTGCTTCATGCAGATTGAACAGTGTCGGGACAGAAGGTCCGTAGATATCGGCATCCAGCAGGCCCACTTTTGCGCCGCGGGAACCCAGCGTTTTCGCCAGCAAGGCCGCCACGGTGGATTTGCCTACGCCCCCTTTGCAGGAACTCACCGCCAGAATATATTTCACGTTCTGAAGACCGCTCTCATCGGCCGACATCTTACGGTCGCCCCGTTTACGGGCCGTCATATGAACATTCACCTGTTCAACACCGGGAATATCGCCCACCAGATCCAGCGCCTGTTTTTCAAAGACCGGGCTCAGAGGACAGGCCGGAGTAGTCAGTTCCACCGTGAAGGAAACAGTTCCTCCATCAATCACCATATCCTGAACAAATCCAAGCGATACAATGTCGCGATTAAAGTCGGGGTCGATAATTTTGCTCAGTTCAGCGAGCACTTGTTTTTCGGTAACCATAAGAAATTCCTTGGATAGTTGAATAAGAGTATAGTTGGATTTATGAATGAATGGTTAAGCTTCCCAACGGAAAAACCCATGCATGATTTCATCCATCCGGTTTAAATCAGCCCTAATGCCAGCAGAGCAGCCGTGGACATATTTTCACGGGTCCAGGGCGGATCAAAAACCAGTTCAACGTCCGCGCCGGAAACCCCTTCGGTCTCCGCAACGGCATTCTGAATATTTCCGGGAATGCGCTCTGCTTCCGGACAGTTCGGAGCTGTCAGAGTAATCCGAATATAAACCTTATTGTCCTCATCGACGTCCAGATTATAGATCAATCCCAGATCATAGACATTCACGGGGATCTCCGGATCAAAAACCATACGTAAAGACCGCACCACTTGCTTGTGCAGCTCAGGATTGGTTTCTTCGAGCGAAAAGCGTTCTTTCTTTTTTCCAAACATGGATCTTATTCCTTATTGCGCATTGCGTATGGAGGTCGGGCCGGCTCAGCTCCAGCGTCACAATACGTAACGCAGCATTAGTTATTCAGTAGAGACATTGCCCTGAAGTTTCTTCAGCGCTGCATCAAAGGTGTGCCAGGCGAGTGTGGCGCATTTTACCCGTACCGGATAGTCTTTAACACCGGTCAGCACTTTCAGTTTCCCTAAAGGAACATCTTCCGGATATTCGTCATCTTCCGTTAACGCATGATGAAAGCTGTTGAATAGTGCCTCAGCATCCGCCTCCGATTTTCCCTTAAGCGCAATCGTCATCATGGAAGCGGATGACGTACAGATTGCACACCCGGCTCCTTCAAAAGAGACATCTTCCACGATACCGTCTTTAATCTTCAGATAGATATCGATCTGATCGCCGCAAAGCGGATTGGTTCCATGTGCAAATCCATCGGGATCTTCGATCTTTCTGAAGTTGCGCGGATTTTTGTTATGGTCAAGAATGACCTCCTGATATAGATCTCGCAGGTTTTCCATTATGAAAACATTCCTATTGTTTTTCTGATGGCCTCAGCCAATACATCAATTTCCTGAAAGGTGTTATACATTGCAAACGAAGCACGGGCCGTTGCCGGAACTTTGAAGCGCTCCATAACCGGTTGAGCGCAATGATGTCCTGCACGGACAGCAACCCCTTCACCATCCAGCATCGTGCCGATATCGTGGGGGTGAACCGCATCGAGTACAAATGAAATCAGTCCGGCTTTTTGCTCGGCTTCGCCGATGATTCGCAGACCATCGATCGCCTGCAGCTTGGACGTGGCATACATCAGCAGTCCGTGCTCATGAGCGGCAATGGTACTGAGACCGATTGAATTGACATAATCAATCGCTGCCCCCAGCCCAACAACACCGGCAATGTTCGGCGTTCCTGCTTCAAATTTATACGGCAGCTGATTGTAGATCGTTTTTTCAAAGCTGACGGAAAGAATCATATCGCCGCCGCCTTGATAAGGAGGCATTGCGTTCAGCAGTTTTTCCTTACCATAAAGAACGCCGATTCCCGTCGGCCCATAAATCTTATGCCCCGAAAAAACATAAAAGTCAGCATCCAGAGCTTGCACATCTACAGGCATATGCGGAATGGCCTGCGCACCATCGACCATCACCGGCACATCAATGGCATGTGCTGCATCAATAATTTCTTTGACCGGATTCACGGTACCGAGTGCATTCGAAACCTGCACCACAGAAACCAGTTTGGTCTTTTCGGATAACATGGCGTGGAACTGATCCATTTCCAGCTCACCGCTATCTGAAATAGGAATCACTTTCAACGTTGCACCGGTCTGCTCGCAAACCATCTGCCAGGGAACGATATTCGAGTGATGCTCCATATGGGTAATCAGAATTTCATCCCCTTCCTGCAAACGAGGACGGGCATAGCTTTGTGCAACCAGATTGATCGACTCGGTTGTTCCACTGGTAAATACCACTTCATGAACACAGGCCGCATTGATGAAACCGCGCACTTTTACCCGCGCATTATCATACAGTTCCGATGACTCCTGACTCAGTGTATGTACCCCGCGATGCACATTTGAATAATTCTGCTCGTACAGATCCTTAACGGCATTGATTACCTGAACGGGATGTTGCGTCGATGCGCCGTTATCCAGATAGACCAACGGCTTGCCGAATATTTCTCTTCCAAGAATTGGAAAATCGTTACGGATCGCTTTGATGTTGTACTGAGCAGAATTGGTCATTTTGCAACCTTATGAAGCCAGTCGTGCACCAGTTCTTCGATATACCGTTTGGCCGGTTTACACTTTACTTCGTCGAGCACTTCATTGGCAAATGCAAAGGTCAGCATGGCGTGTCCCTGCACCGGATCAATGCCGCGGGTCTGCAGGTAGTAAAGCGCAACATCGTCCATCTCCCCAATCGTTGCCCCATGCGTGCACTTGACATCATCCGCATAAATTTCAAGCTGCGGCAAGGTGTTGACCTTGGCTCCGCGACTTAACAGCAGATTACCATTCGACTGGATGGCATCGGTTTCCTGCGCATCCTTCTGCACCAGAATCCGGCCACAGAAGACCGCACGCGCTTTATCATCCAGAATGCCCTTATACAGCTCGTGGCTGTTACATTTCGGCACGGCGTGATCCATGAAAATATGTGTGTCAAAAAGCTGTTTATCTTTCAGCAAGTAAAGGCCGTTACAGATGGCTTCGCCCTCTTCACCGATCAGCTTACCCCGGATATCGTTACGGCCCAGTGCTCCTCCCAGTGTTACTGCATGGTTGCTGAATACCGAACCCGTGCCCAGATTCGCTTCCAATGTTTGGAAGTGATAGGCTGATTCGCTCTCGCGCTGAACCTTGTAGTGATCCACCAATCCGCCGTCGGCCACAAAAGCTTCTGTGACAACGTTGGTCCAGTAGGTGGCTCCTGCCAGCCCGATGTATTCTTCGATGACTGTTACCGCCGCACCCTTGCCGGCAGAAATAAAGTTGCGCATATGGAAAGCGGCCCCGTCAACATCGGCCAGATAGACCAAATGGATCGGGGTATCCATTTCCACACCCTCGGTCACTTCAATAAAAGCACCGTCACCAAAGTACGCCGTATTGGCTGCCACAAATGCACTCTGAGCATCGGCAAGCGTTCCAATCCGGGGGTCAACCAGATCCAGAACCGATCCAATACAGACACCGGTCGGCAGGTCTTCGAAGTTTGATTTTTCACGAGATAGCTTTCCGTTTTCGAACACCACCGTGATTTTATCCAGAGGTTGGAACTCCAGATCCGATATTTTCCAATCATTGGAAAATTCCGCACCGGCTACCCGGGAGACATCGGTGAAACGCCAAAGCTCTTCTTTGGTGGTTGGGAAACCGTTGGTCTTGAAATCAACCTCGGCTTTTTTACGTAGATCTTTCAGGTCCATGATTAAGCGCCCTTTTCGTCAACCCAGGTGTTGTAACCTTCGTTTTCCAGTTCGAGAGCCAGTTCTTTTCCGCCGGACTTTACAATCTGACCATGAACCAGTACGTGGACGTGATCCGGAACAATATAATCCAGCAAACGCTGATAATGCGTAATAACCAGGAACCCGCGGTCCGGAGAACGCAACGCATTCACTCCATCGGAAACAATACGCAACGCGTCAATATCGAGTCCCGAGTCGGTTTCATCAAGAATACCCAGCTTCGGCTCCAGCATCGCCATCTGGAAAATTTCGTTGCGCTTCTTTTCGCCACCGGAGAATCCGGAGTTGACCGCGCGCTCCAGAAGATCATCACGAATCTTCACAACCTTTTTTTTCTCTTCGATCAGATCGAGAAAGTCCATCGCATCCAGCTGGTCCTTTCCCTGATATTCGCGAACCGCATTCACCGCAGCCTTAAGAAAATACATATTGCTGATACCGGCGATTTCAACCGGATACTGGAATGCCAGGAACATTCCGGCACGAGCCCGTTCGTGAGCGGCGAGGTCATCGATGTCGATTCCGTCAAACAAAACCTGCCCGCCCGTCTTGGTATAGGCTTCGTTACCGGCCAAAACATTTGAGAGCGTACTTTTACCGGAACCGTTCGGTCCCATAATGGCGTGAACTTCGCCGGGCTTGATTGTTAAGTTGATCCCTTTAAGGATCGGCTTGTCCGCCACACTGGCGTGAAGGTCTTTTATTTCAAGTAGTGCCATTGATTCATTCTCCAATTCAAAATTCGTTTATCCAACCGATCCTTCAAGACTGATGCCCAGCAGCTTCTGAGCTTCCACAGCAAACTCCATTGGAAGTTCGCGGAAGACCTCTTTACAAAACCCATTCACAATCAGGCTCACCGCTTCTTCCGTATCCAGACCGCGCTGGTTACAATAGAAGATCTGGTCTTCGCCGATCTTGGTGGTCGTTGCTTCGTGCTCTACGTGAGCCGTCGGATTGTTCACATCAATATACGGGAACGTATGCGCACCGCATTTGTCACCGATCAGCATCGAGTCGCACTGAGAAAAGTTACGTGCATTTTCAGCGGTCTCAACCACCTTTACCATACCGCGGTAGCTGTTCTGCGCTTTTCCGGCAGAAATGCCTTTCGAGATGATCGTGCTCGATGTGTTCTTGCCGACGTGAATCATTTTCGTTCCGGTGTCCGCCTGCTGCAAATTGTTGGTGACCGCAACGGAGTAGAACTCTCCCACCGAGTTGTCGCCTTTCAAGATGCAGCTCGGATATTTCCAGGTAATCGCAGAGCCGGTTTCAACCTGCGTCCATGAAATCTTGGAATTGTCGCCCCGGCAATGGCCGCGCTTGGTCACAAAGTTATAAATACCGCCCTTGCCGTCCTTATCGCCGGGATACCAGTTCTGGACGGTTGAGTATTTGATCTGCGCATCTTTATGAGCCACCAGCTCAACCACGGCCGCGTGTAGCTGATTCTCATCACGCTGCGGTGCAGTACACCCTTCGAGATAGCTGACTTTCGCTCCTTCGTCTGCAATGAGCAGCGTCCGTTCAAACTGGCCGGTATTGGCAGCATTGATTCGGAAATAAGTGGAAAGCTCCATCGGACATTTGACGCCCTTCGGGATGTAACAGAATGATCCGTCCGAAAAGACGGCCGAGTTGAGTGTCGCGTAGTAGTTATCCTTATAGGGAACAACGGTTCCGAGATATTGTTTAACCAGCTCCGGATGATCCTTCACCGCATCGGAAAAGGAACCGAAAATAATTCCCATCTCCTCAAGGTTTTTCTTGAAGGTAGTTGCCACGGAGACTGAATCGAATACCGCATCGACCGCAATGGAGGGAGCTCCGGCAACACCGGCCAGCACTTCCTGCTCGCCCAATGGAATGCCCAGCTTTTCATAGGTAGCGAGCAGTTCAGGGTCTACGTCATCCAGACTCTGCGGCATGTCGACTTTCTGTTTCGGGGCCGAATAATAACTTAGCGCCTGATAGTCCACCGGTGGAAATTCGACTTTCGCCCACGTGGGCTCTTCCAGCGTGAGCCAGTGGCGGTACGCCTTCAGCCTGAATTCTGTAAGCCATTCAGGTTCATTTTTTCGTTTAGAAATTGCACGAACGATATCTTCATTCAATCCGGGCGGCAGACTGTCGGATTCAATATCGGTAACAAAACCGTATTTGTATTCCTTGTCTGTCAGCTCATCGAAGGATTTTTCATCTTCAATTTTCATATCAGCCTTTTTTGGTACCATTTCCTCATGCAGTTGTATGAGGTGTTAATAAATCGTTGGGTTTTAGCCGTTGGACATATCGGCCAGCGTGAGTCCGCTAAGAGCTCCGATTACGGCCGTATTCACCTGTTGCCAGCTGGGACTGACCACGCAGTTGCGCTCACAGCCTTCCGAGCTTGAGCAATCGGTGATGGCTACAGGACCTTCCACGGCTTCAATAATTTCTGCCGCCGTAATTTCTCCGGCAGGTTTAGCCAAAGAATAACCGCCTTTGCTGCCCTGGTGCGATTGAAGTATGCCGCCTTGCGTCAGAATCTTGAGTACTTTACTCACGGTTGGAAGCGGAATTCCGATGGCAGCCGATAAATCCTTCGCATTATGAAGCAGCTCCTTATCCTGATTCGCCATGTGGGCCAACAGAATGAACCCATAGTCCGTAATTTTAGTGATCCTTAACATTCTTAATCGTCCTTAAATAGTAGACCTATTTGGTCTTAATTGAGAAACAAGGTAGCAGAAGGCAGATGGCGCGCAAGCCTTTATTGATAAAAATGGTACTATTTAGACCCGATTTAAATTATGCGTTTAAATTTCAGGTTTGCTAAAGGTTATCCGCCTTGGCCTGATCCCAGAACCGGTCCAGCTCTTCAAGCGAGAAGGCCTTGAATTCCCGGCCGCTCACATGAACCTGCTCTTCCACATATTGGAAACGTGCAATAAACTTTTTGATATTGTGGTTCAGCAACTCTTCCGGATTATGCCCTAGATAACGACTGACGTTTACAACAGAAAAAAGTAAATCGCCCAGCTCATCACGTATATCCCCTTCATGCTCCCGGTTGATGGCCTCTTTGACCTCATCAATCTCTTCATGGAGTTTGGCAAAAACGTCATCGATGTTATCCCAGTCGAAACCGGCCCGTGCGGCCCGCTTCTGAACCTGGTGTGCCTTTTGCAAAGCCGGAAGATGCTTTGGAATGCCCGCAACAATGGATTTAGGCCCCTCGCCCTCTTCCTGCTTCTCCGTTTTTTTGATGGCATCCCAGTTCTGCAGCACCTCGTCCGCATTGGCCACATCCACTTCACCGAATACATGGGGATGCCGACGGATCAGCTTGTCGGAAATGCCGTTCGCGACCCCATCGAATTCAAACTCACCGGCTTCGGCCGAAATCTGCGCATGAAATACCACCTGTAAAAGCAGGTCACCGAGCTCCTCTTCCAACTCAGATGGATCTCCGCTTTCGATGGCATCAATCACTTCATACGCCTCTTCAATCAGATCCGACTTCAGTGTTTCATGCGTCTGCTTGATATCCCACGGACAGCCATCCGGCGCCCGCAGCTTCCGCATTACACCCAATAACCGCTCCATTGACTCACCTGCTTTTGCCATAAATCCACTCCTTCGAAAATTTCAGACAGGATAACAGGATGAACGGGATCGAAAATACTGAACCGAAAAAAAGAGCAGTCCGATGGACGGCTCTTCTTCCGTGGCTGTTATGGCAAACTTACGGCTGGCAAACGGTTCGGAAACCGATATGCCATCGTTGCCCTGTTGGTTGATCAGCAGGCGCAGACCGCGGGAAACCGCATTTCACATGATCCGGGTTCGCGGAAAAACCACCGCCGGCCGTACCGCGCTCGTTCGGTTGCACCTGATCATTACACCACTCCCAAACATTTCCCCCCATATCATAGATCCCGAAATCGTTGGGAGGATAGGCGGTAACACCCGTTGTGGTTCCAATGTTATTATTATAGTTGGCGTTAGCTGAAGTAATGGAATTTCCCCAAGGGTACGAGTAACTGCTGTGCCCTGCCCTAGCGGCATATTCCCACTCATCCCAGGTTGGTATGCGGAAGCCGTTAGCATCCTCAACTACACCTGCTTCATACTCACCGGTTCTATATATGCCTGTTGCATTCGTGTAGCATGGCGTTCTGCCTAGCATTTCACTGCGGGCGTTGCACCACTTGGCACAATCGAACCAGTTGACCTGGGTAATAGGATGATCCCCTACGACAGCCACACCGTTTGTGCTGATTTCATACCCGTTCGTTGCTGCCCAGTTATAAACCTGATACCAAAGGCTGGAAGTAACCAGCGTTTCATCCATATAGAATGAGTCTACTGTAATCGAATAGTTACCATAATCCGGATCCTCCACATTCAATGTATTGGCATCAATCTCTAAAGTACCTGGAGGTTGAACTGGTACCCCCTCGATATTTTTGATGGTTACACCGTAATCAACTTCCCTCCCAACATAGCTTGCATGAATTATGATGAACTCATCCGATAAAACGTCTAATGTAATGAGGTTTCCTGAGGAATCAATATCCGCATACGGAGACTCGTTTTCGTACCACGACCCTGCGGGAATCTCCTCTGTATATCCATCAGAATAACCTGCTATTAAGCGGTATTCCGCTGTCGAGTTTTCGTCCACCTGAATGGGGCCATCTATATAGAGCGTGGAATAAATAAGATCTACCGTCAGGCTACCTGATATACCCTCTCCGCCATCATAGAAGCGGTTATAGTCATATACCGTAGCTGTCAACATTATCGAATCATCATAGTTAGGCCAGAAATCCGCGTACTGACCATCCCAAATTGCCCCACCTGCCCAATATTGAATATCGTAGTTCCCTCCACCGGATACAGATACCGTATACGATGCTGAATTCAAATATTCTTCTCGTCCGGGGTATATATGCAACGACGGATCACCTTGTATACTAACGCCCGTAACAAGCGACCGACCGAGAACCGTCACCTCGTGTGTAACCGTGAACCCCCCATACTCAGCCGAAATGATGACGTGGTGATCCTCCTCCTGGCCTTCCGTATGATGGAACCCACTGGCATCTATATGCATGTAAGTCGAGTCCGTATCCCATGCAGGAGAAACAGGCTCACTCGTACCGTCCGAATAGTAGGCACGGCACGTATAGGCAAATGGATCTAGTTCAAGAATCTCTGTACCATAATCATCGATGGAAATCCCCATCAGAACCTTATTGGCAGATGAAACCGGCTCCGTATTGATCTCCAGTTTATAGAAGCCGTGCGACTCGGTACCGTGTACCGTATCCGTAAAGATACCGGACTGGAGGTTTACCTCCACAGGAATCCATCCCGCATCAGATTGTAGATCCTCCTTCCAGTAAACACTGTAGTAACGACCTTCAATACTCGGCCATTCGATCAAACGTTCGCCAGATGACATGGACATAAAGTTGGTTGCAGCAAAAAATGATATTCCAGACCTTGGATCCATACCACTGATCTGTTCCTGCCAGTTCAACCGGCCATCTCCATCGTCGTCGCGGTTCGGGTCGGCATTTCCTCGAAAATACAGGTGCTCCCAATCATCCGGCATCCCATCACCATCGCTATCCATCAACCCCAGAGTGCCGTGATACTCGTAGCACCCCATATCGACATAGCCCTCAACAACACGATTGCTTCCATCTAAATCGATAAGGCTATTGGTGTATTCATTGTTACCCCAGTTGATACAGGGCGAAACAGATTGCAATCGGAAATCGCCACTGGATTCATCCACAAATACTGGAGCATTGGTAATATTTCCATTTACACCATGAGAAAGGCCTGGAGAGCAGGTATTTGAGCAACTTCCGCTATCTATACCAATCACGAAACCCGTGTGATAATTCCAAACGATGCTATTTTGGAACGAGCATTCCCTGAAGGCACTGCTAGAGACTGAAGACTGCGTATCAATTACCGTGCAATTTTTAAAATCAGACCATAGAGCACAACCACCATTATACGATCCATAATTGTCAAATAGCAGTGAATTTTCAACTACACAACCAGTAACTGCACCACCACCGTCCGCAGTGTTTCCGATGATAATGCAAGATGTCAATGTTGAGCCGATTGCACCGCCAGCATAGGTGCCTAGGTCATATCCATGGTTACCTTGAATCAGACAATTAATAGCCAAGCTATACGCCAACGCTCCAGCATCGACATGGACATTATTCACAATTGAACAATTATATAGCGTGCCTCCATGAACACCTGACCCCTCGATTCTAACCCAATTACCTGAAATCACGCAATTCGTTAAAACGGGCGACTGATCAACACAATACACTCCGCCTCCATAACCAGAGATAGGATCCGGGATAGGATGGTGGTCGACTTCACTGTATCCTCCGCGAATGGTAAACCCTTCCACAACACATTGGCTGTCCCCCAGGTTCATACACCGATCTCCGCCAAAACCAGAAATAATGGTTACATCAGGTCCGTTAATGCTTTGGAGTAGGATATCTTTATCCACACCGATTTCAGAAGTCAGATAGTAGATGCCATTGGTGACCAGCACCGTATCGTTGCTGGATGCAACATCAACTGCATCCTGAATATTGGTCGCCGCAGTTGCCCAGCTTGCAAACGGAGCCACAGGGGTCGAGTTACTTACATTCACATAGTGAGTAGGCGTATTATAGCCGCTTAGAGGTTCCCCTTCAATTGTGACATCGTCGATATTCCAACCGGGGTAGGTTACGGAGCCATCCGTGGTTCCCATGCCCCAGCGCACCCAGACTGAGGATGCGTCGTCGGCGATTGCGGAAATATCGTAGACCACTTCGTTCCAGCTGGATTCGGAGAACGATCCGCCGGTATGCGTCCAGACAGAGTGCCATATCAAACCGTCGTTACTGACTTCGATCGAAGCATGGTCATAGCGAGACGACTCGATACCAAGCCATCGCCAGAAACGCAGTTGAACGTTTGTATGGCCTGAACAATCGATTGGGGATGATGTGAGCCAGTATTCCGACACGTTATTGGAATAGTCGCCGTTCAAGTTGTAGCCAAGCACATTGGCACCGGTATGCCCAGATAGCGGATCTCCACCGAAAGAACCACCTCCCTGAGGAACACCGAACTCCCACCCAGTCTCCATCATCCACCCAGGGTCAGAATGTAGATTGAATGAGGCGATGGTTGACGGTGTAATAATCAATTCAATAACACTTTGCTGTACAGTACCAAGCGTTTCGTTGGCAAATTCTAAGACAGTTTCATGTGACCCTTGCTGCAAGTCTTCCACCGCGGGATCCAGCGCCAATGTAACCAGACCAGACGCACCTGAAGCCAGACTGCCCTGACTGGGGTTAATCTCCAACCACCAGGGCATACCGGAAACACTCCAGACCATGCTTCGCGGACCCAGATTTTCGAGTGTAAATGTTTGGGAAACAGCTCCGGGAGAAGTCCTTACTTCGTGCATGATTTCGATGGTCTGTTTCGGCATGACCGACATCCAGTCGTACACGACATCCGAAAATAGATTAACATAGGTCTCCGGCGTAATCGAATCGTTGCTGCCAATCGAAACCAACCCATGATGCACGCCCTCGCGGCGAGCCGTTTTTCGAACATCGAAAGTTACACTACCTCCAGGAGGCAAAGTAGCCGGCCACGCCGGTAGCCCCTCAAGAACAAATGGCGGCTCACCAAGCAGAAGCGATTTTGCGATATTGAGTCGACCACCACTTACCACAAGGCCATTCCACTGCGGAAGCGGATCGGTTCCGTTCATCAGCCATTGTTTCAACTCCGAATACGAAGCGCTTGACCGTTGAGACTTTAGCAATGCGGCTGCGCCTGCAACGTGAGGCGTGGCCATTGATGTTCCATTGTATACAGCATATCCTTCACCAGGAATCGTGCTGAGAATGGAACTGCCCGGTGCGGATAAATCGACACTGGTTTCGCCATAGCAACTGAAACCGGAACGGTTGTCGTTATGGTCGCTACTAGCCACGGCTATGATGTTATCACAGTCATAACTGGATGGATAGTGAGGGCTTCCGTCATTGTTGGTACCCGAATTACCAGCAGCCGCAACAAACAGGTGACCCACGGATCCTGCTGCCTCTATCGCGGCCTTCAGTGTCGAAGAATAGCCTCCCCCTCCCCAGGAATTATTTGAAATATGGGCACCGCTCGCTACGGCATAGTTTAATGCCTCCACGGCATCGGAGGTGTACCCGCCCCCGCTGTCGCTCAGGAATTTTACGGCCATGAGGCGAACCCGCCAGTTGACCCCGGCCACTCCAATACCATTATCACCCTCTGCACCGATGGTTCCGGCGCAATGTGTACCATGGCCCGCACCATCCATTGGATCAGAATCGTTATAGGCAAAATCGTAGCCATGGATATCATCGACATATCCATTACCGTCGTCGTCCAGACCGTTTCCTGGGATCTCGCCGGGATTAGTCCACATATTGCCCGCCAAATCGGGATGGTTATAGTCAATGCCCGTGTCGATAACGGCCACAATTACATTGGTATTCCCGGTGGAGATATTCCATGCCTCCTCAGCTCCGATATCGCCCCCCGGCGTTCCTCCAGTCTGCCCGGTATTACGCATGCCCCAGAGTTCTGGAAATCGTGAATCATCAGGCAAATCGCATGTCTTGAGCAGGTAATCCGGTTCCGCATAGGCCACATTCGGCTGTGCGGCAAAGGCTTCAATCATTTCCTCTAGCTTGGCCCCTGGAGGCAGTTTGACCATTTCAGCCGAAATATAGCTGAAGGTTTTAACGGCTTCCGTACCCATGGTCGCATGCAGATCGGCTTTCACCGTTGCAGCGATCTGCTTCCCCGGGATATAGCCAACCAGCATCACACCAGGTCGGTATTCAGCATTAGCGGCAATGGCTGTGGGAGGAACCGCTTGATTCAAGACCACCGATTCACTCTCAGCCGCACCGGAAGATCCTATGCTGAGCGTTTGGGCACCACTGCTTTCCGACCATGAAAGTCCAATGCCTTCAACGACCAGGTCGTGTTGAGCCGAGGAGTTCCGGATGGTGATTTGTTCAACGCTCTCCTCGTTAAGTAACGATTGACCAAAATCCATATTCAGATCATTGTTCGGCAAAATAGAATCTTCGACGACCAGCTCGCCTGTAGGCGCGTCCACAGTCAGCAACACCATTCTCTGCTGCGAACTGGACGCCCCTTGTACCGAAATTTCAATCGATGCTTCGTGAACCCCCTCGGCCAATACCAGGGCATCACCCGAGAATCCGACTACCAACACATGGCTTGCCCCGGGATTAAGCGTTCCGCCCGACGATGACAGATCAATCCATGAATCCACACACGTAGCCGTCCACGCCAATGCCGTTGTTCCGGTGTTGGAAAGCGCGTAGGTCGCACTGGCAGGATCGAAGCTAACGCCCATGGCCCCAGATGAAACAAACGAGGCATTAGGTTCTACCGTCAAGCCATCTGGAGCAAGGAAGCCGACAATATGCAGGTTCTCACCGATCCGGCAAAGCAACTCGATCCGGCCGTCGCCTTCAAGGTCACTCGCTATGACCTCGAAACCTTGACCTTCGAGTTGGAGCGAAGAAACTAGGGATAGATCCTGTCCCAACAGACTGACCATGCCGTCGCGGGATAACAGTACCACTTCCCGTAGCCCGTCCCCATCGACATCCGCAAGTAGTTCGATTTTACCAACGATACTGCTTTCCGCTAGCTGCACCAAATTGGTATCCAAGACATAGGTTTTGGTTGATGTTGCCGAATAGTACGCTGTAGCAACGATTTCTGGCACAGCATCACCATCCAAATCCCCAATGGAATGCAGCCCTGTCCATCTGCTGTTATCCGGCCCATTGAAGGTATTCAGCACCGTCCCGTCGGCTGCAAAGTGTTGGATTTTTGCCTGTCCAGGATAGTACGTCGAATCATGCCCCTTGAAACCTAGGATATCATGGGTTCCGTCCGCATTAAAATCGACAAACACGTGGGAGGAATTTCCATTGCTGGGAGCATCATAGATCCGAGTCAACTTCCCTAAGCCATTTTCATCGACCACGATTGTATATAGATCTCCGTCGGTCGTGCCGTTTCCGCTTGCACCGTTGTGAACAGTATTCGCGGACATCGTAATGTCCAGATTTCCATCCGCATCCATGTCTGCAACAGAATACAGTCCATTCGCGGGGCCAATCTGGTAATACCAGTCTTCAGAAGCAGACCCATAATCGAATGATGCCACACCACGAGGCGTTCGGGCGTAACCGGCATTGTAGCCAACCAGCATTTTCCCATTACTTAAACCAATCGGACGCATGGTTACATCGGAACCTCCGCCATGCTGCCCTGCGAAAGTCTGCAAGAGAACTCCGTTTCCGTCGTATGCATACGATGCGAACCCTGAGCCTTTTCCTCCCAGAAAAATTTCTGGAACACCATCGCCATCCACATCTTCGAGCATGGCCATGAAAGATTCCCGTGGCAGGTCTACCGAGCGCTCCAGTGCTCCGGAACTGTTATGGATCCGCATGGTGCTTCCCGATGTTACAACGATTTCAAGCTGTCCATCGCCATCGACATCGCCGGTCAGGACCGAATCAACATGCTCGATGGTATGCTGTAAATCCATCACACCTCCCGAAGGTATGCTTGCGCTCTCCTCAAGGCATGCGTGCCCTAGTAAATCATTCTTGGGATATCTCCAACCGGCAAGTCCTTCTCCGTCGGCTTCTCTGTATATGGCTGTCTTCACAATACTGGGACTGAACCCATCCTTCTCAGCCTGAGTCTTCAACCATCCTGGAACAGGAACGGAAACTACGCCTGATACCGGCACAATGGAGGATGATTCGTCAGGATCCGTGCCTGGCAGGATTCCGGAACCGGTTTCGTACCGAATGATTGCCCCGACCGTTTCACAGCTAACAGCAACCTGCACACTACTTCCGGGATGTTGGCCTCCATCCGGACTGAGTTCGGGTGTCGTCACAACATTGAAATTACGTACAGTTCGAAAACCAAGTGAATGATAGGTTTCATCGGAGAGCCCGCCCGCCTGAACGGATGCGGATGCCCCGCAACGTAACCAGCGTGCGTCACCATTTCCACCACCGCTCCGCGCATGGCGACCTGCGCCGGCAGAGTTATTGCACCACTCCCAAATATTACCTGCCATATCATAAAGCCCATACCCATTGGGTTGAAAGCTTCCACAGGGTGCAGAATGGGGGTCCTCGCCATAGGTAAAGTCCGGATGACCACCTTTCGTTGGACTGAGGTCGTAATCAAATTCGTTAGAAGAAAAATAGTTCGCCTCTCCATGAGTAATAACATCTCCCCACGGAAAGCGTTTTCCTTCTAAATCACCGCGAGCGGCATATTCAAATTCTACCCACATCGGCATCCGGTAACCGCTGGCATCGTAGTCAGTAACCGCATCGTAATTACCTACTCGATAAATTTCTCCCATTACACTGTAGCAAGGGGTTAAACCATTCTTTTCACTACGTGCATTACTCCATTTGGCACAATCAAACCAATTGATGCTATGAACCGGATGACCTATCTCCTTCCGGTCTCCCGGATTGTCAAACTGATATCCATTGGTGATCGCCCAGTCGTATATTTCACACCAAAGAGAATAGGATATTTCTGTGGAGTCCATGAGTACAGTATTAGTCATATTCAATAAATAAGAACCAAAATCAGGATCCACACCACTGCTTGTTCCAGCAGGAACAGCTACCATTTCCTCACTGGTGTTATTAATTTGAGCAAACTCCGTCGCATGGAGAGTATATTTGGATTCAACAACTCCCGCAAAGCTTGAAAAAACAACAAAAACACTTAGAAACAGTAATCTTTTGGTCATAATAACTCTCCCTGATGGTTTGCTTTTACATGTTGTTTCCAGAGCCTTGCCTGATTCTGATCAATTGGCGCGGATCAGGTTCTCGAAAAACGGTGCCGCATAAGGCTTAATAAATACAAGGTATAATATATATAACAATACTATTCTTCCTTTCTTTGTTATTTATACACTATGCATATTATTTTTAGTATTTTATACTACTTCTATGCTTATCTCTCTCGTTATCAATGTGAGATGTTTACATTAACGTTTTGCACGTATCAGATGGTTTCTTACATTATTTGTATATTACTAAAGATTGTTTCTTGATATTGCTTCCCGGCCCACAAAATACCGTTCGGCATAAGATGTATTAATACTGGTTCAGGATAGACCGCTCTGCTTGTAGAGACCGCGCAATTCGTGCTGAAAAACAGGACCTATACTTGAAACGAACCTTGCACATTACTTCCAAGATCTGGAAAAGAATATGTGCACCATTTCAATAAGAGAGTTCCTTAGTTTACTATCGATGAGATGGCGTCGCAGAAATACGAGACGGAGAACTTTTAGATAGTAAGCGTGGCGTCGTGGAGTGCGATTGGTTTGTAAACAAACAAGCTTTGAAGGAAGTAGAAATAAATTTACATTCGAAATTATACGTTTTTCATTCTTGCCCAATGCGATAGGCTTATATCCATGAAAGCATTCTTTTTTACATTTCTATTTGCTTTGCAGGTCGCGCCTGTTCTTCAGGTTGAGCTGAACGATCTGCTCGAACCGGCTGCAATGGAGTCGGACCAGATTCTGGTTTACAAAACCGTTAATGGGCGCGAACTAAAGCTTCACCTCTTCCATCCGGAAACCCCGACCGAGAATCCATCTGCGGCCCTACTCGCCATTCACGGCGGAGGGTGGACCGGCGGCACCCCGAATATGTTTTTTCCTCATTGCCGCTATTTTGCCATGCGCGGTATCCCCGCTTTCTCCATTGAATATAGACTGGTTGATTCCAATGCCGGGACAACCATTTATGACTGCATAGCCGACTGTACCAATGCAGTGGAGTATATCCGCTCTCATGCCGCTGAACTGGGAATTGATCCGAACCGGATCGCTGTCATCGGCGATTCCGCCGGCGGGCATCTGGCGGCCTGCACCGGCACTCTGCCACCTGTGACCAACCGCGCCAATGCGATTATCAACTGCAATGGCATCATGGACGTGACAGGATATTGGGGCAGATATGTTCCGGAAGGAACTCTGGAGGCGCAGACGGCCGTTTCCCCGCTCTTTCAGGTGAGTTCCCATTCTGCGCCGATGCTGAACATACACAGTCTCGCGGATCCAACCGTTGATTATTCGCAGGCCGTCGATATGCATACCGCTTTGACCAATGCCGGCGTCCGAAGCGAACTGCATACCCTGACGAATGCGCTCCACGCCTTTATTCTTCCCGGCTACACTGCAACCCAGGAGCAAATCGTCGAAGGTATCACAGAAACAGACCGTTTCCTCGAATCGCTCGGCTACCTTTCCGGAGAGCCCGGCATCAGCGTTTCGTCTTTCACCAATCCCCCGCCTTCCATTTTATTGGAACAGGCCACCGTTACTCAGCTTCCGGTTGAACTGGAACTGACCGCTCCCTCAGTAACCATTGAGATGGAAGTTAGAATCGAAGCACGAACCGGAACACTTGCAGCGCGGCGATCCTTTCTCGGATTCAGCAAGCGCGGATTTGAACTCTATTTTCACAATGCGACCTCCTCCCTGCGCATGGCCGCTTTTAACACAGGAACGCTAACGGCAGATATAGCACTGAACCAGTGGCACTCGGTCGTTTTTTCTGCAGGCAACGGCAATGCTTCGTTAGAGATTGATGGAATCGATATTCCGCTCAACAGCACCACGTTTGCTTATCCTCAGGAAGGCCGGGCGCTGATCGTTGGAGACGGGCTTTCCGGTGAGATTCGGAACCTGAAGATTTCTGTGCCTTGATTTTCAATAAGGAAAGATCATGTTTAATAAAGCCATCCTGTTTTTCAGTTGCCTGACGCTCAACATTTCTGCATCCACCCTGCTGCAGGAAACTTTCGAGACCGAAAACGGTATCGTACCCGGCTCGATTTCCGGGCAAAACAACTGGAACCTTTCCGGTGGCACAGCTTCTGTGCAATCGAATGTGGTATATGACGGGTTCCAGGCGTTGGAAATGACGCAGGCTGAGATTGTGCAGAACATTTCCACAACCAATCAAACCATCTGGATTCGTTTTATGGCTCGCATATCCGATGCTCCTGAAAGCGATCCGGGCGTAGCCGACCCTGATACAAGCGCCGGCTTTTATATCGGCACCAATCTCCATATACATGCCTATAGTAATGAGGTGCCTGTTGACCTTGGCGTCGCAATATCGACCAACGTCTGGACGCGGTTCGATATGTTCTGCGACTATGTCTACAGCGTATGGAACCTCAGCATGAACGGAACGACCATCGGAGCCAACCTGCCGCTTTACTCAACCGAAACCGCGACCAAATCCATACTTTTTTCCAACGAGGAGAGCGCATCAACCTACATCGACCAAATTGCTCTTCTAGATCACGAACTCGCTTCCGATGCACCTGACCTCGATTTCGACCGGATACCGGACTGGTGGGAGCTTAGAAATTTCGGAAATATTACTGGCGCCGATGCCAATGCGATCTCCGGCAACTCCGGCATGAGCTTTCTTGAAACATATATCGCAGGGGTGCAGCCATTTGCTATGGATCCCGTCATGGTTACACACTCAGGCACGGGACACCTGATCTGGGATTCCAAACCCGGCCGCTGCTATGAAATCGAATGGACTCCCGACCTATCCACAAATTTCACCCCCATCGCATCCGTTGCCTGGCCGGTTGATGAATTTGTCGATCTCACAAATGCCACGGGTAATGCCGGGTTCTATCGCCTGAACATTTCAGTGCCTTAAGCGATCCGGCCTTTATCCTTAGTGTTGATGCTCGATGAGGACCTGCAACCTTCCGGATTAAAGAAGTCCCGGTCGTCGGACTCAACGTAGTAAAGCTCTGTGCACGGCAGGGCCATGGCCTGAATTTTGGCGGTTAATTCCCTGCCGTGCCGGTTAAAGGCTTGCCAATCGAATTCATAGGGATATTTCCGGAACTGGTCATCGTAAAGCGCCTGCCACTCCGCTAACTCGGTTTCAAGTTTTTCGTCTCGGCAGCCAATAATCTGTTCCAGTCTAACCTGAATATGCCGGTTCCACAGTCCGGTTGAACGGTGAAATGCCATTACTTTACACTTTGCCATGCCAGCCCCCTAACTAACCCATTCATCGGAGCTCCGGCTTCATCGGTAATCCTGAATTTACCCCTGCAAACCTGATAGCCCACTGACACGGCGTTGAACCGCTCCGTCCATTCTGTAAACATCTTTCCTGACATGCCACCTCCGATCTCAATACAAACTAATACGCAAGGAAGCGGAGAATCTTATTAAACAATCTGAAAAAATGTCATGGTTTAAAGAGAGTAGCCCCCCCCCCTTACCGAACCAGTTTGACTTTTACATCTGCCCGTGTGGCGCGCCGTTTCCGTGCGTCGGCCCTTAAATCCAGATTCCAGAAGCATAGGGTGCTGTACGTTTGAACATTTGGCGAAGGACCTTCCGGGCGTGTTTTCTGTTCCAATACGTTCTTCACATTATACAGTTCGGTGTTCCGGTAATCGCGATAGTGATGGTAAATCATCTCATAGATTGAGTAGCGATAATCGCCGCGGAATAATTCAGAAGGTTTCGGAGATTGATGCTTGCTGGATGGGCCAATCGCATCGTTGTAGATTTCATAGGGGACACGGTCTTCCCCCCTGTGAAACAGGGCCAGATATTCATAGCAACGCCCCAGGGAGTAGTCTTCCCCTTCGAAGAGGTCGATATTTTGATTCCAGGCGATCTGCGCACATAATGAGGCGAAATAGAGCCCCATTTCGGAATGAATCACATCCCGACCGGTTTCCTGACATTGCCCGCTGGGGAGTAGATATCTGGAAAATTGCGCATTGGTATATCCATTTCTCAAGCGGTCGATTTCCGAGAGGAACAACTCCCGGTCATCCAGCATAACGGCCGATGCCAGAATACTCCAGGAACAGGCGAGGTCCCAGTTCCCGTTGAAGTGGTACGGTCGATTTTCGGAGATGACCGGCAAAAAGACGGTGCGCCAGGTGTTCTTGAATTTTTCCTGCTCATCGACGGGCCAGGAGGTGCCGGAAGACATCAGCAGTTCGGCCGCATAGGGAATCGAACCAAACGTGATGCCTCCCACCAGCCGGTGATGTCCATACTCATCCGAGGGGTCGCATTCAAACTGTTCGCAATTTGCCCAGGTGTTAAACATCTGAATGGCATGCTGTTCAGATTCAGCATTTCCGTTCATGATCCAGTCAAGGGTATACCGAAGCATGCCCGGCGCTGCCCACTTGGCGCGGTCCATCTCTTTTCGATGAAGGACCAGTCCCGGGGACCACTCCTGTTCTCGGTCAATACGCCCTCTATCGCAGGTTATCATTTGTTTCCACAGCGCCATCCGTTCGGGATCTTTTGCATCCAGCGACTTTTTCAACGCCTTAAGCATGGCCGGACTTTGAAGCACCCCAGGATGACGCATGCCGGAGACCGGACTAATGGTCCCTTCCAACGGGTTTTGACCATATCGTTTAGACGGATGCAGCGACGAAGCATTAGGAGCTGCGGCCTCGGAAACAGCGTTGAATCCGGCAGCCAGCAATAGCAGAGCAATTAAAACCCCTCCGCGGGTCATCAACTTGCATTTAAAATGGGTCAGGTACTGCATGAAAATCCTGTTGTTTTTCACTTGGCGAAACGCCTTTGGATAACCGCACAAAAACGCTTCATTCAGCAGGCTCCGGCTCATCCGGAGCGCATTTCCATAAGATACTCTTGTGGGATTCGTTTCTGGACAGGGAGGGGATGAATTCTGAATTTTGAACAACGAAGGTTTAATTCTGAAGTGTTGCGATGACAACGTGCCATCCTACGGGAAGAGTCTTATTGGAGGGCGGTACGCTGTTGCCGCCGTAGTTGTTGCGGTTCACTCCAACTCTTCACGCAACTGTTCAATTTCCAGAACAAGTCGCTTCTTGACCCGGTTTTTAAGGCGATAGACCGAGTTTTCCTTCAGCTGCGTTATTCGGGCGATTTCTTCAACAGGAACGCCTTCCAGGCTCAATAAGAAAACCTGAATGGCTTGCCCTGCAAAAAGATCTTCAATCCGTTCCAGGGCCAGATTGGTCAGATAGATGCCCCACTCCTTCTCGGCAATTCGTTCAACTTCCGGGAGGTCAACGCTCCTGAGATAGTGCAATCGCTCATTTTCGGATGCTTCTTTAATACGTTCAGCATCTCTCATACGCTTCCGAAGATAATCTTTTACACAATTTGCCGTAACGCTGCTCAACCAACTGCGGAACCGCTTATCCTTGGAATACGTCTGAATATATTTCCAAAGCTTAATCATCACCTGCTGCACAATATCGTCCACATCCCCTTCGGGAATGTTCATATTGCGGATGACGGCAAGGATGTACGGGCGGTAGATACGCAGGAATTCCTCCCACGACTGTTCGTCGTGGTTTTCTTTCAACCGCTGAATCAGCGTCTGTCGGGTATTGTATTGATCATCCATGCCATAAACTCTTTAACACCGATCACAATATACCATTTTCAGGGCAATCTGAAGCCGAAATATTCCAGCCATTGGAACTTCTCAATTAGTGGATAATCCCTTCATCCTTGAAGGAACCGTTGGATGGGGTGAGATCGATTTCAAGCGCATCTTCCGGCGGGGTCAGGGCGTTGACGGCGCATTGCAAGCCTGCGAAGAATCGCTGGCAGGTAAAAAACATATTCCTGTGTGGGTTGCTCAGGTTGAGCCCGAGCGGAAGAAGCATGAGTTGGAAGCCAGAAATGCGTACCGTCGAATGCTTTCCTGAACGCCTGCGATTTGCCGGCCCCATTTGATGAAGAGCCAGCCGTCGCAGCGGTTTCAGACAGACTTATGCACAGAACTCTGCTACTGAGCAACAAGCCGGGCGGTTTTCCCAGTCAATAACGTGCCCTGTAGGAGTTCCCTTTTCTTTCTGGATGTCAAGGGCGACAGATGGAGCGCCACTTGGAGAGGGCTTCTTTCCAGGCATCGGAATCCTGCGGTTGAAACGTACTGGATTCTTCGGCGAAGGAACGTGCGACGATTGCACGACCTTCTTCCAATGATTGGATATCGCCCATAGCCAGCATCTGCGTGATCAGGTTACCGATGGCAGTGGCTTCTTTCGGACCCGTGATGACATTACGGTTGAGCGCATTGGCCGATCCCTGGTTGATGGCCACACAACTGGAGCCGCCACCGACGATGCGGAGCGTATCGAGTGACTTGCCGCTCAATTCTTCGATGGTGTTGAAGGTATCCGCGTAGAGCAATGAGAGGTTTTCATAGCAGGCCTGAATGAATTGGCCGGGTGCTTCCGGAACGTTCTGCCCGGTGTTTCTGCAGTATTCCTGAATCCGCGCCTGCATATTGCCGGGTGTTGCAAAGACCGCGTCGGATGGGTCGAAGAAAAACTGAAGCGGTTCAACAGCATCGGCCATAACATCCATGTCCGGCCAGGAATAGTCGTTCCCCTCTTCTTTCCACACCCGCTTGAGTTCCTGGAGAATCCAGAAACCGGACAGGTTTTTGAGGAAGCGGATGGAATCGCACACGCCGACTTCATTCGTAAAGTTGGCGGCTTCTGCATCCGCATTGATCACCGGCTCATCCAGTTCGGCGCCAAGTAGCGACCAGGTACCGGAACTGAGGAAGGCGGACTTTTCGCCACCGGCAACCGGAACCGCCGCAAAGGCGCTGGCCGTGTCGTGACTTCCAACTGCCACCACGGGCAGTCCTTCCATATCACCGATCACGGTACCCGGATCGGTCAGTTCAGCAAAGAGGTCCGTTCGGATGCCCAGCTTCTCCAGCATGTCGAAGGCCCAGTCTTTGGTAACCGGGTTATAAAACTGTGAGGTGCTGGCAAAGGTGCGCTCGGCTTTCATTTCACCGGTCAGCCAATAGTTCAGCAGATCCGGAATGAAGAGCATTTTATCGGCCTGTTTGTATTCAACGGAATCCGACAGGGAGAGTGCCATCAGCTGATAGAGTGTATTCAGTTCCATAAACTGGATACCGCTTTGAGCAAACACCTCTGCCTTAGGTACCTTCTCGAATACTTTATCGAACATACCTTCCGTGCGGGCATCGCGGTAGTTCACGGGATTACCCAGGAGTTTCCCGTTAGAATCCAACAGGCCGAAATCAACCCCCCAGGTATCGATTCCCAGCGAGCTTAATTCTTCGCCATAGGTCTGCTGAGCGAGTGCAATGCCCTCTTTAATATTCCGGAACAGATGAACGATGTCCCAATAGAGCGTTCCATCGATTTCCGTTGGACCATTCCAAAAACGGTTCATTTCATTGAGCGTGAGTTTCCCGTTCTCAAGCGTTCCAACCATCACGCGTCCGCTGGACGCGCCCAAATCCACTGCGATGTAATGTTTAGCCATGTTATGCCACCTGTTTTGATCGATACGATTCCACTTCCCAATTTTCAATAAACTCGCGTTGGGCATCGGTCATATAGTTGATGCCGCCAAACGCTTCCACCAGTTGCATCACGAGAGCGCCGTCCTGCGCCAATTCGAGAGCAAGGTCCGCATTTTTCTGCGAATTACCGATCCCGTAGACTCGGTCGCCGGTAATGATTACTTTCGGAGCATAGCCCCGCTCGGACTTATAGGCGTCCACTCCGGCAGCATCCAGTTTTCCAATGTATGGAAAAGCCTTGGAGTAGACCAGATGGTCCGGCGTGATCGGCCCCGGCGCCACGTTGAACAGCCCTGAGGCTGCTATAAATGCTGCATCGTCACCCAGCACCGCTTTTATTTGCGCTTCCTCCGCCGGAACTCCTGCAGCGTCGGCCACTTCCAATGATTGGATAATTCCCGCAGCTTCATATTCGGCTTTAAGCGGATTGATGAAGTCAGCATAAAGCGCACGGATTTCTTCCGGGGTGTCAGCGGAAATAAAGATCCCGTGATTCTGCAATACGAGCATCGCCGGCTCCCGGCCGTTGACCTTTTTGTATTGCTCGATACGTTCACGAACTTCCATGCAGAGCGTGTAGCCGGGATCAATGTATTCCACCCAAAGTGCATCAGGATAAAGTCGTTTACACGCATCCTCACCGCCCATGGCGCAGGTCAGCCCATTGACCAGAGCCGGATGGGTGTGCACTACAAACTTCGCTTCAAAAACATTGTGCAACGGCGCCTCAACCGATGGTCGTCCGGCATCGTTTTCAACCGCATCCGCCATTAAGTTTTTAACCAGCTCTTCGCGCTCTGCGGCAACAGAGGGTGTTTCCACACTATAGAGTTCATTGATTTTAGCCCGATTCATTGCCACGAAGGTTTCCGTGGTCAACCCGCCAAGCGTCGTACCCGAAGGCTTCACCCATAAGGTTTCTTCATTTTTAACGGAGGTATTGCCGCCTCCGCCCTTTACATAATCCTCGCTGCCGAATTCGTGCGACAGCTGTACAATGATTTCTAAATCAGTCATTCAATTTCCTAAGTTTTTTAATCGCGTGGAGGGACGACCTCCGTGTCGTCCAAGGACGGGACAGAGCCCGTCCCTCCATTAATCCATATGAAACACTTCACGTAGCGGCTTGAAGACGGGCATATTGTCAGGATGGGTTTCCATCAGATCCGCCATGTGGTCCCACCATTGCTGCACCACCTCAAGATTCTTCAGATCGTCCGCCGTGTTATGATCCGTCAGCTTCTGGAAGGCAAAAAGGGTCAGGGTTTCTTCATCGAAATAGATCGAATAATCGAAGATACCGGCATCGGTATGTGCCTGCGCCAGCTCAGCCCAGATTTCGTCGTGGCGTTGTTTATACGCCTCGACGCAATCCGGCTTGAGTTTCATTTTGAACGCATTACGAAGCATTATGCCCTCTTTGCAAGCACTTCCGTTTCGTAAGCTTCCATTTCGGCCAGCCAGTCGGCACCAACCGGAACACCGGCTTTTTCACAGAGCTTGTCCCAGACCGCGCTGAACGGCATGGATTTGAACTCTTCCATCAGCGCCAGGCGCTGTGCGTTCTTGCCTTCGGCTTCGTAGTCCTGCAGCTGAGCAGTCGGATCGAGCAGTGCATAGAGAATCCCTTTGCGTGCAGCTCGGGTACCGGTCACATAGGCCCCGATGCGGTTGATCGAGGCATCGAAAAAGTCGAGAGCAATGATCACGCGGTCCCAGACATTGCCGCGCTGGATTTCAATGAAGACGTTTTTCAGGTCGTCGTTGAACAGCGTAACGTGGTCGGAGTCCCAGCGGATCGGACGGCTGACGTGAAGCAGGATCTGATCCATGAACTGGAGATGACTGGAAATCTTTCCATGAATGGTTTCGGTTGGATGGAAGTGGCCCATATCCATACAAAGACCCATGTTGCGGCTGATGGCATAGTCGGAGCAGAATTCACCGGAGCTCACGACATACTCTTCCGAACCGATGCCAAACAGTTTGCTTTCAATAAAATCGACGCATTTAGTTTTGTCGACCGAATCGTCGCCCATAATCTCGTCGTACGATTTCGCCATGCGGGCGCGGGGACCAAACCGATCGGCCGGGATATCCTTGGAGCCATCGGGCGTCCACCAGTTGACGTAGCACGGGGAGCCCTGTGCCTCGGCCATGGCTTCAGCAATCTTGCGGGAAGCTTTACCATGACGCACCCAGAAAGCACGGATGTCTTCATCGCGGTTGGAAAGGGTAAAGCCCTCTTCGGCTTTCGGATGTGAGAAAAACGACGGGTTGAAATCGAGCTTGATGCCCTCATCCTTCGCCCAGTCCATCCATTTGGTAAACCCGGCCGGTGTCATTTCATCTCGATCAACATATTCATCGGTTTCGCAATAAAGCGCATGCACGTTGCAGCGCTGTGTTCCGGGAATCAACGACATCGCCTTGGCGATATCTGCCCGGGCTTCCTGGCCATTACGGGCGCGGCCCGGATAGTTACCGGTTGCCATAATTCCGCCGCCGGCGAGACCGTCCGGCTTGGTTTCAAAACCAACCACATCATCCGCCTGCCAACAGTGCAGGGAAATCGGAAGTTCCAGGGCTTTTTCAATCATTGCATCGGTATCAATACCGAATGCGGCATATCGCTCTTTCGCCAGTTCGTATGCTTTCTCTACACTCATATCTTTTTCCTCGTTCCTATTTGTTAAATCAGGGTGGGGATCCCGCCGCAACGGGAGCCCCGTGCTCTTTTGGAGCAGTGATGATTTAAACAAGCTATCCGAAAAAACAATCCCCTGCCTTGACGATCCCGACAACTTATAGCACGATCCTGCCATGACAAATCATCCCCTTGGCTTAGGCACCCGGTTGGTAAAGCAGGATTTTTTTGAGGATCCCACGCTTCCCCTGCAGGTTTACATTCGCGATCCGCAACCCGCATTCCCTCTTCACAGTCACAGCTTTGATGAGCTGGTCATCATCCTCAAGGGAACGGCCATGCATCTGATTGATGATCAGGAATTTCCGGTCAAAGCCGGGGATGTGTTTGTGATCTCCCAGAACCACGAACACCAATACATGGATATGCATGGTCTGGCGCTGGCCAATATTCTGTTCGATGCCGAATCGCTGATGATGGAACAGTGGGATATCCGTGCCCTGCCCGGTTTCCATGCCCTCTTCTCACTCGAACCGGCCTTTCGTACACTGCATAATTTCCAGAGTCGGCTTCAGCTCTCCGAACCGCAGCTGAACCAGATCAATGAACTGGTTCATGACCTGACCATGGAAACGGAGCGGCGCAATCCCGGTTACCGGGTGATGGCCAAAGGCCTCTTCATGCAGCTCGCGGTTTCACTATCCCGCGCTTATTCATCGACTCCGACCGACGAGTCCATTGACTTGTTGCGCATCGGCGATGCCATCGCACATATCGAAACCCACTATACGGAAAAAATAACACTGGACGAACTGGCAGCAAAGTCGCACCTGTCGCAACGGCATTTCAGCCGGGTCTTTCAGGAGTGCATCGGCCGTTCTCCCATTGATCATCTGCTGCATGTCCGCTGCCAGAAGGCGGCCGAGCTACTGAAAGGAACGGATCGAACCATCACCGACATTGCTTTCGACTGCGGTTTTTCCGACAGCAACTATTTCACGCGATGCTTCAGGAAAGTCATGGAGCAAACACCCAAACAATATCGGCATTCCTAGGCGAATGAAACGAAATCCCCCCCGAACCCGCCGTGGCGGCCGATGCCGCAGGGTGTTGACAGGAGTTTCATCCATGAACTTTAAACCTGCCGTCTTCCTGTATGCATTATGCTCAGCACTGCTTGTCCCCTTCGAAGCTCGTTGTTCAGAAAATAGTTTATTGAAACAAGCCGATGCCCTAGGAATTACACACCTGCGCTGTGAATACCGCAATCAGCCGTTGGGAATCGATCATCCGGAACCCCGTTTAAGTTGGGAGCTTGAATCGGATGTCCGCGGAGCAAAACAAAGCGCCTACCAGATTCTGGTCGCCACAACCGCAGAGGGATTGGTGCAAGACAAAGGCGATCTATGGGACAGCGGAAAAGTGGTTTCGAGCCAAAGTATCGGCATTATTTATGCGGGCATACCGCCCGGCTCCGGCCTGCGCTGTTTCTGGAAGGCCAGGGTTTGGGACGGATACGACGTTCCATCCACATGGTCGGCACCCGCCTGCTGGGAAATGGGATTACTAAAGACCGATGACTGGCAGGCCACTTGGATCGGCGACGGCAAACCTACACCGGAAAAGGCCGAGGATTTTTTCAAGGATGATCCGGCGCCCCTTTTCCGCAAACCCTTCACGCTTACGGCTCCCGTGAAAACCGCGCGCCTGTACATCTCTGCACTGGGCTATTACCGGGCGTCACTCAACGGCACGATGGTTGGCGATCAACACCTGGATCCGCTCTGGACCCGTCCCGACAAGCGCGTGTTTTATTCCGTTTACGATGTAACCGAAAGCCTTTCATCCGAAAATAACTGCCTGGGGGTCACGCTGGGAAACGGCTGGTACAACCCCCTGCCGCTACGCCTGTGGGGTCGTCGAAACCTGCGAGAACACCTGCCTGTCGGCCGTCCTCAATTTATCGCCCGCCTTCAAATCGAATATACTGATGGTTCGCGCGAGTCGATCGTCAGTGATGCATCCTGGAAATTTACCGAGGGGCCGATTCTGCGCAACAACATTTATCTGGGAGAAAAGGTCGATGCCCGAAAAGAGATTGCCGGCTGGGACCAGCCCGGCCTGGATGACGGCCGCTGGAAAACCGCCCGGCCAGTTCCCGCCCCCGAGGGCATACTTGAGGCACTGCCGGCTCCGCCCATCAAGGTAACGGCCGCACTCCGGCCCGTGGCCATCACCGAGCCGATCAGCGGCGTGTACATGGTCGATATGGGACAAAACTTTGGCGGATGGGCGCGTTTCAACTTCAACGTTCCGGCAGGTACGCAGATCACCATGCGCTATGGCGAGTTGCTGAATGAAGACGGAACGCTCAATCCAATGACCAGCGTATGCGGGCAGATTAAAAACAGAACAGGCAAATCCCAAATTCCCGGTGCGCCCCCCTTTGCATGGCAGGAGGACCGGTATATTGCCAGAGGCGGAGGCGAGAGCTATACGCCGCAATTTACTTTCCACGCGTTCCGCTATATTGAGCTGACCGGACTTCCGTCCCGTCCATCTTTGGATTCCGTCATAGGGCTGCGCATGAACTCCGTTGTCGAACCGGCCGGATCGTTCTCCTGCTCCAATGAATTATTCAACCGTATCCAGCAGATGTGCCAACGCACCTTCCTCTCCAACCTGTTCGGGGTACAGTCTGATTGCCCGCATCGCGAACGCTTCGGATATGGCGGCGATCTAGTCATCACCTCCGATGCCTTCATGCTCAATTTCAATATGGCGGATTTCTACGCAAAATCCACGCGCGACTGGGCCGACAGCGCCCTGCCGGACGGCATGCTGACCGACACCGCCCCCTCTGTTGGCATTCAATACTGCGGAGTGGCCTGGGCCATGGCGCATCCGCATCTCCAGACACAGCTTTATCGCTACTACGGAGACCGCCGAATCATCGAAGATCAATATGCCGTCAGCAAACGATGGTTCGAACTGGTTCGGGCAAAAAATAAGGATCACATCGTGCGTAACGGTTTGCACGACCATGAGGCGCTGGAAAAAGAAAAGGTGCCACCGATGGTCACCCCGCTCTACTGCGAATCTGCCCGCATGCTGTCACGGCTGGCACACGTGCTCGGAAAAGAAAGTGAAGCCCGGAAATACAGCCGGCTCGCCAAAGACATTAAAAAGGCCTATATCCGGCAATGCGTGGCGCCTTTAACAGGCGTCGCCGGTTCCGGCATACAGAGCGTGCAGGCCTTTGCCCTATTTCTGGATATGCTTCCGGCAGATGAGCGCGCAAAAGCACGGGCGCATTTGCTGCGCGACATCGAAAAACACGACGGACATCTCACGACCGGAATCTTCGGCACCCGCTACCTGCTCGATACCCTGAGCCGGGAGGGCGAAGTCGAAGTCATCAACACCATGGTCAATAAAAGAGATTATCCCGGTTGGGGACATATGCTGGAGAACGGCGCCACCACCCTGTGGGAGCACTGGAAATTCAGCGACGACACGTTCAGCCATAACCACCCCATGTTCGGGTCCGTCAGCCAATGGTTTTATAATTGGCTCGGCGGCATCGAACCCGCCGCAGACGCCATAGGGTTTGATCGCATCAACCTGCATCCCCGGTTTGTCAAAGGACTGGACTGGGTCCAGTGCTCACACCGTTCGGTGCATGGCCCGGTGGTCTGCAACTGGAAACGCAAAGGCCATACGGTGGCCCTTGAACTGCACGTACCGGTAAACGCAACCGCCGAACTTCATCTTTCCGATGTATTGTCCGTTACGGAAGATAACCGCCCCGCCGGGGAAGCAGACGGAGTTGAACTAACGCATTCATCCGACGGAACCGTGAAGTTTCTGTTAGATTCCGGAACCTACGAGTTCCGTGTGATCCTCGATAAGCGCTGACTACCTTCTCAACGAATTTACTGAAACAGTGGATAGAAGACAGGGAGCGCAGAAAATAAAAAAGCCGGACTGCAAAGAGTCCGGCTTCCAAAGGTATTAAAGCGTTGACCGTCTAGAGCGAGGCCAGCGCACCGTTGAAGATTTTACTGGGTCGCATAGCCGCGTTGGCGAGCTCGTCGTTCGGGCGGTAGTAGCCCCCGAGATCGAGCGCAGCACCCTGACAGGCGATGAGTTCTTCAACAATGTCATCTTCATGCTCTTCCAGTTGTTCTGCCAGCGGAGCGAAACGGGCTTTGAGCTCGGCATCCTGATCCTGAGCGGCAAGGGCTTCGGCCCAGTAGAGCGCGAGAAAGTAATGGCTTCCACGGTTATCCAGCTCGTGCACACTGCGCGACGGCGATTTGTTCTCCGCGAGAAATCTGGTATTGGCCACATCGAGCGTATCGGCCAGCACCTGCGCTTTTTCGTTGCTGAAAACGGCCGCAAGGTGTTCCAGCGAAACACCCAGTGCCAGGAATTCGCCGAGCGAATCCCAGCGCAGATGATTTTCACTCTGGAACTGCTGCACGTGTTTGGGAGCAGACCCGCCGGCACCGGTTTCGAACAGACCGCCACCTTGCATCAGGGGGACAATGGAAAGCATCTTGGCACTGGTACCGAGTTCGAGAATCGGGAACAGGTCGGTCAGATAGTCGCGAAGCACGTTACCGGTTACGGAAATCGTGTCCTGCCCGGCTTTGGCTCGTTCGAGCGTCAGACGGGTTGCGGCTTCCGGTGCGAGGATCTGAATATCCAGCCCTTTGGTGTCATGATCTTTCAGATATACATTCACCTTTTCAATCAGCTGGGCATCGTGGGCACGGTTTTTGTCCAGCCAGAAGATGGCCGGGGTGCCGGTGGCACGGGCTCGGGTAACGGCGAGTTTGACCCAGTCCTGAACCGGCGCATCTTTCACCTGGCAGGCGCGCCAGACATCGCCCTGCTCCACATCATGTGCAATCAGCACATTGCCGGCGGCATCCACAATCCGAATGGTTCCAGTGGTTGGAATTTCAAAAGTTTTATCGTGCGAGCCGTATTCCTCGGCTTTCTGGGCCATGAGTCCAACGTTTGGAACGGTGCCCATGGTGGCCGGATCGAATGCGCCGTTCTTTTTACAGAAGTCGACGGTTTCGGCGTAGATGCCCGCGTAGCAACGGTCCGGAATGATAAAGTTGGTGTCCTGCTGCTTGCCATCTTTATTCCACATCTGGCCCGACGCACGGATTGCGGCCGGCATGGAGGCGTCGATGATGACATCGCTCGGAACATGCAGGTTGGTGATGCCTTTATCGGAATCAACCATTGCGAGATCGGGAGCGGTTTCGTAGAGCGCCGCGAGATCCGCTTTGAGCTCTTCCATCTTCTCTTCCGGCAGGTTTTCCATCTTGGCGTAGAGATCGCCAATGCCGTTTTTCACGTC
The DNA here is from genome assembly GCA_029432775.1 of Pontiellaceae bacterium B12227. Classification (GTDB taxonomy): domain Bacteria; phylum Verrucomicrobiota; class Kiritimatiellia; order Kiritimatiellales; family Pontiellaceae; genus Pontiella. Next base: position 150,364 of record JAROAZ010000011.1, on the reverse strand, counting down.
CACATTGAGTTCCGGGTACTTCGCGAGTACCTCTTTATAAAACACGGAAACACAGTGGCCGAAGATGATCGGGTCGGAGACCTTCATCATGGTGGCTTTCATGTGCAGCGAGAAGAGCGTTCCGGCCTCTTTGGTTTCGGCCACCTGTTCTTCAAGGAACTCATCGAGAGCCTTAGCGCTCATAAAGGTGCCGTCGATGACTTCACCCGCCTGCAGGGCCAGACCGTCTTTAAGCACAGTGGTTGTTCCGTCGGTGCCCACCAGTTCAATCTTCGCAGTCGTGGCCGCCGGAACCGTTACGGACTTTTCGTTACCGAAAAAATCGTTGGCGGACATACTGGAAACAACGGATTTAGAATCGGCCGACCACGCGCCCATGCGGTGAGGGTTGTTTTTGGCATATTGTTTCACCGCGGTGGCGGCCCGGCGGTCGGAATTACCTTCGCGGAGCACCGGATTCACGGCGGAGCCTTTTACTTTGTCATACTGGGCCTGCGCGTCTTCATACTCCGGCAATTTGTAACCCAGCGCCTGAAGTTCAGCAATGGCGGCTTTCATCTGCGGGATGGAGGCGGAAATGTTCGGGAGTTTGATGATGTTGGCTTCCGGCGTTTTGGCCAGTTCACCGAGTTCTGCCAGCGCATCGCCAACTTTCTGCTCATCCGTCAGACACTCCGGAAAGACGGCGAGGATCCGGCCGGCCAGCGAGATATCGCGGGTTTCAACGGACACGCCGGCGGCGGCGGTGTAGGCCTCGATGATGGGAAGCAGGGAACGGGTCGCCAGGGCCGGCGCTTCGTCTGTGATGGTATAGATGATTTTCGCTTTATCGCTCATAATTTTTCCGTTCGTTGAATTAGGTCACTATAAAAAGGAGTCGGTTTGTCTATTTGAAAGCGGGGTTGATGTCAAGACACCACCCCCTTTTCCAAAGGTTGGAAGTCATCAAACCAGCTTACCGGTCAGCGAGAGTGCGGCCGCTGAGGTGATTTCCACGGTTTGGAAGGTTCCAACCAGTGTTGCGGGCGCATCGACAATCCGGACCGGCAGCTTGCCTTCGGTCCGGGCCTGCAGAGCACCTTCCTGCCGGGGGTCCACCCGTTCGACCAGCACGGTACAGGTTGTGCCGATAAGGGCATCGTTATATTCCTGCGAGGTCTTTTTCAGCACATCGCTCAGCCGGGCCAGACGCTCGCTCTTCTGCTGCGGAGTGATATCGTCGTCCCAGCGTGCCGCTCGGGCACCGACGCGCGGCGAATATTTGGCGATGTAGGCCATGTTATATTTGACCAGCTCCATCAGCTCGGCACTTTTTTCAAACTGCTCATCCGTCTCGCCGCTGAAGCCGACGATGATATCGGTAAAGATGGTGGCGGTCGGCAGCAGCTCGCGGATGTCGCTTACAATCTGCAGATAGTCGTCGACGCTGTGGTTGCGGTTCATGCGTCGCAGCAGTTTTTCGTCGCCGCTCTGCACCGGCAGATGAATCTGTTTGGCCAGGCATTGATAGTCAGCAATGGCTTCGATGACGTCGCGGGTCATATCGCGCGGGTGCGGCGAAGTGAAATAGACCCAGAAATCTTTGCCGCTTGCATTTCCCAGTTCCCCGACTTTCCGCAGCAGTTCAGCAAATGAGATCTCCTCGCCCTTTTTATCGAGCCCGTAGGAATTCACATTCTGACCGAGCAGCGTGATGACCTTTACGCCCTGATCGACCAGTTTCTGCACTTCGGCCAGAATATCCTCACTGGAGCGGGAAACCTCGCGGCCGCGGGTATAGGGTACTGCGCAGAAGGAGCAGAATTTATCGCAGCCGTTCTGGATCGGCACAAAGGCATCGAAGTCGGAGCTGTAGGTGGGCTCCACCTGCCAGAAATCGGTCCGCTCATCTTCGCGGTGCAGGTCGTTGAGCGGGTGCTTTGCCGAGAATTCGGTCGTCACGCCGCATTGGTGCAGCATGTCGGGCAGGTCCGGCAGCTCGTTCATACGGAAAACAAGATCGAACAGTTTGAGAAACTTTTCTTCGTCGGCCGGAAGAATGCAGCCGGAAACAAAGGTGACCAGCGGCTTTTCATTTTTCCACTGATTCCATTTCCGGATTTTACTATAGACCTTATCGATGGCTTTCTGACGCACGGAACAGGCAACCACACCGATTAAAGAGGCTTCCTCTTCCACCTCGGTCATTTCAAAACCCATGCCCTCGATCACGCTACGGATCCGCTCGGAATCCGACTGGTTCATCTGGCAGCCTAATGTGACAACGCAACATTTCATATTAATAACATCTGGTTAGCCATAAAGAGGCACAAGAGGCACGAAAACCGAACGAACGGCGTCTTTGTGCTTTTGTGCCTTTTCGTGGCGATTAAAAGTAAACCTCGGTGTGGATCTGGGCGGTTGGAAGCCCTTTATCCTGAAGCATGTCGAATGCTTCGTAGATCATGTCGCAGTTTCCGCAGAGGAATGCGTTCGTATCGGGATCTATTTCCAGCGTTTTCAGGTATTCGGTAACCCGTCCTTTAAAATCGCCGCCCTCTTCCCGGGACACACAGTGAAAATAGCCTTCGCCATAGAAGTCCGACTCGTAGGCTTCGTCTGCGCGGGCCGTTCCGTGGATCAGCTTAAAACCGAGACCTTGGTAGGAATCAACAAAACTGTGGAACGGGGAGATCCCGGTACCGGTGGCAATCAGCAGCAGCGGTTTGCTTCGGACCTCTTCGAGCAGTTTAAAGTGACCATAGGGTCCGCCGACGCTGACGGAGTCGCCCACATTCAGATCGCAAAGCTGCTTGGAAACCAGCCCGTCTTCCACTCGGCGCACCAGCACTTCGAGATAATCGGCGTGGCCGCCGGAATAGACTGAATAGTCGCGAATTTCCGGATCCCCTTCGATGCCGATCCGGATATACTGTCCCGGCTCGAAATCCATCTTAATACGCTCAATGCGGACCACGGAGGTTTCCGCCGTGAGCTTCCGAATTTCCAGCACCTTGCAGGTGCTTCTTTTTTTCTTGGTCGATAACATGGCTTTCCTCACTCTATAAACAGACCTTTTTAGTACTGTTCGCTAAAGGTGCGCGTTTATAGTTTCCAACCATTGGAAAGTCAAACCGAACCACCCGTATTTCCGAACATTGGAAAGCGGGCTTGCATTCATTTTCGAAGCCGATACCTTGAAATGGTTGAACGGAGTTCTCTTATCGAAAAACAATCCGCCAGATTATCCCAATATTTCCGACCGTACAGAAAGGACCTCTTCGGAACCATTCTATGCGGGCTGATTACCGTGGGATGCAACCTGACATTGCCGGTGTTTACACGCTGGATGATCGATGGACTGGAGGCCGGAACGCTCACGAACCAACTGCTGATCCGCTATCTGGTCTACTTTGTTGCAGTCGGAGCGGTTTCCGTTTTCTTTTCGCGTTATCTGCGCAAACTCCCCATGAAGCTTTCGCACAAGGTGGAATATACCCTGCGCAACGATGTGTTCCGTCATCTGACCCGAATGGATCAGGCGTTTTTCCGGTCCGAACGGACCGGCGACCTGATGACCCGACTCTCGTCGGACATCAATATTATCCGGGATTCGATCGGCCAGGGCTGCCTGCAGGGATCGCGTACTATTCTGGTGATCATTATGGCCTCGTTTGTCATGGTGCTGGCCGATGTTCAACTGGCCCTTATTGTGATCGGCCTGTTTACCCCGATGGTACTGATCTTTTTCCTGATTCTCCGTATTATGCGCCGCTACCAGCAGGAACTGCAGGAACATGTGTCGGAGGTTTCAAATTATTCCCAGGAAACCTTTTCGGGCATTCGCTGCATTAAAGGGTTTGCACTGGAGAAGCGCAGAAATGAGGCGTTCGAGGGCTTAAACACCGACCTGATCGGGAAAAATATGCGCGTGGCGGCCACGCGCCATTTCCTCTTTTCCTTTATGTCCTTCGGGTTCGGCCTCGGCACCATTCTGATTATGGTGGTCGGCGGCCGCAAAGTGATTGCCGGCGAATTGACTCTGGGAACGCTGACGCAGTTTTCGGCCTACCTGCTCTACATGCAGTGGCCGCTGCTGGCCATCAGCTGGGTGCTCTCCATGCTGCAGCGCGGGAAAGTGAGCTGGCTGCGTATTAAGGAAATCCTGGATCGCGAACCGAAGATTCAGGAAAATTCCGAACTTCCAATGTCTGGAAACCGCCCGGAAGCATCGATTCATTTCCAGGGATTGGAACTGGAGATTGGCGGACGTACATTCCTCAGAAATATCAATCTGGATGTACCTGCCGGCCAGACGCTCGGCATTACCGGCCCGACCGGAAGTGGAAAAACGCTGCTGACTTCGCTCGTTGCGCGGCTGGCAGACCCGACGGCGGGTTCCATTGAAATCGGTGGAACCGATATCCAGGATCTGCCGCTCACGCAGTTGCGCGGCATGATCGGCTATGCGGCCCAGGAACCGATTCTCTTTTCCCGGACGCTGGAACACAACATCGGCTTCGGGCTGGACGATATTGACGGATCGGTAATCAGCTGGGCGGCTGATATTGCTCACCTGCACCACGATGTTGAAACCTTCCCTGAAAAATATGAAACGATGCTGGGCGAACGCGGCGTGACCCTTTCGGGCGGACAACGGCAGCGCACGTCCATCAGCCGGGCGATTGCCCGCAAGCCGGATATTCTGATTCTGGATGATGTGCTTTCGGCCGTCGACACCCAGACCGAAGCAGCCATTATGTCGAAGCTCCAACCCGTGATGAAGAACCGCACGACGCTGTTTGTCAGCCACCGTATTTCCACGCTGCGTTATGCCGACACCATTATTGTGATTGAGGACGGGCAGATTACCCAGCGCGGAACCCATGATGAGCTGATTAAACTGCCGGGCTATTATTCTGAACTCAATACCCTCCAGCAACTGGAACAGAAACTGGAGGCGGAATGATGAATAAGGGCCGCCGCTTCCTCTCCTATGCCAAACCCTACTCCGGCTGGCTGGCGCTTGCGTTCAGTCTGATCATGTTTACGACGCTGTCGATTAACTTTCTGCCGGTGCTGCTGCAGCGGATCACCGACGATGTCCTGCGAAATGACGCATCACCGCTGGACGAGCGCCTCGACCAGCTCCTGCATCTGGGCCTTATCTATATCAGCATAGCGGCGGTGGGCTATGTGGTCCGCTATCTCCAGACGTTGCTGACGGCCTGGATCGGCCAGAAAATTATCTACGACCTACGACTGGCTGTGTTCCGCAAAGTTCTCCGGCTTCATCAGGGCTATTTCGATAAAACCGCCATCGGCACGCTGATGAGCCGCGTGACATCGGACATCGAACGCCTCCAGCACTTTGTGACGGAGGGCGTGGTGGGCTCCATTGCCGACCTGTTCATGATTATCGGCATCATGGGTTACATGGTCTGGTTCAGCCCGCGGCTATCAATTTCCATCTTTGCCACCCTGCCCTTCCTTTTCGTTCTGATGTATTTCGTGAACGTGAAGCTGCGTAACGCCAACCGGGATATCCGCGACCGGCAGTCGAACCTGAATGCCCTCATCCAGGAAGACCTCACCGGAATGACCACGATTCAGCTGTTTAATCGCGAAACCAGCGCAATCGAAGATTTTGAAGGGCGGAACAAACACCTCCGCTCGGCCTACTATGACGAGGTCAAATGGTTCAGCCTCTATTTCCCCACCATGGAAAGCGGCCAGATTGTGGCCCAGCTGATTACGCTGGCAATCGGCGGCACGCTGATTATGGCCCATTCAGATCTGCTGACGCTTGGAACGCTGATTGCCTTTCTGGCTTATCTGAAAGGTTTTTTCCAACCATTGGGATCGCTGTCAGATAAAGTCGGCTCGTTTCAGGTGGCCATGGCATCGATTGAACGTGTTTTTGATCTACTGGATACCAAAGAGGAGATCAACGATCGGGATGATGTCGCAACGCCGGAGGGCATTGCCGGCACCATCGCCTTTAACGACGTCAGCTTTGCCTATATTGAGGATAACTGGGTCATTAAAAACCTGTCCTTTGAAGTCGAGCCCGGTCAGGTGCTGGCAGTCGTTGGCGCAACGGGCGCCGGAAAAAGTACCATCATTAATCTGATCGGCCGGTTCTACGATGTGCAGCAGGGCTCTGTTACCATTGACGGAACAGATATCAAAAACTTTGCCAAACATGACCTCCGCACACGGCTCGGTTATGTTTTTCAAGACCCGTTCATTTTTACAGGATCGGTGGCAGAAAATATCAGTCTGAGTACGCCGGGTGTTGAAAGGGCCGACATCATTCGAGCCGCGCATACAGTTAATGCCCATACCTTCATCGAGGCGATGCCCGATGGCTATGACACCGTGATGAATGAACGGGGCGCCGGCCTCTCTCTCGGCCAGAAACAACTGTTGGTCATGGCCCGGGCGTTAGCACAGGATCCGGAACTCCTGTTTGTGCTGGATGAAGCCACCGCCAGTGTGGACACGGCAACAGAAATACTGATTCAGGACGCGCTGGCCAAACTGATGTCCAACCGGACGTCCATCGTGATCGCCCACCGCCTTTCCACCATCCGCAACGCCGATCGTATTCTGGTGATGCGCCACGGTGAGCTGGTGGATCAGGGCACGCATGATGAGTTAATGGCCAATGACGGCTACTATAGACAGCTTTATGAGCTGCTGCTCCACTCGCCCAGCTGATCTCATTCCCGTTTTCTTTATTTATTAAATTTAATCCCCCGACAGTTTTTTAAGGCAGGACTGAAGCAGGCATGTGAACATTCAATTTGTAGAATAAATTTCCGGGCAAGTTTGAATGCGGGGTGAGTTGCACTTTGTCGTAAACCGAACCGAGATCACCGGCAGGCGCGGGTCGGCGTATTCGTCGAATTTGGTAAAGGGTTCCCATTCTCGCGGTGCGTCGGCCCTTCGTAGTACTAATGAACCGGAGATTTTCACAGCGAAGGTGTATAACGTTTGGGGGCAGCCCAACACCGTTCCCTGCAACGTAATTAATATTATCTCTTATGGATCCAGTACCCCCCGTTATCACCTCCACGCCAGATATCGCAGACGCCGACTGCGCCAAAGAGAGCCCTAAAATAAGCATCATCCTGCTCCAGCAGCCTATCGCTCCTCTTTTCTTTAATTTCTTCATACTGTATTCCCTTAAAATGAATACGACTTGAATCCGAGCGCATATCCGCGAATCACCTTCATCAAGGTGCATCAATTATGTTGTATATGACCAAAGGAAGCGTGCTTTGGGACACGCCTATTCCAAATAAAGAGGAAGGGTGCACAAACTCAAGAGAGGAAACAACGGGATGAACCCAGCTGAATCTTACTCAACAATAATTTCAAAGGGCTCATTGGCGCGAATGGCTTTGCGCACTCTTTCCTCATTCAGCTGCCCTTTTCGTATATAGATGGTACGCAGCAACGGAAGGTCCAAGGTCTCGTTGATTACAAGGGTATTACAGGCTCGAAGGTCGAGGGTTTCTATCTGGAGGTTATGAAGGTCCTTCAGATAAAACCGCCCCTTTCCGACCGGCTTAAAGGAACGAAAAGAAAAAAATCGTAATAGACTTTCATTCGACCCCCACTCGGTCGTAACAACCAGTCGCGATCTCTGTTCGTAAACAAGGGTCAATAAAGATGACTCAGTCTCGTATTCCAGAAAAAGTTCATCACTCTGATCATTCGCGTACTGAAGAAGCGACTCGACCACCGAAACATAGTCGTTCTTATCGGATCGGATTGCATGGTCATACGCAATGATTCTCTCCATCAAGGCAGCGCGACTCGGATTAATCCTCAGGGCATGTTCCAGAAACGTAGTCAGTTGCAAGATGGTCGGACGGCGCTCATCCGAAAAATTATAGGGGGAAAATGCCTCCGCAAACAAAAGATAGTCCGCCACATTACTATCGGGAGTAACCGGATGTGTAAGCGCAGTTTTAAAATCCAGCGTAATACAGTCAAGAGAGAAGCGCTGAAGCCGGGCACTTGCACAATCCGGATCCAGAGAAAAAGCCGAGTCCACCAACTTCCGCGCTTCACGAACGGTTTCCGCCGGCTTAATAAAAATACCCAGTTTCTTAAGATCACTGGCTGATGTCGCCAGTTTTCGTGCCAGTTTCTCTCGCTCATTTTCCGAGCGATCCAATTCATCCTGATACAAAATTGAAACGGTTTCCGCCTGGGCCTCAAACTCAGTCGCACGTTCCCGTTCCTGAGCCGCACGTTCCCGTTGCAGTGCCGTTTCCCGTTGTTGCCGTTTTAAATCCTGAATAAAGAGTACGCTGATAACCGAAAGGGCAACTACCGAGCACAGGACGATGGCCACCGGAAGTCGGTTTCGGGCAAGAAACAGCCGCGCTTCACGAAAAAAACCAGGCTTTTCGGCTACCGTCGAATATCCACCGAGAAAATTAAAAATTTCATCCCGCAGCGCCTCGGCCGAATCATACCGATCATCCGGCAGCTTGGCCGTTGCCTTCATGATGACCGCCTCCAACGCCTCAGGAATATGCTGTTCAGGATACTGTTTGCGAGGCGGCATCACCTCGCCTTTACGCGTCGCTTCAAGAACCTTTTCCGGCGATCCGGTAAAAGGCGACTGACCGGTCATAATTAAATACAGCATACATCCCAGCGCAAAAACATCCGTTCGGCGATCTTTCACCGAACCGGGCATCACCTGCTCCGGAGCCATAAAACCGAGACTGCCTTTAATCTCCCCCACCAACGTCATATTGTCGATGGGACGCAGCGCGGGCGGCATTTCATCTTCGCCCTCCTCCGTTTCTCCAATCTGCTTCGCCAGCCCCCAGTCACAGACGAGTACTTCTCCAAACTCATCGGCCTGAATATTATCCGGTTTCAGGTCCAGATGAATAATCCCTCTGGAGTGCGCATAGGCCACCGCGTCGCACACTTTTATAAATATCTGCAGGAGTTCGCGGCGGTCCGACTTCGGCCCTTTTACCCGATCCGCAAGGTTGGAGTTTCCCTTCAGATCCATCGTAAAAAAAGGCCGGCTCTCCTCATCAATTCCTGCATCATGAATGGTAATAATATTCGGATGATTCAAGGAAGCCGTCAGCCATGCTTCATGGACAAACAGATCGTAAAACTCCGGTCCCCGATCCGCCCGCAACCGCGCCATGGCCACCCAGCGCTGCGTATGGTTATTGAAGGTTTTATAGACTTCCTTCACCGCTCCCTTACCGAGCAGCACGCTATCCTGAAAGCGGACACTGGACTCAGCCAGCTCGGTATAAGATGGGCAAAGCGCCTGCAGCCCCTCGTCATTGAGCAACGTCGCCTCTGCATATGCGCCCTTTAGACGCCCTTTCGGCTTATACGGTTTAAAAGGAGGTTTCATACAAATTAAGTCAACTGAATTTTATTGGCCACGAAGAGGCACAAGATGCACGAAGACCAGAACAGCTGTGTCTTTGTGATTTTTGTGCATCTTCGTGGCCATTCCCATTCCTATTGCACCGTTGTCTTTAAAGTCTATTCAGATTAATCCCGTATCACTCGGGGGGTTCCAGTTCTGCAACCAGCGCACGAATTTCCAGATAGAGCCGCTTCTTCACCCGCTTGCGGAGGGTGTAAACCGAGGAAACACTCAACCCCGTTTTCTCCGCAATCGCTGCCGCAGAATGTCCCTCCATCCCCAACTCAAACACCGACATCGCCTGCCCCTTAAAAACGCCTCGCACCCGCTCCATGGCTAGCTCTGCGACATATTCCTCCCACTCAGCCTCAATTCGTTGATCAATCTCTGAGGGGCGAGCCATACTTTCAATTTTACATTCTTCGCCAAAAATACGAATGCGGTTCAACTGACTCTTCTTTTTCCGGAAATACACAAGAGCTGCATTACGAATGACCGCACTTAACCAGGTGCGAAACCGCGCCTTTGATCGATCATAATCTCCCAGGTCCCGCGTGAGCATAATTAAAATCTGTTGAGCAACATCTTCAATATCAGCCGTACTGACGCCCATATGATTCAGAATATAATAAATAAACCGTAGATAATGACTGGAAAATTCCACCCAGGCCTCTTCATCATGAAGATCACAAGCGCGTTGCAACAAGGTATAGCTGGTTTGATTATGCTCTGTCATATGGACACGTTAATAGTATAAAAAGTTAAAGGTGACCTGTGTAGATGAATGCGGAGAAGTTGCGTTATTTTTTCCAACCCCTGGAACAAACTATTCCAGACTCAGCAAAGCATCCGCATAGCGCCTTCCTAGCTCGCGCTGGCCGGCGGAATCGAAATGCGTACCGTCGAGCGTAACCAATCCTTCGGTCGTGGCAACCGCCGTGTTGGAGGACAACGTGGGCAGTGTATATAGAACCTCGTTGAGCAGACGCTCTTTGACTTCAACAGTAACATCATCCCGCTCGAGCTCCCCTATAACAAAAGGCAAATCCGGGGCACCGAGGTCCGCACGCAGGTTTTCAATCATGAGGACCAGTTTTCCCATATAGGTATTGGTCTGGCTGCTGTTGCTCTCGCCCTGATGCCAGAGGATGCCCGCCAGACGGCTGTTACCATCGGCAAGTGCGGCCCGGGTGCGAGCCACGGCTTGTTCATAATACAGGTCGCCCTTTTCCCAATCGTTAATATTGGTGCCGCCGCGCGCATTCACCACCAGGCCGATATTAATTTCCGACCGCAGCTCATTCAGCCGTTTTGCAAATCCATAACCGGGATTCAGCTGCTGCAGATCAAGATCCTTACGGATGGTGGAATATTGGTTGAGCGGATTGGTGGCGGGTTCCCACTCCTCGCCGAAGTTAAACAGTTCACAGCCCTCAATCACGCCCTCGTCCTGCGCTTCAATCGGCCCGCGCCCCGCCATATTCGACTGCCCGATCAGCAGATAAATTTCGCGTTTTTCGATGCCTACCTTGAAAAAGGCAGCAGCGGCGGAGCTGACTGTTGAAGTGTATGAGGTTGCATTTTCCAAACCCTGGATATTGTTGGCAACGGTTTTCCAACCATTGGAAACCGCAACCAGATTGGTGTTGCTCATCACGCCGTAGCACTTTCCTGTCACAGACTGCCACGACACCACTCCATCGCTGAGCGCAACGCCGGTTGTATTCACGATGAGAACCGATGCGGCATTCGTAGGGATGGTTCCGGCAAAGTATTCTTCCCATGCGGCCATTAAATCCCCGTCGGTATCGCTGTTATCCGCATTGAGATAATCTTCCTCGCTTTCCAATCCCTGGAAAAACTGATCAAGCCAGACATAAGGTGTTCCATTGATCGTTTCAGTCGGCAGACTCGGTGCATTCGTTGCCAGCTCAACGGTAATAGAACTAATACTAAGCCCTAGATCGGCAGCGTTTGTGGCGCTCGTCATCAGGAAGGTGATCTCCGTTCCGGCAGCAACATACGTATCGTTAAACGAGTGGATATCCTCGGAATTGACGCCATCCACCAGCACAAAATCGGAAAAGGCCGACGACGAAACGGTCATTTCCGCCCCCGCGTCCTGACCATACATATTCAGTTCAACCAGATTGACATTCTGATCAAAACTCATCACCCAGCCCTCGCCAGGATTGAAATCTTTATATTCAGTACCGCTTACATTTCCATCATTCACAGCCAAGGCATCCAGACCGGTAAAAATATTGAGTTTATGCGTTGCCCCGGTTGAGTTCAGCGATCCATCCTGCCCGATCAGATCAATCGTCGTGATGGTGATATTATTGCGGGTCATTGTGGAACCGACTGCCGCCGGGTTGTCGAACTCGCTCTCATCGACAAAGTCAAACGTGGCCGTACTGTTCGTTACCGGTGTGTCCGTCGGAGTGACCGTAAGCGTCGATATCCGAAAATCATGGCTGTTATTGGTCGTAGATGTCGCCGATGAATTCTCGAAGGTGATTAATGTCCCGGCCCCAACCAAAACATCCCCTAGGCTATATACATCTTCCGAGCCGCCATCATCATTGATTACGATGGTTGTAAACGCGGGCGATGAGATGGTCATGACGGCATCGGTGTCCAGACTGGCTAAATCAATGCTGTTTAGAACAACATTCGTATTGAAAGAAAAAATCCACGCCTCCCCCGGATCGAAATCCCGAGCATCACTCGCCGCATTAGGCGGAGTCGAAGCAGAATTTACCCCTAAAGCATTCGAACTGGTAATATTCGTCTCATGACTGTTTCCATCGGAATCAAGCGTCCCATCGTGCCCTCTTACATCGGAGGTGGTAACAATCGTGACCACATCATCGGCGGTCATTGTTCCTCCAACACCCACGTTATCCAGACCGGTTCCATTATTAAAATCGAATAGAGCCGCCTGCGCAGACACCGCGCCAAGAACCAGAGCCGCGGAAAGGAAGAAAGATTTAAAACAGTTTTTTGACAGGGTGGGTTTATTCATCATTGCTCTCCGTATATACAAATGGGTCTCCGGAACCGAAGACCCATACAGATTTAAATTTCGGCACCTTAGACGCGGAAACGGCGGACCATGAATACTCCGACAGCACAGGCACTAAGCAGACCAAGAGTTCCTGGTTCCGGTATGACGGTCAGTTCCGAAATACGAGCCGTAGTATCTGTTGCCGTAAGCAATGACGTATTCTGGATCATGATGTCCGTCCCGGAAGGAATGAAGGTGCTACCTAAATCCCAAATATCACCGGTCTGGGAGTCATCGAACGTAAACAACACCACCCCATTGGTGGACATGGTCATGAACGTTCCCTCACCCATGCTGGCCAAATCGATCTCCTCGAGGGTCACATCGTCATCGAAATCAAACACCCAGGCCTCGTTCGGATCGAAATCCCGTGAATCATTGCCCGCGCCCTGCGGGTTGCTATCGTCATTGACACCTAGGGAATTCACACTTGTCTGGATATTCAACCGATGGGTAGCATCATCATCAACATTGCTGGTTCCATCCTGACCAATCAGGTCAACGGTGGTCATCGTCAGCCCGTCTCTGGTCATGCTTGCCCCGTCTGCCGCAGGATTATCGAACTCGGTCGTATCATTAAAGTCGAAAAGAACGGCCTCAACCGTTGCACAGCCAAATACAACAACTGCCAATGCACTCCATTTTCTCCAGCCCATTTTTTTCATAACCATCGTTTCCTCCATCTATTAATTTTCAATTTATTAACAAAAACAGCCGAAAAACGCCTATTTAATACTTATGATCCCAACGAACAGGGATTGGGACAGATGATATTGTTTTTTTCCGGCAGGATGGGACTCCTGTCCTGCATCCGCGCCCGCAGAGCGTCAAGATTAGAGCCTCAACCTTACGCAAGCACTCGGGTGCTATTGCTGCTCAACGATCTCAAAGCGCGCGTTTGCGCTAATGGAATCGCGCAAGACCTGTGCGCTGACCTGACCGGGACGGATGATCACCTTGCGGAGGAGCGGCAGATCCACGGGGTGGTTGAAAACCAGTTCGCCGCATGCACTCAGGTCGAGAGTTTCAATATGCAGGTTCTGGAGATCGCCAGGGAAAAAGCGATCATCGACTTCCACCTTGAGCGAGCGGAAGGTCAGGAAACGCAACAAGCAGTCGTTGGAGCCCCATTTATCCCAGATGGCGAGGCGGATGTTCTGATTGGATTGCAGCGTCAGCGTAGAATCGGCAGGACTGTATTTGAGAGCAGCCGAATCCTTTTCCCCGCATACATAGTCCAGCAACGCCGCAACAACCGGTGAATAATCGCCACCGTCACTGCGGGAGGCATAGTCGAAAGCGACCATGCGTTCGACCAGAGCCTGACGATTGGGGTTGATTTCAAGCGCCTGCTGGAGAAATCCGGACATTTTCGAAATGGACGGACGCCGCTCCTCTGAATAGTTGAATTCGGGAAATGCGTTGACCAGCAGAAGATAGTCAACCAACCCACTGTGCGGCTGAACAGGATTTTCCAACGCTCCCTCAAAATTGAGTGTAATGCAATCCAGCGAAAAGCGCTGCAACCGCGCCAGAGCGGAATCGTCATCCAGGGCCTCCGCCGAAGCCACCAGCTTGCGTGCTTCGCGCACGGTTTCGACCGGACGAACAAAGATGCCCAGTTTTTTAAGATCGCTGGCGGAGCGGGCCATTTTAATGGCTAAAGCTTTCCGCTCCTGCTCTGAGCGATCAATTTCATCCTGATAGAGAATTTCAACGGCTTCAGCCTTGGTCTCAAACCGCTCGGCCCGTTCCTGCTGGTGCTGGATTCGCTGAATAAAGAGTACACTGACCACCGAAAGCGTTACGATAGCCAGAAAGGCAATCGTGGCTGGAATCCGGTTGCGGGCAAGAAAAAGACGGGCCTCGCGGAAGAAGCCGGGCTTTTCAGCTAAGGTGGAATAGCCTTCAAGAAAATGGGATATTTCATCGCGAAGCAACTGTGCAGATGCATAGCGATCTTCCGGATTTCGTGCCATCGCCTTGAGCACCACCGCCTCCAGAGCACCGGGGATATGGCGCTCGGGACTGACCTTGCGGGGAGGCACCACTTCGCAACGGCGGGTTGCCTCCAGCACCTGTTCCTCCGTACCGGTAAAGGGAGGCACGCCTGTAAGAATCAGATGGAGTATGCAGCCCAATGCAAAAATGTCGCTGCGATGGTCTTTCACCGCATCCGCCATCACCTGCTCCGGAGCCATGAACCCCAGGCTCCCTTTGATCTGCCCCATCAGCGTCATATTGTCCAATGGTCGCAGTGCATTCGGCAACTCGTATTCGCCCTCTTCCAGCTCGCCAACCTGCTTGGCCAATCCCCAGTCGCAAACGAGTACTTCACCGAATGCATCGGCCTGAATATTTTCCGGCTTAAGGTCCAGATGAACGATGCCCTGTGAGTGGGCATAGGCGACCGCATCACATACCTTCATGAAGATTTCCAGCAGTTCACGCCGCCCGGCAGGGGCGGGTCCGGCCACCCGATCGGCAAGACTGGAATCCCCCTTCAGATCCATTGTAAAAAAAGGGCGTCCATTTCCGTCAACACCGGCATCGTGAATGGTGATGATATTCGGATGACTCAGGGAAGCCGTCAACCAGGCTTCGTGAACGAAAAGATCGTAAAACTCCGGTCCGCGGTCGGCACGCAGGCGAGCCATGGCAACCCATCGGCGGGTATGGCTGTTGAAGGTTCTGTACACCTCCTTCACCGCTCCTTTTCCCAAAAGAGTGTCATCCCGAAAGCGGGTCCCCTCCCCGGCCAGTTCGGTGTAGGACGGACATAGTCCCTCCAGCCCCTCTTCATTCAGCAGGGTTGCTTCATCATAAGCCTGCGCCAGCCTTGGATCCGGTTTATACGTCATTCCGGCTCCAGTTCTGCAACCAGTGCCCGGATTTCAAGATAGAGCCGCTTCTTCACCCGCTTGCGTAACGTATAAACCGATGCAATGCTGAGCCCGGTTTTTTCAGCCACTTCAGCAGCAGGTAATCCATCGAGCCCCAACTCAAAAACTTCAATCGCCTGTCCCTGAAAAACATCCTTCACCCGCGTCATCGCCAGATCGGCCACATAGGCCGCCCATTCCTGCTCGATGCGCAGATCAATTTCGGAGGGTTGCTCCATCGCCTCCAGACTCTGCTCTTCGCCGAAAACCCGAATATAATTCTGCCGGACATTCTGTTTGCGAAAGTGCGCCAATGCGGCATTTCGGATGACCGTGCTGAGCCAGGTGCGAAAACGGGCTCGCGAGCGATCGTAGCCCTTCAGGTCTTTGGTGAGAGATAGAAGTACCTGTTGGGCCACGTCTTCAATATCGCCGAAGGCGACGCCCATCTCATTCAGGATGTAGAAGATAAAACGACGGTAATGGCCCACAAATTCCTCCCACGCCTGCTCATCGTGCAGGTCGCAGGCGCGCTGAAGCAATGTATAGCGAGTTTGATCTGAGGATCCCATAATCTGCACAAAATAACGGATCAAAATGACCTATGCAACATGCATAGACAGCATTGACGATATCGATTTCATTATATCGGGAAATAGTTCCGGCGGCAGGGTATATATTGCCGTTCAGCAACAGGTTCAGAAATCCGGACTCCGCCTGGGTGCGCACCAGATAATCCGTTGCCAAACAGGATACCGGAAGCAGGATCAGCAGCCCTGAAAAAGGTTTGGAGTATGACTTCCTCAAAGTTAACTAACCGGAGAGCTTCAGCGCACAGACACTTTGCTGTGGTCGCCGGTCATTTTGACTCGCGGATGTTTCACCACGGCGCGCCACTGATAGCTTTTATCGTTGGGCACCTCGATGGTCTGGGTAAACGCTCCGAGTTCTGTCATTTCAACCAGCTCAGTGGAGAACCATTCATCGTTGTACATATTTTCGGCAAACCCGAGGTATTCCTGATATTCAAAACCAACGAGCACCTTCTCCGCATCGCCAAGATCCATCAGCTCGCCGTTAAAGGTGACCGTCCCTTTTTTGCCTTTGGCTTTGCCATTCATCACGAGCGGCGGTTTACAGGACGGCTTGACGTTGGAGAGTTTCACGACCACCGGATTCCGCCAGTCCGTATGGTTCAGCAGACGTTGCCCGGGGATGATGGAAAGATGCAGTCCATCTTCTTTCTGCTCAAAGCGCGGCGCCACTTCTTCCGGCGTCCTTTTGGTATATTCAATGGCTTTTCCGTTATGACCGACGACACTGATTTCAGTTTCATCTGTGACTTCAACCGATCCGATGACAAATTCGCGCCGATCTTTTCGGTACCAATCTTTCTGTTTCGTCAGGAACACATATACCGTGTCTTCATCTTTGGCTTTCGTGAACCAGATGTTGCCCTCATTGGTAACAATCCACGGACGGACGCCCAGCACCGACTCGCGGTTGACAAAGTTCCATAGAGCGACTTCCCGCATGATGTCTTCCTGCAGTTCATTGATGGTTCCATCCGGGCGCGGGCCGAGGTTCAGCAGCAGCGCACCGCCTTTAGCGCGGGTTTCAATCAGGATTTCCACCACGCGGTTCCCGTCTTTCAGATGATCGAGCTGCTGCGGCATATACTGCCATTGTGTGCCGAGGGTCATGCAGGTTTCCCACACCTCTTTCGGCGGCAGTCCGGGCACGGTCTGCTCGGGGCTTTGTATGGCACCGCGTGTAATCATGCAATCGGGCTGTAGCGTCCAGACCACCTCTTTCGTCGGTGCCTTTCCGCGTCCATCAATAAAGAAGACATCAATGTCACCATAATTGGTCATCAGTTCCGTCACCTGATCCTGGATATATTTGATGTATTCCGGATCTTTCTCCGGATTCGGCTTATGCGCTAAACGCCGAATCGGAAAGCCCCGCTTATGGCTGTAGGAAAAATCTTCGGGCGAATAATAGAGGCCGACATCGATATCAAACTTATTACAGGCATCCACAAACTCGCGCACGATATCTTTTCCATACGGCGTGTTCATGACATTAAAACCGGTGGTCTTCGTATCCCACAGACAGAACCCGGAGTGATGCTTCGTGGTCAGAGCAATATATTTCATCCCGGCAGTTTTAGCCAGCAGCACAAAGGTTTCCGCATCCCAATGCTTCGGATAAAAAGTCTGGGGAAGCTCGTTAAAGTAGCGTTCCAGATAGGCGTCATCCGCCGAAACCATCGAGTGACTGATCACAGAACCCAGTTGTGCATCCACCCCCCAGTGCAGAAACATACCGAAGCCGTTATCCCGCAGCCATTCAATCCGCTCGGGTTTATTGCCTAATTCCCCAATATTTCCGGTTTGATCAACCGCATTTGCTGCCTTAATGGCATCCGCCTCAAACCCACCGGCAGCCATCGCGCCCCCCGTCCCGAGGCTCATGATCAGTCCTGACAATATAATCCGCTTAAATTCCACCTTTTTCTCCTTGGTTAGCGATCGGGCGGGTTGCCCAAAAATCCATTAAACATCTATGATCGCTTCGGAACGGAATTAGGACACCGCTAAGGTTCAACGGGATCCAAGATGATGGTCTTCAGGTTGAAAATCGCCTTCTTCCGGGACGCACCGAACGCTGGCGTGCCGCCGTCAAACGAGCCCACTAAACAGGCCTTTTTTTTCCGAAAGAAAAAGACATCGGATTAATGTCTGACAACCTGCGCAATACAGCTTTCATGATTCTTTCGCCTGAAATCATTCTCTTCGCTTTATGGGCTGCTTGTTACCTCGTCGTTACCAAACCGGGGTAAAGTGTATGGCCTTGAGACTGGAGGATTTGCAGTCACCATCAAGACAGGATACCGCTACCTTATATTTTCCAGCCTTTGGAAAATTGATCCATCCTATAGGGAATTCCTGATAGTTATGCGAAGAGTTCTGCTCGTTCTGAATATGCTCTCCACCCTCAATCGTTACGCCCCACACCAGACGGCCCTCGCCGGCATAGGTCAGGTCCACGCAGTAGTCGCCGGCCTTGAGCACGTCCACTTCGAAGGTCGCCTTACCGCCTTCTTTCCAGTTATGCACACGAATGATCCGTTTCCATTCGCCGAATTTTTCCATCCAGCGTTTTTGCGACTGCTCCGCACCTTCAACCTCGGCAAACTCAGCCAGAATCTCGGTCCCGATATTGGGATCGATTCCGAAAGTCGGATCAGCCTGCGGGATTCCGGCCAATTCGAGTTCGATCACAGAAACCATTTTTTCAGGTGCATGGCAAGGCAGGTCAAAGATCGTCCAGCCATTGGAACGGTTATATACAACCTCTTCAGAACCGCTTCTATTCAGCAGTTTTGCAGAAACAATTTCGGTTTTTAATCCCGGCAGATAGAGTTTGCCGGTTGTCGGCCATTCAAAAACTGAAAGAATCAGTTTATTTCCATTCACCGTGACATCGCCCCACGGTAGTGCATGTTCCCAGGGTGAAGCCCCTGCATTGTAGATGGCCTGCGGATAGCGGCGAATCCATTCGCCGGATTGCTCCAGCGCTCGCGCCGCCCGTTCGGGCACCGCCCCCGCACCATCCGGACCGATGTTCAGCATATAAGTACCCCCGCGCCCAACGGTTGCAATCAGTCGGCGCAGAATTTCTTTCGGGGTTTTCCAATAGTTATCATACCAGGCATAGGCCCAGGAATCGTTGGTTGTATCAACACTCTCCCATAAACCAGCCACATTCCTGTGCGGCACTTCCATATCACCCAGCGACTGATAGTCGCCGAGGTTGTGTCCGGCCCGACCGGAAATCAAGGCGTTAGGCTGATTCTTACGAACCACATCCACCAGCTGCTGCACATATTTCTTCGGCATCTTTCCGGGCGTATCGAACCAAACCATTTCAATCGGCCCGTATTGCGTGGTGATTTCCTCCACCTGCGGCAGACACTTTTTCTTAAAATAATCATCAAACGTCGCGGCTTCACCGTTTTCATCCACCTTCGGTCCTTTGCCGCCTCCGGGGAACGTCCAGTCCTGGTTATGGGAATAATAGAATCCAAATCCTAGCCCCTCCGCGCGACATGCGGCCGCTAGCTCGTGCATCGGATCTTTCGCCCAGGGCGTGGTTTTTGTGATATTGAAATCGCATGCCTTGGAGTCATACATCGCAAAGCCATCGTGATGTTTACTGGTAATAACGATGTATTTCATGCCGGCGTCTTTTGCCAGCTTTGCAATGGCCTTGGCATCGAACTCCACGGGATTGAAGGTACTGGCCAGCTCTTTATATTCGTCAACCGGAATACCGGCCATGCGCGAATTCATGATCCATTCGCCAATGCCATAGTAGGTTTTTCCGTCCACCTTATTGCCGAGCTGGGAATAGAGCCCCCAATGGATAAACATGGCATAATTACCCTCATCGAAAAGCTGGCCGCGTTTGGCATTTTCCGCACGCAGCTTAACCGTGCTCTCGCCCCACATTTCATCCATACCGTTTTTCGCGGCAATGCTGCTCTGCATGGCCAAAAGCCCTGCCAATCCTAAAATCATTATTTTCTTCATGAATCTACCTCTCCAAGCCTGCTTCTGCCGGAATCCAGTACACCGACTTCCATTAAAGCTAGCATGCGATATATATCGGACCATCCCCCAAATACAGGATACCGAAACGTTTTTTGAGACCTTTTGAATCCCGTTCATTCAAGAGCACACCCGCCCCGTCAACGCAATGACGAGTTTAGGGAACCATTTGATACGCTGAACTTACCGTCAGCCCATCACGCTTCACATTCATAAACCAGGCCGTCGTTTCAGATGGCAAAGGTGCACTGACATGCCAACGATGTTCCCCCTTCTCCGAAATCACCGCTTCCGCCTGCGTCCATTTGCGGGAACCGGTTACTCCCGAGTCAACCGTTGATACCAAAACAGCCTCCTCCAAAGGTTCAACACTTTCGAAGGTCGCCACTGCGCAGCGGTTCATCACATGAGCGTCCGTTGCCCGGCACCAGGGCGCACCATTGCTGACCACGGATGATGCAAAGGCGTAGCTGTCCGGCGGGTTCCACCCCGCACCGTGGCCGTGTTTCATCCCGGGAATCAGACTGATCATGGTTGCTCCGGGCATGGCTCTATAGCAATCAGCCTGTTTATCCAGCGGGAAGTGGGAATCGCCCGGCCACGAGAGCCAGAGCGTTGGCATGTTCGCCCCGTTCAGGCGAACCATCGGATCCCATACCCGTTTATACAGTTCATTGTTTCCCAGCGTCCGTCCGTATTGATTCTCCGCCGTTGCCAGGCTTCCGCATCCATAGGTTGGAATGGCAAAGGCAAAACGGTCGTCGATTCCGATCACGGTCGAGGTAATCACCCCGCCCCAGGAAATCCCCATAAGGCCTACCTGATCGGCATTCACTTCCGGCAGAGAGCGGAGCAGCGAGTTGGCCAGAATAGTATCGGCCACGGCGTGATACATCCATTGATCCTTCAGCGGTTCGCCGGAGTCGCCGTAAATACCTTTACGGCGCGGGCCGGCCCAGGCGTGGGCAGTCCAGCCACTGGGATTATCCGGATCCTTCCCCTTCGGATTTTTGAGGTCGGTCTGCCCTTCCACCGCAATACTGATGGCAGCAAACCCTTTCTCATTCCATTTCTGCACCCAGGCCTTAAAAGCGGTTCCGCCGCCTCCATGAACCAGCACGACTCCAGGCACTTTTCCTTCACACGATTCGGGTAACCCAAGCCATGCAAAAACCTTAGTCGGCTTTCCCTGGTAGTCCAGTGCATCAAAATAGATGGCTTTAAGGTTTTCCATAGATTGGAAACCATCTGCCAGCTGCATGGTGGGAGCATTGGTCAGCATTCCTAATGCGGCTACATCATCAAGATCAGTTCCGGCAGCAGTGAGAGCAAGACCATAACAACAGGCGATCAGTGTGCGTTTCATACTATTTCCTGTTTTTGGAAAAACACGATACCGGCAGTTCTGTCGGCAGGGTCTTCTTCCAGGCATGTATCTGCGCCGTTAATTTTTCGACGGTCTCGGGATGTGCCCCTGAAACATCAGACGCTTCCGACCAGTCATCTTCTAAATTGTAAAGTTCGGCTTTCCCCAGCTTCTCATTGAGTAACAGTTTCCACTTCCCTTCACAGATCCCCTGATGCGGCCAGACTTCGGGATGATTCCGTGCCGGAGCCCATTCCCAGAAGATCGGCTTACTGCGTGTAAACTCCTTGCCCTTTAATGCGGAAACCATACTCTCTCCGTCCGGCTGATAATCTTTCGGAAGCTTCTCGCCCGCCAGCTCCATAAAGGTCGGCAGCAGGTCCACGGCTGTCAGCACAGATTCCCGGTCGGCTTTGCCAGCCGGAATCACGCCGGGCCAACGCGCAATAAACGGCACGCGAATACCGCCCGCATACAGCGAGCGTTTCCGCCCCTTCAACTCCCCTTTTTCGCCGACGGAATAAAACGTCCCAAGCCCGGGGCCGGTTGACGTGTCGTCTGTCTGTTTTTTCGTGCCGGTCCATTCGGGACCGTTATCGGAAGAAAAAATGACCAGCGTATTTTCGTCGAGCTCCAGCTCCTTCAACGTATCGAGTACCAGCCCGACGCCCGCGTCTCCTTCGGCCACTACCGCCGCGTAAACCTGCTTTTGTTCGTCCAGCGTTTTAAACTGTTCAAGATATTGCTCCAGGGGATAATGCGGCGTGTGGGTTTCGTGCAGCCACAGGTTGATAAAAAACGGCTGTTCTTTGTGGCGTTTAATAAAATCAACGGCGCGCGGACACGTTGCAACAGTCGGCATTTGTTCCGGCGCCTCGTTCGGCAGATTGAATGCCCCGAATTCATCATAGCCGTATTCCGGGGGCATCGGACCATCCGGAATGTGGTCGTTGCATAAGTGCCATTTACCGAAATGGGCTGTGGCATACCCGGCCTCTTTCAGCATACGCGGAAGCATCGGCGCCTGCGGATCCAGCCAGTCGGGCATACCCGCACGTACATGATGTTCCGTCGATGCAAAATGCTGATGCACCGAATGCCGCGCGGGAAACTGCCCGGTGATTACTGCGGTCCGGCTTGGAGAACAAACCGGATGGTTGACCGTAAAGTTCTGGAAATCAATCCCCTCTTCGGCCATCTGATCCAGTCGCGGCGTTTCACAAAATGTGCTGCCATGAATCCCCAGGTCGCCATAGCCCCAATCATCAGCAAAGATAAAAATGATATTGGGCTGCACCATTACCGATTTTTGATTGCCGATTGCTGAATGAGCACACAGAGAAAAAGAGAAAAGATAAGCCAAAAGCGTCGCAGACCCATAAATCGGCAATCGGCAATCTAAATTCTTCAATTTGCGGCGAAGCCGCTTCAGTTTTCCAATCATTGGAAATCCTTTCTATTTGGCCGAAGGAATCCAAAGCTTGGCAGCTTCGGCGTCCAACGACAGTTTTTCAGTCTGGGTAATCGTCAGCCTTTCAACCTTCCTATCCACCGGCTTTTCTTTGAACGCAAAACCCAGCAGGTTTTCATAGCCAATGTGGGGTGCGTACTGTCTGTAAATCCTGCGATCGTCGTAGATATCGTAGATCTCGAGCTCCTTCGGCAGCGGATTCGGATAAGGCTCCGATTCGGCCAGTGCGTAGGCATCGGTGGTAATCAGCTTCTTCCCGGTTCGTTTATCTTTAAGCAGGAAAACAGGAACCGTTCCCTTGGCCGGAAAAGCGCAAAGTTCAAGCGTCGGCTTTCCCTTTCCTTCGGTTGTAACCTTATCGCCGTTGATCCAGACCGGTTGCTTCACCAGGGCGTCAAACTTCAACTCGGAAACCCCGGCCTTTTCAGACAAACGTGCGGCTCTTTTCCGAACCTTGGAAAATTCACCCGCCACGAGATACCAGCGAACCGACCAGGAATCGCCCGGCTCCACATTTGCATGGCTCATACGTTCGGCGACTTCATAGTCGCGAACTTTGTCGTTCCCGGCGTTGCCCCAACGGATCGCTTCGTCTTTACGCTTCCCGTTTGATACATCGTTCAGGTCTGTACCAAACACCAGTGCCAGCGTAGGGCTGTCTTTCTTTTTGGTATCCTGGGTCCAGGCCATCCAGCCGCCCGTATCCACCAGATGGCGCGTCGGCACATCAGTCCACCCGTAAAGCCCCTCGGCGGCCTCCCACGAACCATCCGCATTGGACATAACGGGATGCGGCAGCGATGAGTCGCGCACCCCGCCCCAGGGCGTATTCAGAAAGGTCAGCGTTTCGGTGCCGAAATTGTGCAGCACCTGATTGACCTCAATACAGCCTTCGCCGAGATCGCGGTAGGCGGTATAAATTAGTACGCCCGATTTCCAGACGCACGGCGTGCGCGCCTGCTGCATCCAGTTGACCAGCTCCAGCGTGCGCGTCTTCGGATTCCAGCGTTTACGCAGGCACGGCGAATAAAACGGAGCCGCCACAGCTCCTCCGTCTGAACCGGCCCCTTTGGTATAGATCCCGGCCTGATGAACGAAATACATCAGCGGGAAGGTTTTGTTCCAAATCTCATTCCAATTATCGCGATTGGCATTCTGATAATCCTGCACCGGAGCAATCAGCTTCTCGCTGGTGACCACCGACTGCCAGACCTCATCGTTCCACGGCGAAGCCACACGCTGCGGCGGAACGGACTCGCCAAAGATACCGCGCAGGGAATAGATCTGTCCGCCCTTGCCCACGCCCATCTGCCAGCCGTCACCTTTAATGGAAGCCAGAAAGACCTGGCCCTCATGCACCCCTTCTGTCCAAGTTGAGCCACTGGCTTCATATTCAAACGAACAGGACGAGCTTCCGGAAACGGGTGAAATTCCAGTATCCGGAAAAATATCCAGCACTGATGCCGCTCCTGCCATACACACCGACGTGCCCGCCAGCAAAACAACCAATCCGATTCTAGCTTTCATAAGGTATACCTTTTCATGCGCAGCATGTTTGGCAGTAAAATGCAGCCTACATCTCGTCCGGAGAAACGACCCCATCGCCATTGGCATCGCGCGAATGGAACTGCTCGCCATACATGCTCTCAAATTCCGCCGGGGTCAGCTTGCCATCATTGTCCGTATCGCCCGCCTTGAATGAACCGGCATACGGAAATTCTTCTGGAGTCAGCAGCCCATCACCATCCGTATCTTTATGCGGGAACATGGGAACAAACAGGGCCAGATATTCTTCCTTCGTCACCTTTTGGTTCCCGTCGGCATCCAGACGCTCAAACATAGAACCCTGTGCCTTAGTTGCTTTCGGAGTCGCCTTCGGGGCCTTGGCCTTCTTTTGAGCCTTTACCATGGCAGCGTGCTGGCGGGCACGGGATGCTGCATTTTTGCTGGCATCAGGATCACCCGCATCGCCACCGCGAGCGATCATGACCGGATATTGCTCATCCCACCACTTGTCGTACGAGGCAATCATGGAGGCAACGTGTTCTGGATGCGCCGCCGACACATCGTTCAGGCAGGCCGGATCCTTTTTAACATCGAACAACGCCCAGTGCCCGACCGGTGTAACGCCCCAATGGGTCTGCGCGGTTCCGTTGGCATAGGTGGTGGTTTTCAATCCACGGCGGACGGCCCGCATCGTGGTGCACTGGCTCTGGTATTTTTCACACTCGGGGTTATCGCACTCGGCACTGCGAACGAGCAGCAGGTTTCCTTTCCGTACACTGCACATCGCATGCTTGTGCGATGCGGCGGTCCCGGACGGCCAGCGGCCGACGTTGTGATAGAGAATACGGTCATCATGTTTCCAACCTTTGGAATTCAGCAGCGGCAGCAGACTGTAGCCCTGCAGCTCAGACTGAAGTTCCGCCGGAATTTTTGCACCGGCGATTTCGCACAGCGTCGGCAGTACATCGAGATGCGCCGTGAGACTGTCCACGGTTTGCGGTTTCCATTGACCCGGCCATTTCCAGAACGACATCGCGCGGGTTCCGCCTTCCCAGCAAGTGGCTTTGCAGCCGCGCATGCCCGCATTATAAACATCCAGTCCTTTCGTCACACCGTTGTCATTGATGAACATCACGATGGTGTCCTTATCCAGTTTCCGTTTTTTCAGGAAGTCGGTCAGGCGGCCGAGGTTCTGATCGATATTCTCAATCATCGCCATATAGGTGGCGTGCTCGGCATTCAGCCCCTTGGCCTGATATTTAGCAATCAGATCGGCCGGCGCATCGAGCGGCGTGTGGGGCGAATAGGTGCAGAGATACATAAACCAGGGTTGGTCGCCGCACTCATCGATGAACGTCATGCATTCGTCAAAATAGACATCCTCGCGAAAGCCCTTCGTCGGGAAACGTTTGTTGTTGCGAATGATCTCCACATCGAAATGTTTACGCGGCCCCATCGGGTTGGTGGCGCACCAGTCGAAGCCGCGATCTCCGGGAGCATATCCTTTGTTATTGCTCAGATGCCATTTGCCGATAAATCCTGTTTTATATCCGGCGGTTTTCAGCAGCTGCGGCAGAATGGTCGCCTCCAGGGAAAGATGTTCGCGCGGTTCCAGCGTATGCGTCACGCCGTTACGGAATTCGTGCATACCGGTCATCAGCGCGGCGCGCGTCGGCGAACAGGACGGGCTGACATAAAAATTATCGAACCGCACACTTTCATCATGCAGCCGATCCATATTCGGCGTATCCAGCACCGGATGACCATGACGGCCAATGTCGCCATAGCCCTGATCATCGGTCAGGATAAAAAGAATATTCGGTTGCTTCGCCGCCCCCGCAGCCAAAGCACCAACCAACATCGCCATCAATAATCCAATTCGTTTCATATTCATTTTCCTAATCATTCAGCTTCTTCGTCGTGTAGTTCATTCTTCGTACGGTGTAGCACATAGACCAGTAATGCGATAAACAGCACCAGCATGCCTCCGGCCTG
This sequence comes from Pontiellaceae bacterium B12227, assembly GCA_029432775.1. GTDB lineage: Bacteria > Verrucomicrobiota > Kiritimatiellia > Kiritimatiellales > Pontiellaceae > Pontiella. The sequence continues at coordinate 124,049 of JAROAZ010000011.1, read as the reverse complement.
CGGCAGTCGGTCTCGCACCACGTTCGCCAGCGTAAACAGAAGCGATAAAACCGTCGCCATGACCAACACCCAGTCGATCAGAATCTGAGGCACCGTCTGCGCCGGCTTGTAGCCCTCGATCCCCTTGATAACCGCTCCCCAGCCGGGACGGTGAATTTTTGTCCGCTTTACAAATTCCTCCAGATGCTCCTGCTCCGCGGGTTTGGTAAAGAGCGAAACCAGTACGGCCGTCAACGCGCCCACCACCATCACGAACAGCATGCGCGCGCCCAGCAAATCATGCCCGGTCGTAAAACTCACCCCTTCGGGCAACTGCAGCAGCTTGCCCATCAGCGGATCCAGCAACGGCGTTTCCAATCCCAGGAATTTGTGGCCGAACAGCATCACAACCCCCAGTACCCAGTTGACGATAAAGGCGGAAATTTCCGCCGCAACCGTGAGGCGCCACCACAACCAGCGCAGTACACCAACCACCGCGCCGGCAACCCCGACCACATAGAAGATGCCCAGCAAATCCTGAATGGAATCGGCCGTAAAAGCGATAACTCCGCCAGATACGGCGATACATACCGTCAGAATACGCGATACACGGACATAGTGTTTGTCCGAGGCTTCGCGAACAATGAACCGACGCCAGATATCGTTGACAACATAACTCGAGCCCCAGTTAAACATGGTCTGAACAGTGGAAGTGAAGGCCGCGATCATCGTGCCCATCATGATCCCGCGCAATCCGACCGGCAGTACATGCAGCAACATGCGCGGATAGGCCGCATCGTGCCCCGCCTCGCCCATATCCGGGAACACCAGAATGGATGCCAGCGCCACTGAAATCCAGGGCCAGCTGATGACCGCGAAATAGATCAGCGTAAACATCAGCAGCGCATTCGATGCATGTTTCGTATCTTTACAGGCCAGAATACGCTGGGCCTGATAACCGCCGCAGAGCGCATTCCCCCACCACAGAATTCCGAAGAACCCGATGGCATTCCAAATCGACATTGCTCCCGGCTGTCCCTCGGCCGTCACTTTCATGGAGATCTGCGGAGCAATATTCATATCGCGTCCCAGCCACTCTGAATGATTCGAGAGCTGTTCCACCATGGCACCCAGTCCGCCGACCTCCTTGATGGCCAGCCACGACAGCATGAATGCGCCGAGCGTCGCGATGATGAACTGAATGAAATCCGAATAGGCCGCTCCCATCAGGCCGCCGGTTGTCGATACGATCACGGCACAGGTCATAACGATGATCGTGACCGCTACTTCAGCCGGGATATCCGCGCCCATAATCGCGAAGGTCTGCCCGCTGACACCGAGCGCCTCCTGAGCAATGGTGACCATGGCCTTGCAGACCCAGCCGATAATCATCGGGCAGATCAACAGGGCGCCTACCGCCGCGGTGAGCCCGCGCAAGGTTTCCGCACCTTTGCCGGTATAACGTAGCTCCAGCATTTCAACATCGGTCACCACTTTGGTTCGACGCCATACGCGGCTGAACAAGGCCACCCCGAGCGCACAGCCGATCAACGGCGACCAATACTGCCAGGCGGCATGGATTCCATATTGCCGCACGAGTGAACCCACCCACAGCGGGGTGTCCGAGGCAAAACTCGTGGCAATCATCGAGGCGCCCGCGATGTACCACTTCATGTTTCTTCCCGAAACAAAGAAGGAGTCCATGTCTTTTCCTCCCTTGCGGCTGAAGAAAACCCCGATCCCGATATTCAGCCCCAAAAAAGACGCGACAATTAACCAATCTACCCAATGCATGTTTTACCTCGTGATCCGTGATTCGTGATGCGTGTTAGCAGACAAAGTCAACGTGTCCACCCTGTTCCCCATGACCGACAGTTCAACAACCTGACCGGTCGCAGAAAAGAGGTCTATACAAATTTCATTTTCGTTCCAATCCATGGAAACCTGAATGCCGCCGCGGGCAACCAGTCCTTTCACCGCGCCTTTTTTCCAGACCGTGGGAAGTGCCGGAAGTGCGTTCAGTTTACCCGGAACGGAAAACAGCAGCATTTCCTGCACGGCGGCCGACCAGCCCATGTTGGCATCAATCTGGAACGGAGCCCATTCCATTTCGAGACCGATCCCCATGCCGCGCCAGTCGTTGTGCACGGTGTAAAAATTATTTTTAACGCAGGAGCGCGCCAGCAGATCCAGGCACTCCAGCGCACGGTCGCCGTCGTTCATCCGTGCATAAATGTTCGACATATGCGCCAGCGACCAGCCGGTCTGTTCACCGATTCCGACGGCGAGGCGCTTGCGAAGCGCCACTTCAAACGCTTTATACAGCTCAGCATCGTTTTCGCGCGTCACTTCAGTTCCCGGAAAGACCGGATAGATGTGCGACTGGTGGCGATGGTGATAGTTGTCCGAGAAGAACGGATGCATCCATTCCCGAACTGCACCGTCGTCGTTGATCTGATACGCCGGAATCTTTTCCAGCATGCCCTGCCACTTTTCAACGCCCTCGGTTTCGCCAAGCACTTGCGAGCCTTCGATGAGATGCGTGAGCACCTCTTTGGCCAGCGCGAAGTCCATCGTGGCATTGATGGTGGTTTCCATGGCGGCTTCGCCCATGCCGGTTCCATCCCAATATTCAGCCGGATTATTTTCGGGGGAGTTGGACGGCGCGCTGACAAAGAAGCCATCATCGCCGATGCTAAAGAAATCCTCGTAGAACAGCGCCGTTTCACGCAGGAACGGAAGCACGCGCTCTTTCAGGAAGGTTTCATCGCCGGTGTGCAGATAGTAGTCGTAGTAGTGCTGACCGATCCAGGCCGCGGCCCCGGTCCAGTGGATGATGTGCGGATAAACGGTTTTCAGTAAACCGGATGGCGGCGTGCTCACCGCGGGAATGCAGATGCCGCGGCACCCATAGAGCTTCTGAGCGTTTTCGCGGAAGTCGTCCATCATCCGATCATAGTAGTCGAACATCGGGACGAGCGTTTCGGGCATGGCTCCGGAGAGCGCCTGCCAATAGATCATCTGCAGATTTTCGTTGGCCATGTTGAAGGCCCAGAATCCGACATATTCGCCGCACCACAAACCCAGCAGATGGCACGGATGCCCACCCTCGCGGGAAGAGGAAATCAGCAGGTAGCGGCCGTAGGACCACATTTTTTCAACCAGCGCCAATGGGGCCTCTCCCTGATAGGCTTCGAGCAGCAGCTCCTCGTTGGAAAGCGCATGCGCTTCTTCTGTCGCGTTGAGATCGAGAGCAACGCGGTTAAAAAGCTCCCGGTGCTCGGCGGCGTGCGGCTCCAGCAGGACGTCGTAGTCCATAGAGATTGCAGCCAGCTCGGTCTTCAGTCGGGCCCAGGCCGACGACCGGTCTTCCTTTACAAAGAGTTTCACCACCACGATGGCGCTGTTTTCGGTTTTCACCACCCGGGCCACGGCCCCGAAATCGGTTCCGTCATCGTTTTGTGCGGCATAACACAGGAATTCGCCCTCTTCCAGAGATTGGAAGTTTTCCGGCAGTGCAACCTCGCCATTGGCGCACCAGCGGGCATCGGAGCGCTCGTGCAGATCCAGCGCAATATCAACTTCCAAAGCCCGTTCGCTGCTGATCTGCATAACGACCAGGTCGGCGGGGCGGGAAACAAACAGGTTACGCTCAAAGGCGACCCCATCGTCTTTCCAGGAAACAGAAACCTCGCCGGTTTCCATATCAAGCGTCCGGCGATATTGCTTAAAGCCCTGACTTACCGGCATTTTAATCTTCAGATCGCCCAGCGGAATCGGGGCACCGATGTTCGGCTCATAGCCCAGCTCCGTAAGCTTGTCGGCAATCACCTTATCGGCAACCTCGGCTTTGCCCTCGTGCAGGAGTTTCCGAACCCTGGAAAGTTCGCCGCTCACATCGGGCAGCTCCTGGGTCTTCACAAAGCCCCACAAGTCCTCGTGGGTCAGCAATACGGTTTCGTCGTGCACGGCTCCATATACGGCCGCGCCGGTGGTTCCGTTTCCGCTCGGGAGCGCCTCGCGCCATTTTGCACCCCACCAGGAGGCGGGCGTCTTTAAAATCAGTCTGTTCTTCATGCAATGTCCAATTGGGTAATGTATCAGCCAATAAGGTAGCAAATGCCCTCTTGGTGCATATCCCGTATATAGGGGATAACGAACAAATCAGGAAACGTTACCGTTGCGCCGCCCGAAAGAAGCAACTACTCTGATCTAATGATGAAAAAAACGTATGCATTGCTGCTCTCACTACTCTTTTCTATTGGTTGCACCGTCTCGCAAGCCAAAGAGCGCTGGCTGTTCCTCGGCGACAGCATCACACAGTCAGGTCGCTACACGGACTATATTGAAACGTGGATGCTGCTGAATGAAGCTGACTGCCCGGAAATCATCAACCTCGGCCTGAGCAGCGAAACCCTTTCCGGCCTCTCCGAACCGGATCATCCCTTCCCGCGCCCCTATCTGCTCAACCGGCTCGACCGCGTGCTGGAACGCACCAAACCCGATGTGGTTATTGCCTGCTATGGTATGAACTGCGCTATCTATCACCCGTTTTCCTCAGAACGCTTTAAAGCGTATCAGTCCGGAATTAACAAACTGGTCGCCGATGCCCAGGCCATCGGCGCCAGCGTGATTCTGCTCACTCCTCCGCCTTTCGCCGGACGGGTCAAGCCCAAGGCGCCACCGGGCGAAGGAGAAAATTTTGGTTTTAAGCGACCGGCCACCGACTACAACGAAGTGCTGGCTAAATATGGCGATTGGATTTTGTCGCTCGATGGGGAAAACGGCGTTCGCGCCTTTACGATTCGCCCCGCCATCGAGAAATTCATGGAAAAATGCTATCCGCGCGAACCCGTGCATCCCAACCACTATGGCCACGAACTGATGGCCGAGGCCTTTCTCCAATCCCTGGAAAAAGAGACCGGCTCCAATCTGCTGGAAACCGGAATCAGCCCTCACACCAACGATGCGCATTGGAATACCCTCATCAAACTCGTCAACCGGCAGCGCATGACCTACGACCGCGCCCTGCTCAACGACATCGGCCACGGCAACCGCAACGTCATGAAAAAGAAAACACTCCCTCTTCCGGAAGCCGAAGAAAAGGCCAAGGCGATCGACGCGGAAATTCACCGTGTACTTACGGTTGGCTCTCAGGAATAAGTTCCTCTCCGTTACACTCCGAGGATACGACGAAGCTTTACCTGCGCAGTTCCATCGGGGCAAAGCGCCGAGCAAACCTTGCTACTGCTTTTCCCAGATAATCCGATAGAAACGATTACTGGTCAGATCATCCGGATCGCTCACGACAATCGGATCACTGGAAGCGAAGGGAATTTCAGTCAGGACTTTCCAGTCTGGTTCCACCAGGGAATCCGCATACTGAACCTCATAGGCTTGGGCATAGAGCGCAGGAAAAACAAGTTCCGGATCCTCGCCGGTCGAACTGTAAAGAACCGTTTCAAACGAGTCGGAATATTCAGCAGGGAACCCGGATAAAACAATCCGGTAAAACCGGTGTCCGGCCCCCTCCGAATCGACATAATCAATCCAGTTGCTGGTGGCAAAAGAGATGGTGAACAGCGTTTGCCAGTCCGGTGCCACTAAAGATTCGGTGTATTCTATCTCGTAGGCCTGTCCATATAGGGCCGGAAAACCAATTTGCGGCCATCCCGCAGATGACTGGCTGATAGAAGAGACAAACGGCTCGGTATATTCTGTAATAAAGCCCGGAGAACAGCGCCCCGGCGACTCCCGCCAATGGGCCGGATCATTCCCGTATGCATTCAGCGGACTTCGTTCTAAGCTGAATCCGCTGCCGCTTAAGGCCGGCCAGACACTATTCGTTCGATAGGTTACATGATCCGCCCGATAAAGCGGAATGGTTCCATCCGGCTCCGGATCGCCGGGACTCAGCAGCTGCAGCTTTTCTCCGTCGTTATCCAGTCCGCCGCTCCACGGACCGAAAACCTGAACGGAAGCATCGGTGCCGTATTGCATGCGGAATGCCGCCGGGTTGGTTGCACAAAGAATGGCGGTTTCATTCGGTTCCAGCACTACGCCTTCCGGGAAAGCGAACGCACCAACGCCTGAAAAGTTCCAGACATTGGAAGAAATTGCAGCATCGAAAAGCGGCACCGCGGCATCGCTGATATTCATAATTTCAATAAATTCAGCAAACTCCGGTGCCGGTAGAAACATGATTTCGCTGATCACGACCGGTCCAACCCGTGGAAGTGCATTGGCCCCGCCCGGCGTGCTCGCTGTCAGCTCGGTGAAATCGATTTGCCCGTCCGATCGCTGATAGCGCCCGAACGGCTCTTCACGTTCCACAGCCGGGAAGGACACGCCATCGATAATGCGGATAATATTTGTACCGGCGAGTTCCAGCAGATAGGCATCGGAACCGAGCTCGCTGAAGCCGAAGCCGAGGTCGGCGGCGGACACCGTAAGGTAGCCCTGCCCGTCAATCGATGTTCCGCCGGGGATGAGATAGCGCGCCGGAAGATCCAGCGTATCGGTGATGGCCAAATTGGAAAGATCGGCAGCGCCCGTGCCTGCATTATGGAATTCAATCCAGTCAACCGTTGCATCGGTATGCGAGAGCACTTCATTAATCACGACGTCGATGCCGCCGGAATCAAACCGACCGGGAGAGCCGTGATAAAGCGAGCTCGCTTTCCAGTTGCGACCATCGGCAAGATAGGCCGATTGCTCCGATGCTTCGGAAGGCACCAGCGCGGGATTACTCAGCTCCAGCGAGCTTCCGCCCCCGTCAGCTTCATCGGGCCATTCACCGCCCACGCGGTATGAAACCGAAGAGATCGGCGAACCGTCGGCCGCCACCAGAACGATGGTTTCCCCGCTATCGCTCAATCCGCCGACCCATTCGCCGGCAAGCGCAACCCCTTCCCAATACCACGCAGAAGCAGCAGCCTGATAGCGATTGGAGAATGCGGCGGCATCTTCAGCCACCACCACATACGCCCCCGGATTCAGGGTTGAATATTCCGGAAAAATATAACGAACCGCATTGCTGAGGCTTACGCCGCTTAAATCGAGCAGATTGGTGCCCGTGTTCCAGATTTCAATAAACTCATAGTCGTCCGGGCCGTCGGGATTATAATTAATTTCCGTAATCAGCATCTCGCCGGCCACCGGCAGCTGACGCGACCCCAGCAGGAAGCGGGGTTCCGCCAGCGCAGACCACTCTCCTCCGGATGTCCGCACGCGGGTGGTAATCGTGAGGTCTTCCGAAATCGTTACTGCACCGGCAGTCCAGACCAGAGCCCCCGGGTTGACGGACCCGCCCGGCAGCCGCGGATCGGTTCCATCAAGTGTGTAATAGATGGTGCCATCGGAGCTGGTGAGCGAGGGTTGAAAACCTTCGAGCACGGCGCCGCCATACTGGCTGAAAGTTGGAGGATCGATAGATGGAAAAAATCCGACATTGCGCCACTCAGCAACCAGTTGTCCGCTCCAGACAGGAAAATAATTCTCATTTGCATCACTCGCACTGTTTTCCCAGGAGGTATAAGAGCGGTTCCATCGAGCACACTCAGCCAGAAAACTGTCGCGCGTCTCATCCATGCGGCCCTCCAAACGGGAAATACAACGCGGTCCTGTCATCGCCCCGTTATTGAAAAAGTTTTTGTAAATACGGTCGGCCAACAGCATCTTAAAATCCGGATGATTCTCACCCAACAGTCCACTCCAGATATAGCCCGGCCCCGTGGTGTTGCTAATTCTGGTAACACCATATCTAGTCCGGATAAATCCATCAGGATCGTTGATCCAGAACTTAAAGCCGCTTCCCGCGGTTTTGGGACCGCAGGCGCGGAATTCGTTCTCAGCCCCACCGAACCCCCAGAGCAGCATAAAGTCGATGAAATGGCTCACATCCAGATAAGGGCTTACGGCCTCAAAATTATCCCTTAGGTTGCGGACCAGCTCCCAGGGATCGACATCCGGCGGATCCCCGACACCGATCACCCAGCCCCCCTGATTCTGATTGCCCTTCACACTCACGTAGTCCTCTTCGCTTCCACCGAGGTAGTCGGCGAGGAATGCCTCGTTCAGTACTTCCTTGCAGTTGTACTGACCCCAATACTCACCATTGAGATAAACATGCACAAAGCGGCCATGCGGATTGAGGCTGCCCATATCCAGATAACTATCCTGAATGAACCGATCGGACATGCCGAAGGACCGGGACCAGTCATGGTTTCCCCCCCGCAAATGCAACCGGTCGAACGAGGTTCTCGCCAACGTCCCGCGGTCGAATCCATTGAACAGGGGGGCACTGAGTTTTCCATTTCCGTATTTCTGACGGAATGCCAGAGAGAAGGCCTTCTTTTCGAAATATGAGTAGGCTCCACCAAAGCGCGAAATTCCGCAATCTTCCTGGATCGGATTCTGGCCATCGGGCCAGAGGATCTCCAGAGAGCAGGCCTGTTCATCATATTCAATGGCATCTATTGCCTCTCCCGCTGCGGAAACGACCAGCGACATCGTCGGGAGTGCGAGCAGGCCCGGCTTGACGCGCGGGCCATAAGCAGGATCCTGCGTAATATCGGCATCCAAACCGGCAATCACCTCATCCACAAAAATGAACGACTTCGTCTGAATACGTGCCGGCTTGAAGCCAGGCCAAACAGCCTGCACACGCACGATTGATGTGCCGCTGATGGCGAGACTGTTCGTGTACGGAACCGAAGGTTCGGAGCCGTCCAGGGAATAAAGAATGGCTGCCTGCGGATCCTCGCTCGAAACCGTCAGCGTAAAGTTGGTCTCATACAATCCGCGCGCATGGCTCCAGTTCAGTGTGTCCAGCCACCCCTCATAGGTTTTGCCGGTGTTTACCGCGTGCGGCGTCGGTTCCATTAACGTCCATGCCCCATTCAGGCTGCGGCCATAAGCCAGATCTTCATCCAATTCCGGATAGGTAATGCTGTCCAGTACGGTTGTGCCGTCCGTTGCGGTCAACTGAACAGTCTCCCCGTTTTTCCCTAAAGAAAAGTCTGCATGCAGGTTGCCCGCCGGATCAATGCCGTCATCCCCCGAAGCAAAGATGATCATCGTTTCATGGGGCGCAATATTTGTCACCGGGAAGACCCACTTCATCGGATTTGCAGGATTGTCGCTGAGTCCATAGCCCGTCAGGTCCACCGTGCTGTTGCCGGTGTTGCGCAGTTCAATCCAGTCCGGCGCATCGCCATAGCCGTCTTCCAGCGAATACTTATTATCGGCAACGACCTCGCTGATGACGACCGGCAATGCAGCCCCATTCACCTCAACGCCGACGGCTTGAGTAAAAAGGCCCGCGTTGTTCGTTGCCACCAGAATAAACTCAGTCGACGCCGTCATACTTTGAACGAGCGAACCGACTCCGTTTGTGTCCGTCTGTGAGCCGACACTTCCAATGGCTGGAAAAATTTCGGCGCGTTTTACCTCTTCCAGCAACCAGCTGAGTGTAATATTCTGACTGGCCGCAACGCTGGTATCCGAAGCGCTGAATGATTGAATGCCCACCTCGTCCGCAGGCCGGCCGAACACCTCAATCTCTTTGAAGCCGATGTAGGCCCCCGGATTGCCGTCGGTCCGGGCCTTATCCTCAATTCCGACACGAACATAGCGAGCATACACCGGACCATCTAAATCGATGTCAAATGCAGGGGCCTGTCCAGACACCGGCTTTTCCAGAACCGAATCATGATTTTCATCAAAGAGTCGGCAGGTCGTATTCGTGAGGCGGTCGCCAACATCGGCAGCACAGACCGCACGGACGCCATAAAGTGCATAGGTCTCGCCAAGGTCCACTTCCCAATAGCCATCGACCGTCTGGCTGGTCGTGACGGCTTCGGTCGACATGATACCATCATTCACGTTGCCAGCCGGTGCCAGCGAATCATGCAGGCGGAGCATATAGCTTCGCTGATCTGTTGCCAGGTTTTCTGTTGCCGAAGGATATGAACCGGAATCATCCATCACATCCACACCATCGGACCAGACCCGCACTTCTGCCAGCTGAATGACGGTATCCCCTTTTCCATTAACATCCCCGTTTTCCAGACCGACTTTAATATAACGGCCGACTGTTCCTGCCGGAGGAGTGAAGGTGAATACTCCTCCGTCGCCGGGATTAGTCGTCCTGGTCGAAGCCACCGAAGTTGAGTCGGCATCAAGAATACGAAGCGTATAGCCTTCCATGCGTGTATCGCTACTGCCGGACCGATTCACCAAGTCGACCGAATCGATTGCCTGTTCTTCCTTTAGATCGATAATCCAGTAGTTGTCGGCCGAGGTGGAGTCGGTATGGGAAAACGTGCTTGCGCTTCCATCCACCGCATTTTCTGCAGGATACTCCCCGTCATTCCATTCAGTAGATTGTTCCACCGTAAACAAAACCTGTACGTCCTCGCCGAAGAACGGTTCCGGCATATAAGGAGCCCGGGGCTCTCCGAACAGACGCACCTCGGCCAACCCCACACGATGGTTCCCGGCCCCATTGAGCTCGCTGCCGGACAGGCCGATGCGCACCGAGCGCCCGGTCGTTCCTTCCGGCAGATCAATCTGCATGATTCCGCCCGAACCCGGATTGCTCAGTACGGTTTCATAAATCACCTGATCATCCATGTTCAGAACCGACAGACTTAATCCGCCCAGCTCTGCATCATCGGGAGAAAAGCGGTTCACAATCTGAATCTGGTTCAGCTCGTGCGGACGGCCCAGTTCCCCCACCCAATAGCTGCCGGGCAGGTCCTGTGTCAGGCTGAAGGTTACGAACGAACCGTCTACCGAATTCCCGGACGTTGTTACGGTTGAAAAATCGGAGCTCTGCCAGGTGCGGTTGAATTTAAGTTCGGGAAATTCAGACGGTGTCCCCAGAATAAATCCGAATCCTTTCCCCCCGAAAGCCAGCGGAGTTGATCCTAGATCAGCAATCCCGTGCCCCGCCGCCCAGGTCACATTAACCCTGCCGGCACCCGGTTCAGCAAACAGGAACAGATACTCCGAAGAGGAAATGACCGTCAGGCCGGAGGCCGCCACTCCGTTCACCAGAAGATCCGCCGCATCCACTCCGGAAACCGCTTCATCAAATTTCACCGTGAGCCGGGTAAAATTACTGACCACCGTACCCCAGGCCGGATCTGTAAATTCAATTTCAGGCTCATTATTTTCCGACAGAATGACGTCCATCGTAAGCCCCATCACAATATCCGAGCTGCCGCCACCACTTTGATGCACTTCCGCTGCCAGCACATTGACCCCGTCAAGCAGATCATCCCCTTTAAAATAGAACGGTCCGCGATATTCCGCATTACCTACATTCGTTGCAATGCTGTTAAACGACACTGTACCGACAGGCATATTATCGCGCAGCACTTCATTCCCGTTCAGGTAGAGCACAATTCCGTCATCCACCACCGTATTCACGACCAGCTCGGCTGAATACCCATTACTGATACTGTAATCAAATGCTGTCCGGAAATAGGTCGTGAGCGGCATCGGTTTAGACAACGGCAGCGCGGTGGTTTTGGGTTCCGGCAATGCAGAGGACTCAACATACAGCAATCCGCCGCCCGAAGGCCAGACGGCATCCGAATAGCCCGGCTGACGCCAGGCTGTGCCCAGATCAGCATTACTCACATCATATTTCCAGACCTTGGAAATATCCACGAGCCGGTTGGTCTGCGGAGTTGCAGCGAATGCCTGCAAACTGCCGGCAAGACAGAGTCCTCCCGCCACCAAACGAGCGCAACCGCTCAAAAGCGCTTTCAGCTTAAAATGAATTGTACCTGACATAGCCTAACCCCCACTGAACTTTTACCCTAGCACGGGGCGAAGAGAAATGTTGCATAAAACAGCGGCAAAACAGGTTACAGTGGTAACATGGTTTTATGTCCGCTATTTAAGAGTGTACTGAAATTGAGTATCGAGGTCTGCCGGGGAACCGCAGCCGTCTTCTACACCTCGTCCGGCGTGAGAACACCGTCTTTGTTTTTGTCGTGAGAGCGATTGAACTGCTGTTCATAAATGGCCGGGAATTCCTCCCGGGTCAGTTTTTCATCGCTATCCACGTCCCCGATCCGGAAAGAAGCGGGATACGGAAACTCCTCCGGGGTCAGCACCCCGTCCCGGTTCTTGTCGCACGCATCGTAGCGGGGGACATAATAATCCAAATGTTCCTGCCGCGTAACCTGACCGTCGCCATTCGCATCCCAGGTTTTAAACTTCTGCGAGGCGTCCGCAGGCTTGCTGACCGGAGGCTTCGAGGCCGCTTTCCGGGTCGATTGAACCCTTGAGCCGTCTGCCGGCAAGGCCTGAATCGAATACAACCGTTTCTGCTTCGCGGCCGTAATCATATCGACCATCTCGGGATAGCTGACCAGAAAATTATTTTCATCGATCAGGTTAATCACATAGTGCGTGGTTCCTTCCGGAAGCACGGCGGACACGTTGTTTCCCGGCTGAAGCATTGCCGGTGTGCGGAACCACTCTTCATAGTGATGACCGCCATTAAGCGTATAAAGCAGCTGAGCGCGGACGACCTTCGCCCCGTTTTCTTTATAGCTGAATTCAACGGTACGCCCGTTCTTCTTATGCGACAGGACCGTACATACCTGATCTTTTCCAGCCATTGGAAATTGGCAGGCCGGGTTGTAATACGGATAGCTGGCCTTCATTTCTGTGAGCTGCTCCGTCAGCTTCCGATTCATTGCCTGCGCCTTTTCCGGCATGGCGGCTGCCAGGTTTTTCGCTTCCTCGATATCGCCGCGCTTCTGCTTTCCGTTTTTGGTTTCGTAGAGACGGAACAGTTCCAGTTCAGGCGAACCGGGGTTATTCACATGGTCATAGTTGCGCACGAGCTTATAGTCGCCGATGCGTATGGTACTTTCGAGCGCAATGCTGTTCGGGAAATGCCACATCATGCTATCGCGCACCGAACCGTCGTCCTCTCTGACCAGCTTCGGGTTGGTCGGATCATTATGCAGCAACTGAGAGAGATCGACCCCGTCCAGATTTTTGCCCTCCGGCCGCGGCGTTCCCGTCCAGGAAAGAATGGTCGGATAAAAATCGAGCCCGTTCACCATGACATCCGACTCAACGCCCGCCTCGATTCCGGGTCCGGTAATGATGAACGGAACACGGGTTCCGCCTTCCATGGCGGAAATCTTGCCGCGGGCCAGTGGCGCGTTATCGGTAATAATTTCGCCGGGATGCCGTTCCATCCCGCCATTGTCCGACGTGAAAATAATAAACGTGTTTTCGCTGAGTTTGTGTCCCGGCCAACGCGGATCTTCGGTGGTTTCCAGATATTGGAAAAGTTTACCCACATAATAATCCAGCTCTTCCACCATGGCGCAGTAGAACGGATTGGTCTGGCCTTCGCCTTTCCACTCTTTGGGATTTTCCGGCCGTTCAACGCCCAGCTTTTTGCAGTATTTATCGAGCAGTCGTTCATTCCGCGTATGAATCGGCGTGTGCACCAGCCAGGTGGCATAATAGAGAAAGAACGGTTTGTCTTTGTTTTCGAGTACAAACGTCAGCGCATCCTCACTGTTTTGATGGGTCGCAAACCCATTTTCATCCAGTTGATAGGGATCCCCCGGTTTGTCCGTTGCAAAGCCGGTCAGGCGATCCGGGCTCATCCGTTTGGTGGTTCCCAGATTATGCCGCGTCCAATCAAACCCTTGGTCTTCCGGCTGCGGGAAGGCATTGTGGTTGATGGCCATGTGCCATTTGCCGCAGTGCCCGGTGGTGTATCCATTCTGCTGCAGGGTCCGGGCAAGCGTTTGTTCATTTTCCGGCATGCGGCCGCTGTACCATGGCGCCATCATCCGGTGCGCGGTTTTATTGAACGGGGTGGGTGGTCCTCCACCGACCACGTGTGTTTTCTGGGCACGCGCCGGATGATTTCCGCTCATGATCGCACAACGGCTCGGTGCGCAGGTCGGTGCCGGGGAATAGCCCTGCCGGAACATCACGCCCTTTTTGGCCAGCGCATCAATATTCGGCGTTTCCATCGGCGACGGTTCGTCGATGTCATAGCACTTCACATCCTGCCAGCCGAGGTCATCCGTCAGCAGCAGCACAACGTTCGGTTTCTGCGGTCGGGCATTGCCCGCACTGACCGCCTGTATTCCACACATCAACACCACAGCAACGGTAGTCCATTTCAAATTCATGAGTCTTTCCCCAGTTATATTCAGCAAAAAGGTTAGCACGGGCATGCAGAACGGAAATCCCTTATTTGCAGGATGCCGGCTTCCAATGCCTGGAAAATGTATATCCCCCAAATACATGATGTTCATCATCTTTTATTCCCTGTAAATTCTCCGGGATACATTAAACTGGCGCTGATATCATCCAGCCGTTGAAAAACAACAGACCCTTTTATGAAAAAATATATTCCTGCTTTACTGATAGCCGCACTGACCTGCCTTACAGGGTTGCTCCTTACCAGCTGTGGAAAGGAATCCCCGCAACCGGACAGGATCGAAAACCTTCCAGCGGCACCGCAAACGCACCCGGTACCGGCACCCCCTGCAGCAAAGCAGATGATTGATACTCCCGTTGTTCCAGAAGCTGTGGAGGACGAAAAGAAATCCGCCGTCAAAGTCCGTACACCTGAAGCAGAGCTGGAACTGTTTCCGCTGGCCCGGAAAAATTTCACCTTTGGTTACTGGAAGAACGGATGGCGTAAAAATCCGGATGATTCGTCAGCCGAGATTCTATGTTTTGAAACGGGACACTTTGGTCTGATGCTGGATCTTGCTGACTTTGATAAAACGCGATTCGGACTCTTTGACGATAACGTCAACTATACGCAAGCCCTTCGTTCGGACACCAAACGGATTGATGATCTCAAACCCGCCGAGCTCGTGCTTGAGATCGCAGTGAACGGCAAAGTTTACCGCGCCCGGGCCTGCCAGGCGGGGATTGAGAAGGGAACTAAAAAGCTACAGACCGCGCGGTTATGGGAATCGGGCCAGGTGGTTCAGCACTTCGACCTGCTCGGGCTCGTCTTCGAAGATAAAGACGGCGGCATTCTGGAATGCGACGGCACGTTGGATATGGTGGTCTGGCCCGACACCCTGACACTGAGCCTTGAGCTCGAGCCGGGGAAAACGGGTTGGTCTAATGCAAAAATCAGTATGCGTCTGAATGACTGGCATTCCCACAAGACCGTTTCCAATGACTGGAAACCCGGGAATAAGGAAACGCTGACACTTACCTGCAGCCTGAAGAATGATTCCCCGGCGACAGACGCCATCACATGCCGGGTATCAGCAGCAAAAAACCAGACGTTCCCGGTTGAATTCGACGAGGCCTATAGCTGCTACGCGGCAAAAATCGGTAAGAATGCGCTGAAGAGAGACTGGAAAACAGGATACACCGACATCCGGAATTATGATGAGTTTGATATCGTCATTGAAAACACAGGCGGCAATGCCTATATCCCCTTCCAATTGGATTTATCCAATCCGGCAAACATTACCGGACTATGTCCAATGCTCTGCCTCGAAGACGGCACGCCCACCGGCATTCCGGTTCAGCTCAGCAAAAACTGGCACCATGAGGGACTCGGCAGCTACCTTCGAGCCTATGCACTGATTCCGTCTCCGAAAGGGACTTCCACCTATAAACTGCGGATCGCCTATGGATTCTACGGCACACTGCCCTCTACCTCGCATGCCCAGCTTTCCTTGATTGGCTGGGGAAGAGACGGCGCCCATGGAAACAATGGACGTTGGGATCAGCTGGCCATTGGCTGCTGGGGCGAAACGATTTGCTTTGATATGGATTTGAGCTGCGTGGAAAATGTAATCACCGATGTCCGCATGCTTATGACGCGCAACGGTCTTAAAGGAAAAAAATGGAGCTGGACCGATGGCGGTTGGGGCGGCGACTGGCTGAACCTGATGGATGAACGGGGTCAAAAACATTACTTTGCAGAACTGAAGACTGCCTACGTTTCCCAGGGGCCCTGCCTGACGGAAGTGCAGTATGACGGATATTATGGCAGCAGGCGGGAAATCGATCTCAAGGCAACCGTCCGCACGCTGCGCACCGATGACTATGCGCGCACCTTCCAGACCTTTAACTACACCTTCACCAAACCCGTTTCGGCTAAAGAAGGCTGGCTGTTCAAAATGGGTAAAACCGGGAAACTGGTGACGCCGAAAATCGCCTATGGGAATATTGGGGGGCTGATCAAAGAACACAAGGTTCCGAGTGGACTGGATAAAGGAGAGGTCTACCTCAAACAAACGGAGTTAACCGGTAATGGCCCCTGGTGGGTCGCCTTCCCAGGCGCACATAAAGTAGACGGAAAGGACTGGGGCAACGGAAGCCGGGCTCTGGTCATCCGTTCCTATGAAGCAACGTTGGGAGGGGTTACCTACAAAACACCGACCATCTCCTTTCCCGTTTACCGGGTGGAGTCCAAAGGAAATATCAACCTGGACATGATCATGACCCCACCCAAAGGAGTAACCCAATTTCAGCCCGGCGATACGGTTATCTTTGAAGCGGAATGGATCACCCTGCCCCGCGAAGCGGACGATTACTATGGTCCGAATGAAAGCTTCAGGAAACATCTGGCTAAATATCCACGCTCCTGGAAAAGCGTCTTTCGGGAAGCGCTCGGAAATGATCTGAAAGTACAGACCGCCGGCGGCACGGTTGAAAACAACTTTCCGATCATCATCAAAGCCACGCGTTCCGACGATATCCAGGTTAAGATTCAGGGCGGTGTCGGCGTAGTGCCGATTCATTTTGAAGGCCTCAGCTCCACGGACTACGACTTGTTTTCGGTCAAAGGCAAAGACCGCATCAAGTTCGACCAATCCGTCCACGGAAATGATTTCTGGCAGACCCTCTACGATCCCGTTTCCAATACCTACAGCCTGACCTACAACCTCCCGCTCGATGGGTTGCGCACCTCCGGCTGGGTGCTCAAAGCACGGTAAAGAAGGGTGCCGCGCACCCGTGCGGATTTAATAAAAGACCTTCCAGAGGAACAGGCCGTGCGGCTGAGCGGTTTGCACTTTTGCGGTGCGCTTGCCGTGTGCGAGAATATCATGCACCGCCTCCGGCTCCATGCGTCCCATTCCAACATGAACCAGAAAACCGGCCAGGCCGCGCACCATTTTATAGAGGAACCCATTGCCCTGCACTTCCAGCGTGATGTCGGCCCCGTGCTTGCGGACATAGAAAGAATGAATCGTCCGGACCGTATCCTTGATCGGTACCCGGCGGTTTGCCGCGAACGGCGCAAAATCGTGTTCACCCACCAGCAGATCAGCGGCAATCCGCATTTTTTCGATATCCAGCGGACGGCCTTCCTGCAATCGATACAGCCGCTTGGTCGGCGGAACAATCAGCCCATTATAAATAAAGTAGCGGTACTCTTTTCCGACCGCACTGAAACGCGCATGAAAATCCTTCGAGACCTTTTCCATGGTGGTAATTCGGATATCCCGATCCAGTTGCGCATTCAGGCCTCGTTGAAAATATTTGGCATCCACCTCTTTCGGCAGGTCGAAATGAGCCACCTGTGCACGGGCATGGACCCCCGTGTCGGTTCGCCCTGATGACTCCACCCGGACATGTTTCTGCTCCGTCATTTCGGCCAGCAGCCGCTCAATATCACCCTGTACCGTCTTCAGCTTCGGCTGAACCTGCCAGCCGCTGTAGTTGGTGCCGTCGTAAGAAACTTTAATTTTGTACCGTGTAGACATAGGCCGGATAACTTCCAATCATTGGAACGGTTGAGCAAGTCTATTCCGCAGTTTCAGCGGCGATCCAGTTCAGAAAGTCGGGATTACCGTCCGAAACCGGCAGGCAGACAATACACGGGGTTTCGTAGGAATGAAGTTCCCTGATCCGGGCGATCAGCTCTTTTTTCCGAACCGCGGAAGTTTTCAGTACCAGCGCCGCCTCTTCGTCTTCGCACAATTTGCCATCCCACCAGTAAATCGATTCAATTGAACCGAGCACATTCGCACAGGCCGCCAACCGCTCTTCCACCACCGTTCGGGCAATCGTTTTTGCCTCATCGGTATCTTTTGCGGTTACGTAGACAAAAAAGGGGTCCACTATTTATTTCTCCATTTGCCTTCCACGCCGTGGAAAAGCCAATCCGCTTCCGGAGCTCCCCACTCGCCCGGCTCATAGGAATAGGGTTTGAGCCGGTCCAGATTATCCAGGATCGGCTGCACCACGTTCCATTCCGCCGCAACTTCGTCGGAACGCGTGAAAAGGGTTGAGTCGCCGTGCAGCGTATCGAGCAGCAAACGTTCATAGGCTTCCGGCAGGGAATTGCGCCATTTGCCGGAATAGGAAAAGTCCATTTTCACATCTTCCACCACAAAGCGCATGCCGGGCCGCTTGGTGCCGACCTTTAAAAAGATGCCTTCGTTCGGCTGAATCCGGAAAATGAGCGTGTTTGGCTTGATACGGGTAATGTCGCAGACATCGTCTTCACACTGCACCTGCTGGAAAAGCTGAAGCGGCGGCACTTTAAACTGTACGGCGACCTCGGTGGTCTTTTTTGCCATCCGCTTGCCGGTGCGCAACAGAATCGGAACCCCGGCCCAGCGCCAGTTATTAATGGAAAGCCGCATGGCCGTAAACGTATCCGTATCGGAGTCCGGATTAATGCGGTCCTCATCCAGATAGCCTTTAATCTCCTTGCCGGTCTCATCCATACCGCCGCCATACTGGCCGCGGCAGACGGCATCGGAAATATTCTTCCGCACGTCCAGCTTCATGGCATTGAGCACCTTCACCTTTTCATTCCGGATCGATTCCGCCGAAAGGTCGCCGGGGGCCTCCATGGTCACAAGGCAGAGCAGCTGAAGCAGATGGTTGGTCACCATATCCCGCAGCGCGCCATACTCATCGTAGTAGCCGCCGCGCCCTTTTTCCATGCCGACGGTCTCGGCGGCGGTTATCTGAATATGGTCCACATAACTCCGGTTGAAAACCGGCTCGAAAATCGCGTTGGCAAACCGGAACGAAAGAATGTTCTGTACGGTTTCTTTGCCCAGATAATGGTCAATCCGATAGATCTGCGACTCGTCGAGATATTGCAACAGCGTGTTATTCAGGGAGATGGCACTTTCCAGATCGCGACCGAAAGGTTTTTCGATGACCACCCGCGACCACTGTTTTCCGCCGGGCGCATCCACCAACCGCGACCGCTTCAGCGACCGGACAGCGGTTTCGAAGAGATCGGGAATGATGGAAAGGTAGAAAAGGCGGTTTTCCGGAAACCGCTCCACATCTTCAAATTTATAGCGCAGCTCATCGTAGGCCGCATCGGAGGAGATGTCTCCTTTATGGTAGTGAATATGTTTCACAAACCGTTCGACTGCTTCATCCTCGGTCGGAATTCGCGAAAACTCCTTGATCGATTCGGCCATCATGCCCTGAAAGGCGGCATCGTCATAATCGCGCCGCGCAAAACCGACAATGGTAAACTTGCCGGGCAGCATGTCCTGAATGAAGGCAATATAAAGGGCGGGAATCAGCTTGCGGTGCGTCAGATCGCCCGTCGCACCGAAAATAACGATCGTGACGGGATCATTGACGCGGCTTTCGCCGATTATTCCTGATGAACTCATGTTTGAATCTCCTGATTGATTGAGAACAGACTACCCTGCTCTCCCATGCTTTTCAACGCTTGCGATAGACCCGTTTTACCGCTACCTTTTGTTGAATATCTTATGAAAATTCTTGCACGTCACCTATTCATGAATCTGTTCAAACCGCTGGTTTACCTGCTGTTTGCCTTCACCCTGCTGTTTATCATCGGCGATCTGATGGATAATGCGGATGATTTCCTGAAAGCCGGTGCCTCGCCGATGCTGATGGTCCGCTACTACAGCCTGCAGCTGCCCTCGATGATCATCTTCATTGTGCCCATCTGCCTGATGCTCGCCACGTTATACAGCCTCTCCATGCTCACCCGGCACAGCGAAATTGTGGCCATGCGCGCCAGCGGCGTCAGCATCTACCGTATTGTACGACCCTACATGCTCATGGGCTTTTTCTGCTTTCTGTTCACGGCGGTGGTCAATGAATACACCGGTCCGAAATATGCCTACCGCGCGCATCAACTGCTGCAGAGTAAAAAAGAGGCCTCCGACGAAGTCTATTTTGAAAACATTGCCTACAAAAACCCCACGCTCGGGCATGAGTGGCACATTGTCGGTTTTGACACCCGCACCTTCACCATGAGAGGAGTCACCCTCCGGGAGCGGCGTCCCGACGGCTCAGACAAAACAAAAATTACCGCAGCACAAGGCCACTGGCTCGACCGCCGCTGGTGGTTCGAAGATGGCTCCATTCAACGTTTTGATGAAAATAACAACCGGAAAGGTAAGGCCGAAACCTTCCAGACACTGGAAATGCGCTCCCTGAAAGAGCGCCCCGAAGAATTCATGGGCGAAGCCAAAGACCCCGCTCATCAATCCTCGCTCGAACTCTGGAACTACATCAAATCGCACCAGCATCTATCTCCGGAATCCATCAATAGCGACGAAGTTGACCTGCACCATAAACTCACCATGCCGTTCATCTGCCTCATCTCGATTATCATCGGCATCCCGGTCGGAGCGCACACCGGCCGCAAAGGAGCCCTCTCCGGCATCATGATGGCCATCGGTATGTTCTTCGGCTTCTATGCCATGCAGTTCACCATGGAATATCTGGCCAAGCAGATGATCATTCTTCCCTGGGTCGGAGCCTGGACCGCCATCATCACCTTCCATATCATCGGCAGTCTCATGATCTACCGTATGCGCTGACACGACCCATGCTTTAATTAAGCGAACGCGGGCGACTGCACCTATTTGCTGAGAACCATTTCCGTGCTGAGTCCATCCCGGCAGAGCACCTCAACCACTGTTTTCCCGTCTTTGAAAGACAGGACCTCTGGTTGGGTTTTCACGGTTTCCATCGGGGCAACCAATTCTTCCACTTTCCATTCACCAGCGAGTGTAATCTGAACCCGGGTCGAACGGCTCGGCCAGAAAAACCATTCGCGTTCGTAGATGGAAAGCTCGCCGCGGGTGCCGTCCGGCAACAGGTCTTCCTGCCCATCGTAGATATTGAGATCGGGATCAGCCACGGAAAGCCGAAGCTTATCCCCTTCCCGCTTTACGATGAAGGTGGACTGTTTATTTACGCTCTTCACAGCCCCCTGCTCAAAGGCCGCGCCCTTTTCGGCGTAGACCGCATAGGCCGTGGCATTCTCATCATTCAGAGCAACCACGTGGGTGGTGCTGTCTTTCTGAAGCACTTCTACGGATGGCTTAGCGGCAAATGCTTTCATTTCCGCTTTGTCCGTATCGGCGACCAGCACATATTCATAGCCCGCGTCCTTCGGCGCCTTACCATGATCGATCCATGCGGTGGCAAAGTTACCGGAGGCCTCGCCTTCAAATTGGAACTGCGGATTGGTCTGTTCGGAACGCGTCAGGTTGATTCTTTCCTTCGGCACATAATATCCCGTTCCCCGGTTATCAATGAGCCACGTTGCTTTTTTGGCGCCCAGCTTTTTCTTGAGCGGGAAGTCGCTGACCGATCTCCCATTCAGAGTTATCGCCTCATCCGTGGAGGAGAGATGCGTCTGGAACAGGGTGGTTTCCACGGCATGCTGCTTGATATCGCTCTGAATATCGGACCCGAGGCAGACCACTTTGTTGCCGACAAAGAACCACGATTTATTACCGGTGAAAGATTCCAGCCCATACTTGTCGTGCCCTTTAAACTTAAAGGTGTGGACACCGCATCCATAGGACGTTTCCACGCCGCCGGAAAAGGGCTGGTCGCTGAAGAGATATTCCCCACCCTCGTCACGCACCACACCGACACGCGTGGCAATGTCTTCATAGGGCAGCCGGACAGATGTCGTACCGGGATAACGGCGCCAGTCGATGCCGTCATGCCAGATCGGCTTTTCCCCTCCCGGGCTCAGGCTGTCGAGACTTTCCGGATAGGAGACATCCGTATAACCGTTGGCAATGAAGAGCGGAAACGCGAAGAAGCTTTTACCCCAGCTTTCGAACGGATAGACATATTTGCTGTGGGTGCGTGCGGTAATCATCCAGTCGTTTTTCTGACGCTTCAGGCCGACGCAGGTATAGGGCAGCGACCGGTAGCCGTTGAGCGGCTCATACGGCTCGCCCATGATATCCAGCATATCGGCAAACTGTGCCGCGCTTTTATAGTTGCTGAAGCGGATGGAGGCGAAAGCCTTCGGGGCTATTTTTTCTTTTGTGAAAAGACCGTCGAAATACGTCCGTGCACACTTTTTGATTCGATGTGCCGCGTCTTCCGAAGCCTGGTATGAGGTGCCTTTCAGAATATCAAACGTGCGAGCCGATCCATAGATGGCGCGACCGCCGTAGCCGTAGGCATGGCCGGCGTGATGAAAGATCGTGCCATCGGGTTTAAAGGTTTCGTCCAGCGCATTGGCATAGGCCGTACTGACATTGGAAAAATAGGAGGAGAAGTGCTTCAGGTCGCGCGCCTTTTCCGGGGAATCCTTCATCAGCATGGGCGTGAGCAGGCGGAGCGTCAGCAATCCCTGCATATCATCGGCATCGTTGGCTTTGCGGCCTTCGTAGCCATAGACCTGATCTTCGCGATACACCTGATTGAAGCCGCTGAACCATTTGCAGGCCCGGATCGCTTCGTCCAGCCGTCCGTGACGTTCGAGCGGCTCGCGCATCACGAACAGAGCGGGAATGTATTCGCGAATAATGTAGGCATAGTGGTGAATCCACCCCAGCCCTGCCCCGGCGGCCATACCCTGATCAATCCCGTAGTCGAAGACGTCCATAAACATCGCTTCGAGCTTTGCTTTGTTATCCGCCGACTGCGTGAATTCCCAGGCGCGGGCAATCTGAAACAACGTACCGCAATAGTCGTAGCGCCAGTTCATGACACCGTCATACAGCTCGTCTTTGGGAATGCCCGTTTCAGAAAAATATTCCTTCATGATGTTACCGAAGACCAGAGGACGCCCGTATATGTTGTCGCCGTCACGAACGATTTCCAGCTTGGCGACCTTTTTCTCCACGCCCTTGATTTTGGAATCATTCCATGTCGCACGCTCACTCTCGGGGAACCAGTACGGCATGACCTGTTTTTCCAATGCTCGGAAATCGGCCACGATTTCATCGGTCAGCGGTTCGAGGTTGAAGGTCGGAGTCAGCTTGCTGAATTCATACAGGCAGTGCTCGTACTGGCTGACGAGCCGGGCGTGAGGATCGATATCGGGTAGCTGCGGGTTGGGATTAACGGTGCGCGGGTTCATGGGCACCGCAAGCCCGATGGTATCGATAAAGAAGGTGCCGGATCCGGTGTTGGGTGTATTGATGGTCAGGCGGGTCATATCTTCGCGCGGCAGGCCTTTCATGTCGCCGCGGTCATAATTCAGCGCAACCGTGCGCCAGCCCTTGAAGTTCAGGTTGTAATCAAACCAGCAGTCGACCTCATCCCCGCGACCGAACTCAAAGCGGATGCGCTGCGGGCGCGGCTCATCATTATGGATCCACATGAAGAACCCGTGCGGTGGTTCGAGTATTTCCATGGCATCCGGATCAACATGCTGCAACGAAGCGCTGTCTCCGGTGAGCTTGCGCTGCTTGCGGTAGCCAATCGGCGTATCGAATACAATC
The DNA here is from genome assembly GCA_029432775.1 of Pontiellaceae bacterium B12227. Taxonomy (GTDB): domain Bacteria; phylum Verrucomicrobiota; class Kiritimatiellia; order Kiritimatiellales; family Pontiellaceae; genus Pontiella. The sequence goes on along the minus strand of JAROAZ010000011.1, from coordinate 100,371 downwards.
CGGTCGTTCCCGCACCATTCCCATTTCACGGACTGCTTCCCGTGTTTCATGCGGTTCGTATCGAGCGTTAGCGATCCGCCGTTAGCGGCCATATCGACAGGGATCCCCTCCTCGAAACTTTCGATGCTCTTGTCGGGTTCAAGATAAGCATTTCCAATGATTGGAAGAATGGAAATCAATGTGAGAGTGACGGCAAAGGATTTCATATTGTTTCCTTTAGTTAAGTTCGAATTTAAAAACGGTGGCGATGTCATCCATCGGTGCTTCCGGCACTTTCAGGAAAAAGTTGCGCAGCCCGAAACGCCAGTCAGCTTCCGTATCGGTACCGAGCACCGTAATACGCTTAATACCTTGCTCAGGGAAAAAGTCGTGCTGCGCCAGTTTCCGGATTTCAATTTCGCTGCCGACCGTCGGCTTGCCCAGCATAATCAGATAGAGAAACTTCCCATCCTTGGACCGCAGGAAACGGCCGTCATGTGCACTGTATTCAACCGTAGCCGACTGGCCGCCGAAGTGCCCGTCAGCGGCTTTCGCTTTTCCGAATCCATAGACATCGAACGGCCGGGTTCCATAAACCGCTTCTTCATGCTTTTTTATCCAGCCACCGATTTCACGAAGCACCTTTTTCTGCTCATCAGGAATGGTTCCATCAATCCGCGGCGAAATGTTCAGCAGCACGATGCCGTTTTTGCTCCACACATCGATCATGTTGCGGAGCACCAGATCGGCCGGTTTATATTCCTGCCCCTTCGTATAGCACCATGATTTGGTGCTCAGCGTCACATCAGTCAACCAGATGGATTCGGACAGGTCTTTTTTCCCGCCCTGCTCAATATCGAGAACGCCCAGAGACTTCGGCAGGTCGTTCTGTTTATAGGCCAGCACCACATCCTGATTTTTCTTCGCGGCCTCATTCAGGTAATACGCCGCAAACCGCTGTCGATACTCCGCCGGAATCAGGTCCAGCCAGGAATCAAACCAGACGATGTCCGGCGAATATTGATCCACCACTTCCTTCAGCTGGTCATACCAATACTGATTGAACTCGTCCTCGGGCATGTTTCCATAGAGCTTGCGCAGTTCCGGATCCGTAGACGTAGTGGCATAATCAGGATGATAGGTAAAGTGGCTGTTGTAGCCGCCCCAACGCTCCGGATCATCTGCATAACGCTGCCCATTCCGCGCATGATGGAACGTGGTGATAAATTTCATTCCCTCACCCTTAATGGCTGTTTCAAGCTCTCCGGTCAGGTCCTGCTTCGGCCCCTTGTCGTAAGCATTCCACGGATTAACTGCACTCTTCCACAGGGCAAAGCCGTCGTGGTGCTGCGCGCAGGGGCCGGCAAATTTAGCGCCGGCCTCCCTGAACAGTTTGGCCCATTCATCTGCATCGAACTGCTCGGCCTTGAACATCGGAACAAAGTCGTGGTAGTTGAAATACTTCGGATCCCCATAGGTTTCGCGATGGTGCTTCTCAACCGCATGCCCATCACTGCGGTACATGTGCCACGGATACCATTCGTTATGAAACGCCGGCACCGTGTACACGCCCCAGGTAAAGTAGATCCCCAGCTTGGCATCGGCAAACCACTCCGGTGCGGCCTCGTGATGGGAAAGCGAGTCCCAATCGGCTTTATACTCGGCGCTATCAACTGTACTACATGAAGAGCTTAATCCCATCAGGAGCATTAATACTCCACTACTGAAAATGTATTTCGCATACGGTCCGACCTTCATATCTATCCCCTTCCGACTCCTGAAACTCTTCATTCGTTTAACCCATACCATGATTTAAATGCTGTATTCCTCAATGGCATCAAACATTGCCAATACATTTTCAACCGGAGTCTCCACCAGAATCGAATCGTGGTTCGCTCCGGCAATATAGCCGCTTCCCGAACCACGGATTTTAATGTCGATCCCGACCGGCGGCTTACCGAGCATGAAGAGATGTAGAAACTTCCGATCTGTGAAAACCATGAATCGGTCATCTTCCGCCAACCCGTTCACAGCTGCGCCGAGCAACAATACGAAAATGAGGTTATTATTCATATGTTCCCTGCTGAACTTAAAGGCTGACTTTCACCGCAAAGCATGGACCGGCAAGCGCGTGCTGCGGTGTGGTTAAAGAAAGGCAGTGCTCACCCTGAGTCCATTCAACCGGCTCCCCGCTGCCTAGGATTTCGACGCTCTGGATGCGGTCCCCAAGGAAACCGGATCCCAAGCTGTCCACCGTCACCTGTGCTCCGCCCTCCGGGGTCTGCATACCGATCGCATAAATGATATTTCCCCGGGACGTAAACCGGAAATCCTGACAGGTGTAGTTCAGTTTCTGCTTCTCACGCATGTGCCCGGCCTGCGCACGGGTCGGCCCCTCACCAAACCGTTTCCAAGGCCGGGTTTCATAGACCGCCTCTCCATTCACCTGCATCCAGTCGCCGATTTCCCGGACAACCTTCATTTCTTCATCATCCAGACGCCCGTTTGGCATCAGCGGAACATTCAGCAGCAGATTGCCGTTCTTACTTACGATATCCGCCAGCATCTGAATTACTTCAGCCGCCGTTTTGTAGATCACGTTCTTATCGTAATACCAGCCGCCAATGCACGTATCGGTCTGCCACGGCTCGGATTGAATATCATCCACCACGCCGCGCTCGAGGTCGACCACACCGACACCTTCCACGAAATCCCCATAGAGATTCACATCCGCCCCCTCTGCCTCCGGATACATCCCTCCATCCTTGTAGTTGTAGACCACATCCATGAGACCATCATGCCACTTCAGCGACTGGTTGTAATAGTTCGCCAGCATGCGACGACCATATTCACCAAAGGGAATTCCGCCGTCCGTATAGATCAGATCCGGCTGATACTTTTCGATAAAATCTGCAACGCGTTCCGCCCAGTTTTCAATGAATGCAATGGGTGGATTTTTCGGATACTCGTGTGACGTATCGGAATGAGGCTCATAATAGTAATCCTGATACGCGGGATTGGCTCCATCGTAGGGCACGCCCTTGAGCGGCCCTGCTGAATCACACCCCTTATTCGTGTTGAACCAGCTGTAGGAACGTTCATGGTGCTCGGTGATCCCGAAGCGCAGCCCCGCAGCCCGAGCAGCTTTCTCCCAGAGGCCGACAATGTCCTTCTTCGGCCCCATGTTAACCGAGTTCCACTTGTTGTGCCTGGAATCCCAGCAGTCAAAGTTGTCGTGGTGAACGGCACAGGTCGTGAAATAGCGAGCTCCTGCCTTCTTATATAAATCGATCAGTTTTACCGGTTCAAAATCCTCTGCCTTCCAAAGGGGCAGAATATCCTTAAAGCCGAATTCAGACGGATGGCCATAGTGTTTAACATGGTGTTCATAATGCGGGTGTCCCTGCATATACATCTGACGCGCATACCAGTCCCCGGCCATTGGAACCGCCTGCGGCCCCCAGTGCGCCCAAATTCCAAATTTTGCGTCCCGGAACCAGTCCGGACATTCATACTGCCGCAGAGATTCCCACGTTGGTTCAAAGTTCATATGATTTTATCTCAATTCTATTTATACCGGATATTCGATCACGTTTGAAAACTTCCTGTCGCGCCACCATGGATCGTTTGACTTCTGAAGCCACATCCCAAGTTCGGACACAATGAAGGCGGCATCATCCGTTGGGATCTCCTCAAGCCTCAGCGCCTTCATCTGGTATGGATCCTTCACATTGTCGAACAGGAGTTGTTCGCCTTCTTCATCAATCTGGAACGAATAGCGGTCGGTGCGAAGTCCCTTGAATTTATTGTTGTAGCCCAGAAAGTGCGCGGACTTTGGCTTGGCAGTTTTTTTCCAATCCTTGGAAATAATTTCGCGCGACCAGTTGGTACCTTCAACCGTTGACGGGATACGGCTTTTCAAACCGAGCATGCCGAGCACCGTCGGCATGATGTCCGGCGGTGTAATCATCAGGTCTTCCAGCGTCCCCTTCGTCTTGCCCGGAACCTTAATCAGGAACGGCACGCAGAACGCTTCCTCATAAATGACCAGCTTTCCGAACTTATTATGACTGCCCATCATTTCGCCGTGGTCGGCGGTGAATACCACAATGGTATTGTCAGCCTCACCGGATTCTTCCAATGCCTGGAAGACGCGACCGAGTTGCTTGTCCACTCCCGTCACGTTGGCGAAATAAAACGGCACGCGCTTTTTCGCCAGCTCGCCGTTTTCCCCTTCCCGGTTCGGACGGTTGAGCAGCTCTTCCCAGCTCTTATCTTTGTAGTGCTCGCGATAGGCCACCTCGTCGCAGTCCTTTTCGGAATCGTAGGGATTGTGCGGCGGGTTGGGCGCCCAGATGATGGAAAACGGTTTGGACGTATCGCGCTGGCCTTGGCTGTTTTTCAGGTAGTCAGTAATGACATCGGCTTCGATCTTCGGGGAATAGATTTTCGGGCGGTGCTGCACCCCATCGGCTTTCCCGTCGATACGCTCCGGACGGTTGGAATAGACGCGCGGATCCTTGTGCACATCTTTTACACATTGGAACCAATAGTCATTGCCATGACGGCCACGGCCCGGCGGAATGTAGGTATCGTATGGATTAAAATGATGTCCGCCCGGCGCTTCAGTGGTGCCGACATAGTTCTGGTTTTCATCAAAGAGCGGATCGTTGCGTTCCCAATGGGTCTTGCCGACATAGCAGGTTTCGAAACCCGCCTGATCGAGGACATCGGTAAAGCAATCGATGTCATGGCGCAAATGATCCTTGCGTGTTTTGTGGCAGTTATTCACCACCCCGTTCTGCCACGGCCACATGCCGGACATCAGCATGGCGCGGTGCGGGCTGCAGACCGGACAGGTGCTGACCGCCTGCGTGAAGACCACGCTTTTCTGCGCCAGTTTGTCGAGCGTCGGTGTAATGACCGGGTCGGTTTTTGTGCGCAGCGCCCCTTTAAACTTACCTTTCTGCCAGAACCCCATCGCCTCGCGGCGCATCTGGTCGGGGAAAACAAACAGCAGGTTGGGCTGCTTCCTTCTGGAAGCCAGCGTCGAATTGCCGAGCGAGGCAGCTCCGGCGAGTGACAGGGCGAGATAACTACGACGTTCCATAAATTTCTCCATCTATTAAAACCACTCTACCCACAGCAACTATTTGAGGTAGATATTGGTGGAATAGACTACTTGTGGGCTGCCGGAAGGTGAAGCAATGTTTTGCGCAGATCTTCAGCTGTATTCGCGCAAGACTACTATTGCGCTTTTACGGTGCGATCTGCACATCTACCTTGTAAAAACCGTGGCTTTCTGTGGAATGGACGATATCCGTATAGCTATTCTGCGGATAGGCAATACCGTTAGTCAGACTGCTGAAACCATTCGTTAGCGAACCGCTGTGCCACACTCCATATTCGCGGTTGGAAACCGCATTCCACGAAACGACAAAACCGGAACGGACATTCTCAGATGATGCCGCTAAATAAGAACCGCTGTTTGTGGGAATAGTTCCCGCAATGAATTCGGACAAATTATCCAACCCGTCCCCATCAGAATCGACGCCCGCGAGCGTATTGGTGGGATGTCCGAAGTATTTGAATTCCCAACCGTTGGGCATGCCGTCCGCATCCTTGTCGGCATCCTGGCTGACCGCGACAACTTCCAGCACCGGCACGTTGGAACCCTCTTTGGAGTCCACATTGCTGTAACTCGCTTCGTTGTTCATCAGGCCAAAAGAAACCCTACCAGCGCCCGTCACAGAACCGGAGACGACAAAATGTTCCCACACATCCTGCCCAACGGAATGCGAATCGGCCACGGCACCCATCGACGGCTGGTTATTCCAGGTAAGTGCTCCCTCCGTCCAGATGGTGTCATCCACATCGTGTACCGAAAGGATAATCGGATTATGAGTAACGTAGAGCTTCAGGGTTGCAGATAATGGAATCATGTCCTCCGTATCGGCGTCGAACATGAGGTATCCCTGCATGGCGGAATCATATTTATCGGAACGGATTGCCAACTTGGTGTTTGCCCCATAGTTCGAACCGGGGCTCGACTGCACAGTATGCGCATCGTGGATCGGATTGAATACAAACGTCCGCTCCTCAACCTCTACATTTGGATTGATCAATTGAACGTCCAGTGGTTCCGCATTTGATGTCAGGAAACGCAGAACGGTTTCACTCCCGTTCGTGCTGACCACAGACACTCCGGCATCGGCATCAACAACCACCCATGTACCATTGAGCGTCAGCTCAACCGGCACTGCACTATCCAGTACGCCATTCCCATCGAAATTCAGCACGGGATTCACCAGAGTCAGGTTGATGACCGCATCGCCTTCCAGCATCACCAGGCATGGATCTGTATTTCCCTTCACCACTGAATTGCCCATGCTGCTATTCGAAGCAAACAATGCGTAGGCCTCAATCGTGCCCGATTTAACAACATGTCCAGTCAGGTCATTCTTCACGATCGAATAAAAATTGCTCGCCGTTGCGGCAAAGGAAGCCATTGCCGATATACTGGATTTGGGAACCACGATGTATTCATAGCCCGCATTCCCCGGATTAGAGCCATGATTCAGCCAGGACACCGTAAAATCACCGTTGTAGGTTCCGGACCCATCCTGCTGCGGCGAGGTCTGGTTCATCCGGGTCAGCTTGATCGAATCGTTCCCCTCCGGAACATAGTAGCCGGTACCGACATTGTCGAGCAACCAGCGGTCGCCCGCCATTCCATACGTTTGATCAAACGGAAAGCCGGTTTGAGATGAACCATCAATGACCACTGCGTCCGCCGTGTTTTTCAGGTGATTCTGGAACAGCGTTGTGATTGTGCTGTTCGCCGTATCGTCATTCTGTATTCCCGAACCCAGGCAGATCATTTTGCCATCGATGCAGAAGACCGACTTCTTAAACTTAAAGGTGGGGTTATGGTTCGGGCTCAGATTTTTCTGCTGGAAGTCCATGGCAAACAGCCCGATCTCCCCCTCGATGGCCGTCTCGTTCTCAAGGTAACAATTCGACTTGGATCCAAACCGCAACGCCCCGCAAAACGTCGAATCCGTCTTTTCATCTTCGCGGCCATTCGCATTAAGCTGCGCCCAGGGCAGATGGATCGTGGTGCCCCCGGGCGTTGCATTCCAGTTCCAGCCCTCTTCCCGCTTGCCGCTGTCTCCGTTTCCTCCGGCATAGAGGATTTCCACCGCACCGTATCCTGAATAGCGCGAATACTGGCTCGTTCCAGCATAGATCTCCTGCCCCATAAAATGGTTGTTGAAGCCTTTGATATCCGCCACCCAGTCGTCTGCGCGATACACCCCCATCGGCGCATAGTTCAACTGCCAGAAACCATTCGGATATTCTTCCGGCTGATAGCCTGGAATGGCATCCGACGGTTCCATGAGATTATAAGTCCGCGCAAGCTGCTCATCAACCACCGGCGACTTCACCAGATACTCGATCCCTTTCCTGATACTGTCAATTGTAGTCAGCGGCGAACCGCGGCCAGCAATCGACATCGGCATATCCTTGTTGCTGGCATTGAGCCGCTGCACCAACATGCTTTTTTTAAATGCATCGAACGCGGGCGCGTTAATATCGAAAACGCTTCCCCTCATGTTGGCTACCGCCCACGAAATCGACTTATATGCGGGAGCCACGTAGCGCGCCGGATAATAGTGGTTGTGGTGGAAGCCGGTGTAATCCGGCTTCACCCCTTCCCCCGTCTGCGGAAGTGGTGTTGCCCAGATCTGGACGTAGTCGCGGAAGCCCTTCAGGTACTGCACCTGCTCCGCAACCGTATCTTTGAAGAAGATGCAGCAGTAGCGCGCAATCGTGCGGGTATTGCCCGCATCCATGTTGCTGACCTCAGCCGTCGGCTCCCAAATACCATCGAGCGCGGCAAACCAGCAGGCCATGGCATAGGCGTCGTCCCACAGGCCTTCCGTCTTCAGCTCATCCTCCATCAGCAACACCGCCAACGGATACGGACGGAAGGAATAGCCGACATGGTGAACCGTTTCCATCACGCAACCGTATTGATAGCCCTGATCCAGCGTATGCCGGATCATCTGCAGAAATTTAGTGCGGCTGTCGGTTGAGCCATTGTGATAAAAATCGCGGGCATAATGGAGGATCACATCATCAAGCAACTCAATCGTTTCACTATCGCTGTGCTCCTTGCCAAACAGCGGCTTGCCTTTGACCGTACTGTCGGGATTCGTCGTAATGCCTAACGTTGCGTAGACATTATCCGCGGCATTGAGGTTCGATGATGAGGGACTGCTGCCCCGGATATAATCCAACACCACGCTCTTCATGGATGCAAGGTCTGCCAGTTCCTCAGATGTCGGTGTTTCGCCTCCATAGTTTCGGGGCAACTCTGAATAATGTCGCATACGCGACCAATGGTTGTCGCCCAAGTCACGTTTGTATGGAATATGGGTAGACGAAGCGCTGCTCGTAATCCGATCGCCCGTAAAATCAATGCGATCGACAAACATGGTTCCACCGGCCGCCACGGCAGGCATTTGAATGGTCATCGTCTGCAGGTCATCGGAGTTTTTACTGCCGAACATCTCATAGCGGTAGCTGATGGTCACAGGGCGCCAACCCTTGAAGTTCAGGTAAAACCAGTAGTGATACTGTAAGTTCCCGCTTCCATCCTTAAATGAAATAACGGCCGTTTCGTTCGATAGCGGAACCTCGTTATAGATCCACATATAAAAAGTGTTATCGAAATAGCCGTCCACCTCACCGGTCACCAGCCCTTGCGACTGTAGATCAGTCACCGTCAGCACATCCCCGCTGCCCCAGTTCCACTGCAGCGATTGCACCCCATCCTTGTAGTGATAGCCGGAAACCGAAAGACCGCCGGAAGAGCCGCTCCATTCGGTTGGCACACCGCTTTCAAAACTGACATCCACCGCAGCCTTCGTTGAAATGGAAAGCAAGCTGAACAGAAGCAATGCGCTTATTTTTATAACCGTCATATATTTCCTTTTAACAGATCTGCCAGATCAAAAGTTTACGCAGGATATTGAATGATTTCGGCAAACTTCTGCTCCCGCCACCAGGGATCGTTCGACTGCTTCAGCCATCGCCCGAGCTCAGACAGCAGGAAGTCGGCATCGGCCCCGGGAATATCGGCCAGTTGCAGCCCGGTCATCTGGTAAGGGTCTTTTTTGTTATCAAACAGCAGCTGTTCACCCTTCTGATCAATCTGAAACGAATAGCGATCCGTGCGGACTCCCTTGAACTTATTGTTGTATCCGAGGAAGTGTGCGGATTTCGGCTTCGCAGTTTTCGACCAGTCGCCGGTTATGATCTCGCGCGACCAGTTTCTGCCTTCGACGGTTGCGGGTATCCGGTCTTTCAGCCCCATCATACCGAGTACAGTCGGCATGATATCAACCGGCGTAATCATCAGGTCTTCAAGCGTGCCATTGGTCTTTCCCGGAACCTTGACCATAAGCGGAACGCAGAACGCTTCCTCATAGATCACCAGCTTACCGAACTTATTGTGACTCCCCATCATCTCACCATGATCGGCGGTAAAGACAATGATGGTGTTATCCGCTTCTCCGGTTTCTTCCAATGCCTGAAAAACGCGCCCGAGCTGTTTATCCACTCCCGTGAGTTTGGCAAAATAGAACGGCACGCTCTTCTTAGCCTTGGCGAGATTATCCGCGTCAGACTCCGCGATATTCGGACGGTTCAGCAGTTCTTCCGCACTTTTTCCCTTGTAATGCTCGCGGTACGCAACCTCGTCGCAATCGTCTTCGGAACCATAGGGATTATGCGGCGGGTTCGGGGCCCAGATCAGAGAAAACGGCTTGGACGTGTCCCGTTGACCATGGCTGTTTTTCAGATAGTCGGTGATAACATCGGCCTCCAGCTTCGGGGAATAGATTTTGGGACGGTATTGTTCACCATCCTTCAGCCCATTGATTTTCTTCGGGTCGTTGGAATAAACACGCGGATCTTTATGCACATCCTTCACGCACTGGAACCAGTAGTCGTTTCCATGCCGGCCACGCCCCGGAGGAATATAGGTGTCGTATGGATTGAAATGGTGCCCGCCGGGGGCTTCCTTTGTTCCAACATAGTTCTGATTCACATCGAACAGCGGATCGTTACGCTCCCAGTGAGTCTTGCCCACATAGCAGGTTTCGTATCCGGTCGTTTCCAGCACGTCGGTAAAACATTCAATATCGTGTCGCAGGTGATCTTTGCGGGTCTGATGACAGTTATTCACCACCCCGTTCTGCCACGGCCACATGCCCGACATCAGCATGGCGCGGTACGGACTGCATACCGGACAGGTGCTGACCGCCTGCGTGAACACCACGCTCTCCTGAGCCAACCCGTCGAGCGTCGGCGTAACCACAGGATCGGGTTCGGTGCGTAGCGCGCCTTTGAATCGGCCTTTTTTCCAGAACCCCATAGCCTCACGGCGCATCTGGTCCGGAAATACAAAGAGGAGATTCAGTTGTTTCCGTTTTGCTGCAAGCGTGTTATTTCCCAGCATGGCAACTCCTGCACAGGACAAGGTGAGATATTCTCGACGTTTCATAAGCTGCTCCAAAATATTTAAGGCGAGCCCCGGCCCTATTCCTATATTTATACTGGTAAAAAGGTACGCGGAAATCCAGAGCGCGCAAAGCCCTTCTTTGCGCAGATATTACTGACGATTCGCGCACCTCATATCGGCCACATAAAAATCCCGCCGTATTTCAGGCGGGTTGATTCATTCGGGTCACCCCGTCCGCAGACGGGGTATTGGCTGTATCTGAACGAACTTACTTAACCAGTAATTTAATGAACTGCCGGTCTGCAGCTGAGCCCACCAAATTCGTATATTCGTATTCTGTGAGTTCGCCATCATCCATGATGATGGTTTCAGCATTGTTGGTTGTCCAGTCGCCCGTAACGAGGTTTTCGCTCGTGAGCACAAAAGCATCCAACTCAATATCGTTGCGCAACGTATAGACATACTTACCGGATGCATCGACTGTCGGCTGTACGCCGATATTCATTCCGTTGGTTGGGTCGCCGCCCAAAACATACTCACCCCAGTTATCGTAAATATCATTGTCCGGATTATCAGATGCCCCGTCGATTCCGTTGGTCAAGCCGCTGTCAAAAGCCCATTGCTCAAAGGGGCTCAGGGGCGCAACCGGTTCTAAATTCGCGACAACGTAAGCATTATCAATCTTCACGCCGATGTCATTACCGCGCGGGAGAATCGTCAGCGTATCAAAGCTCGCACCCAGACACGTTGCGTTGGTGACGATGAGATCTTTACTCCCACCAAACAGCACACCGTCGAGGCTTGGAATCAGCTCAAAGGTATCCCCCTCGATACGCGTAATAAGCAACTTCCAGGTCTGCAACACTCCATTGGTAGTCGTGGCCGTACGCGAACTGTCAATGCCAGGATCCTGAGGAAAGCCCCCGGCACTGTTATAGGTCACCAGCTTGCTGAAGTTACCTGCATTAGGTTTGGCGCGGAACCCCCACCCGGCCTCGTTGGTTCGGGATGAATCGACCAATGAAATGTTGAACATCGGGCTATTAACCGTATCCATCGGAGCACCGGAGGTGTCCGCATACGCACCTACATCCAGGCTCAGTTCCAACGAGTCACCCACTGCGGCAAGCTGAATGGGATCAAACTGAATCTGTACGCCGTCAAACTCCCCTGCATGGACTGTGTTTGAGCCCTCCTCGAGAGAGGATCCCAGAAAGGCATCACGGATATCCAGAATTCCGCTGGAACCGACGTTGTATTCTTTCTGTTCAGGGCCGCCGACCGTAACCCAACCGTTGGCAATTACCCCGTTGGTGGAGGCTGAACCCGTTCCCGTTTCAAAATTGTCCGATACATAAAACTCGGGAAACGTGACCGGCGTGGCCGAGGTGCTGTCGGTGGCAATTAACCCGCTGTCATTTCTAAAGTGAATATCATCCAGATAACTGTTTTCCTTCAGAACAACACGAACCAGACCGGCGCCTTCCGTCTGCGCCGCCTCTATTATCTCGGTCAGATCCCATGTATTGGTTCCCGCAACCGTTGTCGGCAGGTTGCCAATATAGATATACTTGCTCGTATCAGTAATCAATGCTTCGATGCCATCCCCCGGGGCAAGGGTGGTCACATCCGTGGTATCGAGCGTGCGGCCGAGTCCCGTAAAGCTGATATACCACTTAGCGTCCCGGGTGCTTCCGTCGCCATCTCGCTTGTCAAACTCAACTTTGAGCTCCCATGCGTTCGTCACGGTTCCGGAGAGGTCGAAATCCCATACAAAACCTCCGCCAACGCCTCCGCCGAAGCGGTCGGTATTTAAAAGTTGCGTCGTTGCGCTGAAGGTCTTCAAGCCAAACCCTGTATACACAGGGTTTGTGCCGGCGCCGATCAGGGCTCCCGCCTGAGCGCTGAAAGCACCTTCCACAGTACCTCGGGTATTGCCATTACCGTCGCTGGTACGCGTAGGGATGTTGTTGGTGCTCTGCAGAACCTTGCCGACAGCAGCCATATTTGCCGGCAAATGAAGCGATCCGACCAGCTCCGCGCTGGCTATCGTGGCTGACAAGGCAACCGTTGTTAATATGGCTAATGTTCTTTTCATTTTTCCTACTCCTCCATGCTTTGGTGTTAAACGCGTCAAACCATCCGTTGTGTGTTGTTCTTCTGACGGTATATTCAACATAGTATTCGGTCGCTTTGAAAAAAGAAGTTTTAGTTTGCGCAATACAACTGCGTTATTTGCGCACACCGCAAATTTCAAGCGAGGGGCAGATACCCGAACCGGAGAGCATCCACTCCACCCTGTTTGGTCAATCCGTTCCAAACCCCGCATGCCGGGACAAGGCTCACAAACCCTTAACAAACACCCGTATGTTTTGATATCGGCTGCTGCGCGCCCACATATGACGGAAGCCGATCCGGCCTTCGGTGACGGACGGGAAGCCGGAGGCATCCCATTCAAATGTATGAGCCTTACCGTCATGCTCTGCCGTGAAACTCAAGCGGTTGCCTTTCTTCACAACTGACATGTGATAGGTCTCTCCCGGCTTAAAAAGATTGATGTTTTCATAAACCGGTTGAATCTGAGTTTCCTTCTGGAAGGCCTTCAACTCTCTGGCTGGATAGCGCCGGGCGGCAACATAGTGTGCATGCTTCGGCCCCGTTGTCGCATAGGAAATGTGTAGTGCGTTCATGTTGAGAAAATAGGATTTCATCCATGGCACTTCGCGCAGCTTCGTGGAAAGGAAAATATCCGTCGGCGACTCCTCCGTACCGAGGCCGGTTGCCTGGATGTAGAGAATATTCACGGCCGTCTCATTGGTCATGGAATCCAACCGGGTATAGTCGTATTCAATTTTAAGATCGCCCGAAAAACTCTGTTTTGTCCACAGCACCGCATGGCTCGCCTGCTCCAGCGGCACCGGCCCGGATGAAAAGATCATTCCATCACCGCCGTTTTCAATCGAGGCCTTGTTCCCTTCTAAAAACCAGTTCGCTGTCCAATCCTTGGAACCCGAATCTTCGAACGCCAGTTGCCATTCATCGCAAGCTTCTGATGAAGGTGCAAAAGCCATCAAAGTAATTACGGCAAACAATAAAAACGGTTTCATAAAGATTTCAATTCATGCTCTTGAACCTAAACAAAATCCAGAACCACTGATTAACACAGATGGACACTGATAGTCAGGAAAAATGGGTCCCTATGAAAAAAAAGGGCAGAAACGTAAATTCCTACCCTTTTATCAAGAGATAAAACTGCTCTCTTTTAGATTACCAGCCTGCGTCTGATGAATAGAACCGCACCGCCGAAAAAGGCAATCAATCCCAGCGTAGCCGGTTCCGGAATAACCTCGGCCGTCAGGCTATCAAGCTTGACGCGTGCTCGGGCAGTTGTACTTATTGTGGTGCCTTCTTCGAAGAACCCAACGGCAGTGATGTTATCCAGCGTGGTGCCGAGAACATCGTAGGTCAACCCTTCGGCCGACATAAGGCTGGTGGATGAGGCATCTGCAACGGCGGAGAGTTCAGCCCAGTTTGCGCCGGAGTATGTTAACGAACCTTGAGCAGTAAGATTGTCGCTGCTGACATACCAGGCACCACCGCTTTGAACCGCAAAACGCACGGTTACGGCGGCAATACCGCCATTGGAATTTGCGCCGAGCGACATCGCAGAAATGTGATCGGTTGCAGGGGCGGCTGTATCGAGGTCGTACCACACCAGAGCAGCAATTGAGCGAATAGCTTCGTCTGCGGCCGGACTATTTCCATCGACTCCAAGCCAAAGGCCGGGGGTGCTCTCATCCATGCGGCTTCCGGCAGCAGTATCTATGGTGGTAGCCGAGGTGCCGCCATTTTCCACCTGAACAACACCATATATGCTATTTTCAGTATATGTTGAATCTAAACTCGTGGACATAATCGCTGATCCCGGAGTGTAGTTTCTTACCAACCCCTGAACCGTTCCGGCTCCAAGAGCCAGGTCAATGTCACCTGTTGCCGTTGACATGGCATCGGATGCGCTCCAATCAAGGATTGCACCTGCCATAGACGGAAGCGCTACGCTCATACTTATAGCGAAGGTCACTAACTGAATTACTGTTCTTTTTTTCATCCGTTGTATTCTCCATTTTTCCTGGTCAACCCCATCGATGACCAACCTGCTACTCTTAATCGTTTTAACATTCTAGGCATGTCTATTCATTTTTCCACACATGTTTTGCGCATAACAGATCCTGGATTTGCGTAGAATATCAGGTTGTGTACATGATTCCTGCCTGCGGTGCCGCCTGCGGCCATGGATCATCAGTGTCTGCAATCCATTGAACCAGGCGGTTGTAAAGCTGCTGCTTGACGGCCGCATGGGCGGGATCGGCGACCAGATTAGCCATTTCATAGGGATCATTATCCAGATCGTACAGGTCGGTTACGCTGTTGATAGTCATGGGATCGGTTTTATCGCGCACAATCAGCTTGTATTGGCCTGAGCGCACCATCCGCCAGTCGTCCTGATGCGGGCAGAAGATGGAATCGATTCCAGGCATTGGAAGTCCCTTGGCCGCATCGGACTTATCCACCCCGGCGCAGGTCTTCTGATTTGGAAGCCCGCAAAGGCTCAACAGGGTCGGCATCATGTCCACCCCGTTGATCAGCGTATCCGAAACGGCTCCGGAGGGAATGACTCCCGGCATACGCATAAAGAGCGGGATGTGGGCCGATTCCTCTTCGGCATGGCCTTTCTTCTCCAGATTGTGCGAGAAATGCATGTCGCCATGGTCGGAGGTGAACACCACCAGCGTGTTGTCGCGCAATCCAGTATCTTCCAAAAACTGCATTAACTGACCGAAGTTGTCATCGGCCGCCGTGCAATGTGCAAAATAGTTTTCCAAATCGGCCTCGGGCGCTGCGGTTCCCGGCACATTCGGTCGCAGATCGGACGGGGCAAGCGAATAGGTTTTGTATTGGGAAGGCACCTCCGCATACGGTGTATGCGGCACCCCCCACGAAAGGAAACAGAACCAGGGTCGTGCTTTGTTCGAGGAAATGAACTGCTCCGCCAGCTGCCTTTGGACTGCAGGCTCATATTCCGTATGCTCAATCAGGTTGCCGTCATTATCGTAGTAACGACCGGGCATATAATCGTGGCCACGGTTGTACCCTTCATAGGTCGTAAAGCCCCGGCGTCGCCAGCCCGGTGGAATAAAGCCCGGTTTCGCTTCGCCGTCATAATGGGTTTTCCCGATATAGTGCGTCGCATAGCCCGCTTCGGTAAAGATCTCCGCCAGACAGCGGTTGCCGGGCGGAAGCATCAGATCGTTGTGCGTCATGCCGGTCTGGTGCGGATAGCGCCCGGTCATCAGCACCGCACGCTCCGGTGTGCACACGGGCGAGGTTGAATAGGCTTTGCGCCAGCGCAGACTGTCATTGAGAAAACTATCGATATTGGGCGTTTGAACCTTGGCGTCGTTCACTTCGCCATGACTGAACGAACTGAACCTCCACTGGTCCACCAGAACAAACAAAAGGTTGGGCCGGCTGGCTGCGGCGGCCTGCAAGCGGGTTGCTGAAAGTGCCAGTGCAGCTGTGCCCATTCCTCCAAGAAAGTTGCGGCGGTTCGATTGAATGTGATTTGACGTCTTCATTAGAAATAGACCTTCACGTTGTATGTGCTTTCCAAAGTCTGGATCTGGTTCGTGGCTGCCACAGAAAGCGGATTGCCCCGCACCCAGAGTTCATCGCCATCCCCCAACCCACCGTTTGCGGCATTGGCGACGACAAGCGAGAGGTCAGAAAGCTGATTATTTTCCAGGTCCAGCCAGCGCAGATGCGAGAGGTTTTCGATACCGGACAGGTTACTAACCAGATTGCTGTCCAGGTTCAGTGCCTCCAGATCGGAGAGGACACTCAAAGGAGTAAGATCGCTAAGCTGATTGCCCGACAGGTTCAGCCAGGTGAGGTTCGTTACTGCCGAGAAATCCCCCAAAACCGATATTCCGCTATCAGCCAGCGAAAGTTTGTCCAGATTCGTAAAACCACTCAACTCCGAAATGGAGAACGACGTGCCCGGCAGCGTCATACCGACCACGTCAACCAGCTCGGTGTCATAAATACGGTTCGTGGGCGCAATGGCGGTCGATTGCGCCTTCACCTCATCCCGAAGAGCCGAGCTCGTGATGCCATCCACGGCTGCGATGCCCGACTGCACCCGAAAAAAACCGGCATCCTCCGCGTAAGCAAACGTGGCGCCATTGGTACTTATGGTTGACGAAACGACCGTCTCACCGGTGGCCATCATGCTATCAACACGGCCGGCTGCCACCACAATGAATCTTTCAGGCGACTGATTCCATTCCAGACTCACATTACCGGAGGACAGCAGCAGGTTCGTAATCGTGAGAAGCTCTGGTGGTTCGGGTGGCTCAGTCGCACCGCTGGTCATTACCTCAATATTGTCCAGATAGAATTCCTGCTGCGTCCCGGCATTATCAAAACGCAGGCTGGACAACTGCGTTGAAGGTGTGGCGGATCGATCATTGGAAACGCCGGTCGCCACCCTGACCTGGTCGATCCAGATATCCATCAACCCCGAATCCAATGATGACACGCCGCCTGCCGGATCATCATAGTCGAGCATCGATCCGGTTTCATTGAACACTACGTCCAGATGATGCGCAGCATTCAAACTATAAGTACCTGATGGCTGTACCGTCCCATCCGCTAAACCAACGATGTTCACCGGATTGGCGGCACCGGTATTCCCGCCCACTGAAATGCCAATCCCGCCGGTTATGCCGGATGGCTCGTGGAAATCAAAACTGACCATAAGCACCATCGAGGTTGCAATCAGGCCATCTGCCCAGAACTTGGTGTCGTACGCAACGGGATCGGCTGCAATATTCTGGAAAAACAAAACATGGTTGGCGACGCCGCCCCCAAGCAGGTCGCCTCCATCCACCATCACCTCGATCTTGCGTTTTGTTTTAAGGGTTGCGGGATCAACGTTCGTCCAGCCTCCGGAGGTCGTCAAAACACCGAGAGCATCTGCATCAAAGCTTTCAGAAAACACGGGTTCATTAATCGATACCGCCAAACAAGGGAGCACCCCAAGCATGCAAAGTATAGATAAGCTGATTATCAGTTTCATATAAAGCCCTCTGTTTTCACTTAACCGGAACCACGCGGCCATCCAGCGCTTTTCCTGATCAACTGAAAGCCCCCGGCAGCACCGGGGACTTTCAGCGTTTGTTTTCCTGAAAGGAAATTACAGTTGCTCAATGATGAGGCGAATAAACTGTTCATCCTTGGAGGCCGTCGAAACTTCATTGGTCACATAATCAAGTGTGGCAGCCGTTATGTTCGTTCCGGTCACCACATATCCAGTGTTCGTCCACTCTCCAAAGACCAGGTCATCATTTAACTCCAAATAGTAGTTCAGCGTATCGTCATCCGTACGTTGCGGATGGACATAGTTAAATACACCTCCCGCCACTTCGATAAACGATGCGGTTCCAGTATCGTTAATATCGTTTGGATTTCCATCGCGACCATACTCCTCAAGGTTGGTCAAGCCGTCGCCATCAGGATCATCGTCAGGATCACGGTCATCTAAAGCCAGACCAAAGCCATTGATCCAATTACCGAAACCGACGCCCTGCAACGTTCCGATAAATGCAATGTTATCTAGGCGCGCCTGGTTGGCTTCGGTTGCGGCATCCGTCGATGACTTAATGGTCAAGCGGAAGGTCGCCGACTCACCAAAGTCCAAGCTCGTATCCGCCATCGCATTAAAGGTTTTAGTCCCCGCTGACGGGGTCGTGCCTTCGGCAGCAAACGTCCAATCGAAATCGCCATACGGCGTTATCTCAGTAACGTTGGTGACACCTTCAACAATGTTAGTCACAAAGTAGCGCGCAAACTCATCGGAATTCACGGTGACACCATAGACCAGGCCGCTGGATACACCCGACAGGTCACCGCCGATATATTCCAGTTCATACCGACGAACGGAAATTGATGCAACCTGATGACGATACAGATCGAAATGGAACCCACTTAGATCCAAAATGGAATCTGGCTTGCCGTTGCCAATCGTCATTTCAGCAACAAAGGGCGCGCTGCCCCGACCTGCCCATGGGCGCGCAGCACTGTTGGTATCAGCACTGTTGGGATCAAAGAACGATCCCAGACTGCCATCCAACGAGCCCTGTGTACTGCTCGGGCTGTTGCCTGCACTGACGATCGTCAGCGAGAAATCGATACCGCTCTTTACATATTCGAAATCTTCCCGGACATCATCAACGTTGTATGCCAACACACTTGGATCCGGGAAATCGGTCGGCACCGGCCCGGCCAATGCGGTAAACGAGTCGTATTTGAACCTTACTTTGTTCTCAGCAACTCCACCGCTGCCTTCCATGAAGAAACCGACGGCTTCAACATTCGTGAATGACGCGCCGGATGTGTCATATACAATTCCGTCGGCCGTCATCAATGACGCCGAGCCACTGCTAGACGGGGTAAGTGCTCCCCAGGCAGCCTCGGCGGTAGGCACTGGCAGGGAAAAGGAGCCTGCTGTCGTTGCTTTTGTAAAGCTCACATACCACTGGCCGTCATTCTTGACGGCGAAGCGTACCGCTGCATCATCCGCATCCAATTCAATCAGGTTCATTTCCAGGGACGTAATGGTTTCACCTACTTCCAGGCTGTCATAGAAATCTTCCGCGTTGTAATGGATAAGGCTGCTCTGTAAGATGGAAGTCCCATTGGTGACATCGCCAGCAGGAGTCACAGTAAGAAGGAAGTTTCCTTCGCTCGGCGTAGCCTCTGTGAACTTATAATATCGGAAGGGACGGACTTCTGCGGTTGCACCCTGATTTCCGGTCTGCATGATGCCATAGATATCCTGCTTCTGATAATACCCCTCTCTTTTGCGGTCAAATAGGGGTGATGTCGGGTTATAATTTTGGATATATAAATCGCCATTGGTTACGGCGTTATTCGCGCCCAGTTTCAGCAGCGTAGTTGTTGCCGCGCCGAAGAACATATCGGGACTTTTCCAATCCACTAGAATGCCATCGGTAATGAAGTCGCCAATCAAGGCAATATTATCCAGCAAGGCTTGATCCGGTTCTGTTGCTGCATCCGTTGAAGTATCTACGGTAAGCCGGAAAGAGGCCGTTTCTCCGACACCCAACGTGCGATCCGACAAAGCATTAAACGTAACAGCGGCGACGCCAGGCGTCTTACCCTCTGACCCAAGCGTCCAGTCAAAGTTAACGAAACCGGTCGTACCGTCTCCGCTATCTAATGTAACGCTGTAGACGTTTCCAGACGTACCCAGGTTACCACCGGTATAGTCGAGTTCAATCTGACGGACGGACGTAGCCGACAAACGGCTCAGATCGAAGTATAGACCATCCAGCTTCAGTAGATCCGAAGAATTGTTCGTGATTGTAATATCTGCGACGAGAGCACTATCGCCTTGTGCACGCCAGGGATACGCAGCAGGAGCCCCTGCACCAGCGCCGGTGGGATCATAGAACGTACCGTATGATTCATCTGTCGATCCCCCGCTGGAGGCACCGTCAAGTGAAGCTGTCAGACTTAAATCAAAGCCGACATTGGATGCAACATATTCGAAATCGGCTTTATTATCATCTACGTTGAATGCCAGCACACGTAGCGAGTCGGAAAAAGCCGCACCAAGCTCTTCAAGGATTATGTTATCCAGTTTGACCGATTTTGCATTCCCGTTCAGAGCACTGTCGCGGGTGATCACCAAATAGATATCCTGCCCCGCATCAGGTGCTGTGGCAATAAACTCCAGAGTATCGGTCACCCAGGCAGCGGCTCCGGCTATAAATGTGTTGCTCACAATCACTGCATCGTCAGATGCACGATAGACCTCAAACTGATAGTCCTTATCGCCGGTTAGTGTTTCTTTTGAATCGATCGAGACCTTGTACGTACTGCCCTCAACCATGCTGATCCCCAGATCAACCGATGTAATTTTAATGTAGTCTGATGCCCCTTTTGCATTGAGCGTGATATAGAAATTGCCATCCGTGCCATCACCTGTATCAAACCTCGCGAAACCGGTAGGGCTTTGGAAATCGACCGTCCAGGCTTCACTGTTTGTCAGCGCCAACTGGCTTGTCGGCACGATGGTATTGGCTAGATCAGTATATTCAAAGCTCGAGACCGCCTCATTCAAGGCAATACCGCCGCCCCATGCCTGTCCGGCCGCAACCCCAATTGCAACGATAACAAACTTCATTTTATTTCGAATATGCATTTCGCCTTCCTCCTATGTTTGCTGGTTAGGAATATCTCCATCGCTTTGATTGCAACTCTTTCTTTTCCACTGTACAGGGCTATTAGAACGCCGGCGTTTAAAAAATTAAAGATACGCTTTGCGCATAATTCATGCGTGATTTGCGAATAGTAACTCCCGGTGAATTCAATTTCCGGCTACCAACAATGATATATTCAGGATGCACGTTATCCGAGGCGCCCATCATCCGGGAACCCCAGCTAATAAGGTATTGACTCTGAATCGGCGCTCCAGGAAAGCAGGCCGATGCCCAATCGCGACATTTTTTTCAATGCCAGCTGAGGCTGCCGCCCCATGCGGAGCGGGGATTGGAAAGATCCTTAGGTGCCTAGGGGCTGAAAAGCTCTTTTCTCTACTGATCGGACATACCGGATGATTCCATGAAAGCGGAAAGGATTCCCCAGAGTAAAAACCCGCTCACAGAAGCTCCCATCCAGCCAAATTCCTTATTTCTTATCGGGTGGTGATTTCGCGGTAAAATACTCGTTGCAGCGAAGGTACGAGTACGGCGACCACGGCTGATTGATTTTCGGGAGCGATTGTTTTAATCCCTTTTTGATTTCCGCATACTCCGGATTGTCCGCCAGGTTTTTCCATTCATTCGGATCGTTCTGGCTATCGTATAGCTCTTCACTGCCATCTTCATAACGGATATACCGGTAACGCTGTGACCGCACGGCATGGTTGTTTTCGCCATAGGTGGTGATCGCAGGATGAGCCCATTCCAACTGGGGATCGCGCATCAGTGGAACGAGGCTGACCCCCTCGTTTTTCGGATTTGCAGGCAGGCCGCAAAGCTCCAGCAAGGTGGGATAGAGATCCATCAACGAGGCAGGCCCCTGAGTCGCCTGTCCTCCCTTAAATCCGGGTGCCGTAAAGATCAGTGGCGTGCGGGTGGCCCGCTCCCAAAGGGATTGCTTGGCGAAGCGGTTCTTTTCACCGAGGTGGTAGCCGTGATCCGACCAAAGAACGACCACGGTGTTCTCCGCGTAGCCACTGCGTTCTAATTCATCGAGTACCATCCCCACACAATGATCCACCATCGAAATGGTGGCGAGATAGGCCTGAACAATCTGTTTCCATTCCCCGCTCTCTTTGGCCCAGTCCGCCGTCGGCATATGCAGCATCTCAGCCACCTTGCGGGCCATGGGCGGAACATCGTCCTGATCGCCCTTCAGGTAGGGAGGTGTTTCGATTGAATCGAGCGGATGCAGATCAAACCATTTTTGCGGGGCATACCACGGCACGTGGGGCAACACAAATCCTACGGCCAGAAAGAACGGTTCATCGTGCTTTTGCTTCAACTGCTCCACCGCCCATTCCGCGGCCTGAATATCCGGCATATCTTCATCCCGTTCCGGATAAACGCCCCAGTCGGTTCCGGTTCCTTTGGTGTCCCACTTAAAACGTTTCGCAGGTTTCGGGCCGAAGCGCGGCGTTTCGCGCGTGCCATCAAATTCCATGAAGGCCCCATCGGGTGCCCAATGGTGAAACAGCTTGCCCTTGCCGATGGTTTTGTAGCCGTTGTTCTCGAACCAGTTGCTAAGGAAGATGCCCTGCCCGGCCGGGGTTTTGACTAAATTTTCGTCATTGATATGCGCATAGACGCCCGTACTCGAGGGTCTCAGTCCACTCCATAATGCCGTACGTGACGGCCCGCAGTGGGGCGAAGCCGTATGCGCGTTCATGAAGACCGTTCCCTGAGCGGCCAGCCGATCCATGTGCGGCGTCTTCGTATTCGGATGGCCATTCATGAAACCGACCCAATCATTCATATCATCGATCGAGATCATTAACAGGTTGGGCCTGGATTCCTCAATTGGCTTAGCTCCACTCCACACGGTGGATCCACAGAGACTCACACAAGCAATCAATCTAAAATAGTTCATCATACTCCTTATCCCGAATAAGCAACGCTACTCGACCTTCGTTAAAATCAACTTCCTCACCTTAACGGATGCCGAACAGAAATCATCTTTCAAACCAAAAACGAGCGTGCACTCCGGCGAGAACATCGTCAGACGGCCCAGGCGTTTGATTTTGAATGCTCCACCGGTTCCTTCAATCACACCGTGCAGCTCTGAAGGTCCGGTATTTTCCGCCTCCCACTGGATACGGCGGCTGGACAAACGAAATGGACTGCCCGCATCTGCATCGGCACAGGCATATTCAATATCCACCCAACATTCGCCCTCGGACTGGGGGAAATTATACCAGCGCAGTTCATTGCGCGGGCGGGTGTCGTCGATAAAGTTATAGGCCGACTGCGTTTCCCAGTCATAATAGAACTCTTCGCCCCGCATCCGTGCTTCCCACGCATAGAGGTGCCGGACGGCGGGTTCAGCATCAAAGCGGTATTCTTCCGAAACCATCGCCTGGTCATCGGCTATATCCAGCACAATAACCGTATTAAACTGATCCGGTGCCTGTTGCGGCAATTTCAACGCCAGGCTGTTGCCGGTTTGCCTGAACACAATCGACTGCCCACCATCCAGAAAACGCGCGGCTTTCACCTTGCTTTCCAGTCCCTGGAACTCAAACGATTCCCCGGGCCAGTTGAGCATATGCAGATAGAGTTTTCCCGGTTTGGCGGTGCAGCGCCATGTGATGTTGTTCACATTGAACGGGCTGTGCGTGGTTTCATAGATGGATTCCCCGTTCACCTTCATCCATTGGCCGATCTCCCGCAGAATCCGTTGACTTTCCGGAGGAACCACTCCTTCGGCATCGGGGCCGATATTCAGCAGATAGTTTCCGCCCTTACTGACAATGTCCGCCATTTTACAAACCAGGTCTCGCGGCTCTTTCCAGTCGTGATCGTTCTTCTTATAGCCCCAGGTATCATTCAGCGTGGCGGGCACTTCCCAGACGATGCCGGGTTTTACCTGCGTGGGAATCGAGTTATCACCCGTCTGATCAAAGTCGCCCTGATCATGACCGATACGGCTGTTCACCAGACAATCCGGTTGCTTCGCCTTAACGCTCTCGCGCAGTTCAATGACCTGTTCCTTGCTCAGCAGCCGGGGGGTATCGAACCAAACCACGGCAAGGTCGCCGTAGTTACTGAGAATCTCTTCCACCTGCGGAAGCAACTTGTCCTGAATGTATGGCGCCGGATCGCGCTCCTCCGGAAAGTCCCAATCATTACCGGCTGCATTGGGCTCGTGCCAGTCCTGCGCCTGGGAATAATAAAACCCGAATTTAAGATCCCGATCAGCGCAGGCTTGCGCCAGATCGGTCATTGGATCTTTCCCATAGGGTGTTGCCTTCACGATATTAAAATCGCTGGCCTTTGAATCGAACATGGCAAACCCATCATGATGCTTAGAGGTGATGACCACATATTTCATACCCGCATCCTGCGCCAACTGTGCCCACTCGTCACCATTGAACTTCACAGGGTTAAACTGCGTAGCCAGTTTTTCATACTCCGGTACCGGGATCTTTTCCCATTTCATGATCCATTCACCGATGCCACGGACCGGCTGTCCGTTCCACTCCCCCGCCGGGACTGCGTACAATCCCCAGTGAATGAACAAACCGAATTTCATCTGCTCAAATTCCTCCAATGGACTCTGCGCAACCACTTCAGGTTCCGGCGTTGTTGAGCGGCAACCCGCCAGACTGCAAAGAACTGCCAAATATAAAATAATTTTCATACGCTTACTCCGCCGCTTTCATTTTCTTTTTGTAGATAGAAATCAGGATGCCTCCAATGGCCGCCACCACGCCGCCGCAATAGACAAAGACCATCCGTTCGCCGAAGCTGTTTGGAATCAGGAAGCCGCACATGAGCAGAATACCGAGAATCAGATTAAGCGATCCAACAATGTGATACTGAGTGCCATCGTTATTTTCGGAATGCTCGGCCACATGATCGATCGGAGTACGCATATCCTTAAAGAGCGCATCAATGGCTTCCTTGTGCTCCGGGGTCACCTTCTTATAGAAGAGCGACGTAAAGAAGAACCACGAGATACTGCAGACGAGTGTGATCGCCGTGATGACCATGAAGGTGACGTCCCCGCTTTCGAGCGAGTTCATCGGACGGTCGCCAAAGCCGAAAATATATTTTCCGGCGGCATCCGTCGAAACAAAGGTCTTGGTGAAAAATGCCGCAGAGAAACCAACGATGACCGTACTCCATCCGGTCCAGACCGGGGTCCGTTTATACACAAAGCCGAAAACAGCAGGCACCACCATGGGCGGTATGACGAGGGAGAAAACCAGATTGGAAAACTCGAACAGCCCAATCGTGCGATTGTTAGCCAGTGTGGTTGCCAGCGTAATAAGAACAATGGCGAGAATCACGGTAAAGACACGGCCCATCAGCAGCTGTTCCTTTTCATCGGCTTCGGGACGAATGAACTCCTTGTAAAAGTTCTTCACACAAAAACCGGCATTTCTATTCAAGGCGGTATCCATGCTGGAAATGGATGCCGCGAACATCGCACAGACAATCAACCCTACCATCCCGGTCGGCAGCACGTGTGCCGCAATCGCCATATAGGCGCCCTCGGTCGGATTATTCATTTTCGGAAAAACTTCCGACAAATCTGGATAAATGAAAGAGCAGATCATGACCGGAACAAAGGCGATGATGGGAACTAGAAAATAACCCATTGTGAGCATGGCCGCCGATTTCCTGGCTTCTTTCCCGTCTTTAACGGATAGGAACTTGGCGCCCTCCTGCGAAAGGTCGGACGCCTGCATGATGCGCATAATCATGCTCAGTAATAAGAAGGCGATCCAGATGCTAGGCGATTCAACGAGCGAGGGGTTGGTGAAGCCTTCCGGAATCTGTTCCATGAAACCATCCACCCCACCGACGGCCGGCAGGGTGACCGAGCGGATCAGCACCGTGGTTGCCCCCACGATAATAATGGTCATCTGCACAAAGTCGCTGGCGATCACTGACCAGGCCCCGGCTCCGAGAGAAACACAGGTTACCACGATGCCAAGAATCAGGATGCATAAGTTGAGCGGCACCCCGACGGCGGCGCTCATGAAGATGGAAACGGTCATCAGCCACATGGCACCAATCATCATATTGGCGGGTATCTGAACCCAGATCCAAAACTGTTCCGTGAAGCGGCCATAGCGCCGCTTAATACCGTCGGCCACGGTAATGATGCGCATCTGACGGTAACGCTGCGCCAGGTAGAAAAAGATGATCAGATAGGCGGGCACCCACAGCCAATAGAGATAGATCATGAAAAATCCCATGTCGTAAACCCGTGTGGCCGCCGCCGTGAAGGTCCAGGCCGAAAGCCCCGAGGCCAACCCCGACATGCCCGTCATCCACCAAAGCATGTTCCCGCCACCGCGGAAAAAGTCGGACGAATTTTTCGCCACCTTCCGACATACCATCCCGATCGACATCGTAAACAGCAGATAGAGTCCAATAACGATATAATCCCAATTCTCCAACATGATATAACCTCTCTCCAAGCGTACTGTTATTATTTCCGTCTACGGTATTATCGATTCATGCGTAACTTAAACTGCGCCTCATAGAGCGAATCCGGCCAAACCCGTGCACCGTTTGATTCGAGCACTTCCACCTGCGTTTCATCGAAGACCTGCGGGTTCCCGTGGAAGCCAATGACGTAGGGCATGATGATTCGGCCATACACACTGTCCGGACGGATAAAGTGATAATCCCCCGGCTCGCCCGCTCCGGTGTTGTTGTAGTTCCAGAAAGCGAGCCCGCGCAAATGGTTGGGCAGGCTGCCCCGCGCCCCGCCCCAGCGGCCGTACTTCCAGTCACCTGAAATATTATCAAACAAGGTCCAACGCGGCTGGGAACCATGCGACTCGAAGCAGGTGTCCTCGCGATACTCACAATTCAGAAAAACGTTACCCGAACATTTTCCAGCCACACCGCAGGCGTGCCAGTGGCCCGATGTATCCTCGACATCGCGCACCATCACATGCGACGAGTTGTGCACCGAAATCGCATTATGCCCGGCATTGCCGTCGAGCACCAGATTCTGCACGGTTGTTGCTGCACAGGCTTTAATGGATACTGCCCGGCTCCAATCGCTGAACCGGCAATTGCGGATCCAGCTGTTTACGCTCTTGGCGAGCGCAACGCCGCTCCATCCGCTGTCGTCCTGAAACGAACGGTGGTGTACAAAGTCGCCATGCCAGTTGCCCCGGAAAGCAATGTCCTCGACCCCCACTTCCTCCAGCGGTTCATACTTGATGACCTTCCAGCCTTGAGCAGCCTTAACATTCACATGGATCGGCTCTTTAAAGGTTAAACGATCCCCTTCGATTTTATCAATTTGATGAAATTCATCGACCATCACACCCTGCTCTACAATTTTTTTCCAGGTTGGATCCGGTTGATAGGGAGCCACTGCTTCGGCCACGGCTTCCGGAGAATTATCCTGCACGTGCAGCAACACCCAGTCGCCCGGCTTAAACAGGGAAGCATCCTTCACCGCAACCGCGTGTGTCTCACGCCGGGCATCGGCCAGAACGGCCGTCTTGATTTTGGTTTCGCCTTTCCCTTTGAACTCAATCATGAACGGGCTGGAATACAGTTTTTTCGGATCGGTCGGATCCAGATGCAGGTTCATAAACAACTCAGTACCGCCTTCACCGCTGCCACTCCCCCGCAACACGATCCGGCTTCCGCCAATGCGGATCAACTGATTTTCAGGATCCGTCGGTTCGTTGACCAGAAATCGGCCGGGCGGAAAAAAGATGATGCCGGACCCATGCTTCTCCGCAGCCTCAATGGCCAACAGGATGGCCTTCTTATCCGACTTACCATCATTCGGAACTGCCCCCGCCCGGGTCACATCAAATACTTTCCAATCATTGGAAGGAATGGCGGTTTCGCCATGGTGGTAACCGGCATAGGAAAAGTCAGCCAGTTCCGGCTCACCGCCGGTCTGCTTTGCTTCGCGATATTGTTTCCAGAGTTTGGAAGTATTCAACTCGCCTCGATGAAGCGCCTTGACCTGCTCCCACTCGGCCTTGGCTTCTGCAATCCATGCCGGCGCACCGCCCAGCCGCAGCGCCAGTTGCGCTTCATAGAGCGAGGCCGGCTCCACCGGGGCGCCATACGATTCAAACAAGCCGAGATGTTTTCGATTGAATTCGCTCATCACTCCGTGGAAGCCGATATAGTTGGGATAAGCCACCTTGGTTTTCCCATGATACTTGTTCTTCGCTTCCTCCGGCGTCTTCGGCATGTTCCAATAATCGTGATAAATTTTTTCCCCGATCTGCTCAAAATTCCAGAAGGTTAAATCGCGCAGATGATTCGGTTGCAACGTATAGTTTCCGCCGTTATCCCGCAGGTTGGCCACACTGCTGTCCCAAAGGGAGCAATAGGGAAACTGCGCGTGGAAATCCGGTCCTCCGCAGCGCGGCGTTTGCTTGGTTGCTCCAACCGATTCATAGCGCCAGATTACGCCGCTCACATTCTCATGCGAAATCCCGCATCCGTGGAACGAGCCTTTATCCGTCGTATCCTGACAGAGCCCGATCAGGTTGCCTCCGCCCCAGTTCATGCTGAAGTTGCCATGGCCCTGATCGCCATCGATGGTGTTCAGAATGAATGACGATGAAATACAGCCCGATACCAGGAATCCCTGCGTCATATTGGTAAAGCGGCAACGGCGGATCCAGCAGTTTTTCCCCTGCTCCATACGCACACCCTGATAACCGCTATCGTGAATAAAATCCTTATGGTGCACAAACGGTTTCGGGCAGTTGCCGGTAAAGTGCAGATCTTCCACTCCCCAGCCTTCCAGCATTGGATAGTCGTATACCGTCCATTCAATCGCCGGGTCAATGTCCACGCGAATCGGCTCCACAAACGTGACCGTTTTCCCCTCTACCGTTGCCACGGTGTGTTTTTCGGAAACCGACACGCCGTTTTCGTTGATCTCTTTAAAAATATCCCGTGGCTTCAGGCCCTGTAGAAAGAAAGAATTCAGTTGGGTGCTCTGTGCACAAATCATCACGGTCTGACCGGGCTGAATTCCGGAAGCACCATCAACGGTTATGGAAAAAGACTCTCTGACAGCGGGTCCGTTGATGCAGGCGAGCTTCTGCTGTTGCTCTCTATAGCGCGACAGGTGCGCCCGGTTGCTCGGATGACGGAAAACAAAAACCGGCGGGGTGGTCCACTTTTTCGTTGGATCCTCCGGAATATAGTTATGCTTCTGATGAACTTCGGTTCCGCCTGCTCCACTGCCGCTGCCCCGTAGAACAATATGTGCACCGTTGATTTCGATGGGCTTGGAAATCCCTTCCTTTTCCGCAACCCGGAATTTTCCGGGCGGAAAGAATACAATGCCGGAACCGTTTTTCTCTGCGGCTTTGATTGTACGCTGAATGGCGTCATAGTCCGACTTTCCATCGTTCGGAACCGCACCGAAATCAGTTACATTAAATAAATCCCATTCCACATCCGGTATGGGCTCGGCTCCATACCGATACCCCGCCCAGGAATAGTCCGGAATCACCGAAGCCGTTCCGGCTTTCCAATCCTTGGAAAACTGTTTCCAAACCTTGGAAGTTTCCGCGAAGGCTCCCGTCACAAGCCCTAGGCCCACCAACCCTGATATAATCCGTTTCATTACAGCCCCATCATAAAGGTGAATGTTTTTTCTGCAAAGCCCGGCGGAGGTTCGTGCCCGAAATCGGGATAGACCTCCAACGACTTTGCTGATTCAATTTTGTTATACGCGGCAAACTGTGTGGATGGCGGACAGATCCGATCATCCAGCGTTACGCCCATCAATACGCTCGCCTTAATCCGCGGCACCAGATGCTGCACATCAATATAGCCAAGCTTCCTGAAAATCTCTGCCTCGCTTTTATGCTGCGGGTCAAACTTCCTGAAAAATTCTTTCAGTTCACCGTACGCATTCATGGCCAGATCCATCTCCCACACCCGCTGGTAATCGCATAGAAAAGGGTGCAACGGAGCCGTTCGCGCAATGCGTGGTTCCAATGCCGCGCAGGCCAGCGCCAGCGCGCCGCCCTGGCTTCCGCCCAGCGTACCGACCCGATTTTCATCCACATCGTCCATGGCCATAACGATTCCGGCCAGCTGCGCCGTATCGAGAAATATAGATCGGTACAGCAGTTTATCGGGCGTATCGTTCAGACCGCGAATAATATGACCATGGTGGGTGTTGCCCTGAACGCCGCCGACATCCTCGGAGAGCCCACCCTGCCCCCGGCAGTCCAGCGCCGCAACGGTATAGCCGGCTGCCGCATAGGCCAGTTTATCCAGCCAGCCACCACAGTCCACCGTATACCCATGGAACGGGAGCACAGCCGGGTGCGGCTCGCCGCCGCCTTTCGGCCGAAGCAGCTTTGCATGAACCCGTGCCCCGCCGACGCCCGTAAACCAGAGATGTGCGCACTCAGCAAACGACGTCTGAAATTCCCGGTCCGGAATAATTATCACCTGAGGATCAGCCGCCCGCATTTCATGCAGGGCATCCTCCCAATAGGCATCGAAATCAGCGGGCCGCGGGTTGGTGCCCGGATAGGACTCCAACGCTTCAAACGGCAAGTCAAATAAATGCGGCATTCTCTCTCCTTAAAGGGTTCCTATCTATTGCGGAATAGAATCTCTGCGCCCTCAGCGCCTCTGCGAGGGCACATTATTTGTATCGTGGTTCCGCCCAGAGTTTCTTCAGAAAATGGCAGACCATTTTTGGCTGGCGATCGCGGGTGAAGGCCCCTTTTTTGTTGCCGCCTACGCGGCAGAAATTCTGCGCGGTACGGAAGTCGGCAAAGTTCCAGATATGCTCGCCGACGACATAATCGAGATCGCGCATGACTTCAATCAGACCGAGAATCAGCTCGGTCTGATATTCCTCGCTCCACTGCTCCGCCGGCAGACTGTGCAGGCCGGGAATCGTATCGGCCCCGAATTCGGTAATCAGAATCGGCTTTTTGAATTTGGCATACATTTTTTCCAGCGTGTCGCGCAGGTCTTCTTTGGCCTCCTTCACCTGGCCGGGCAGATGATACCAGCCCGGATAGAGGTTCACGCCGACGACATCGAAGAACTCCATCACCATGTCTTCTTCCGCCTTGCAGGTGATCATCGTCACCGGACGGGTGGAATCCATCGAGCGCACCAGCTCGGAGAGCGCCTTGAAATAGGGAATCGATTCCGGGCGGTTGGTGGTGGCTTCGTTAGCGACCGACCACATGACGACCGACGGATAGTT
The DNA here is from genome assembly GCA_029432775.1 of Pontiellaceae bacterium B12227. Lineage (GTDB taxonomy): Bacteria > Verrucomicrobiota > Kiritimatiellia > Kiritimatiellales > Pontiellaceae > Pontiella. The sequence continues at coordinate 69,317 of JAROAZ010000011.1, read as the reverse complement.
GCGGTCGCGCTCGATCAGCTCGCCGAGCACCTTGAGATGCGCTTCGAGCGTCCGCTCCGTCACAAATTCAAAGTTGATCGAAACCGCGGGAGCTTCAGAAATGATCAGGATGCCCTGCTCATCGCACAGCTGGATCAGCTCTTCGGAATAGGGATAATGCGTGGTGCGGTAGGAGTTGGCGTTGATCCATTTCAGCAACTCGTGATCGCGGATGTTAACGCTGTGGTTCAGCCCTTTTCCAATGATTGGAAAATCTTCGTGACGACCGAAGCCCTGGAAGTAGACTGGTTTTCCGTTCAGCAGAATGCGGTTGCCTTCCACCTTGATTTCGCGCACGCCGAAGCGCTGTGCGTATTCATCCAACGCCTCTCCGGCATCGTTCTGAATGCAGATCGCCACTTCATATAGATTCGGCTCCCACACATCCCAGAGTTTTACATCATCAATCTTAAACGATGCTTCGAACGTGCCGTCGACTACCGCTGACTCAACCGTCGTTTCCAAACATTGGAAAACGGCTTTCGCCGCAGCTCCGGCCACTTTACCGGTAACCTTCACGGTGCCGTCGTTCTGCGTGGTTACCACCACGGAATCCAACCACGCTTTTTTGGAAGTCGTATAAATCATTACGGGGCGCTGAATGCCGGCGTACGGAAAAAAGTCGAACGGCGTGTCCGGATACTGCCCGGCAAACTGCCCCGGTTCCGGATCGTTGCAGAGATTCCCCATCGGCACGGTATCAGTGGAAAGAATATTTTCAACACGAACACAGAGCCGGTTGTCTTTTTCGAAATCGACGAGATCGGTAATATCGAATTCAAAGGGAGTGTAGCCGGTTTCGTGCTCACCGAGCCGTGTGCCGTTCAGGAACGCCTCGCCGCGATAGCTGACGGAATTAAAGCGCAGCACAATCCGTTCATCTTTCAGCATCTTCGGCATCGTGAACGTGCGCTGATACCAGACCCCGCGATCCCACGACCGGAACTCTTCTTCTGTGAACAAATCGTTATAGCTGCTCGGCACGGCTACCTGCTTTTCCGGAATAAAGCCGTTGGCAAAATCGCCGGGTTCGAGCTCTCTGGCAAAATCCCAGATTCCGTTGAGTTCAAACAGATCGCGGGTACGGGTTCGTTTGGGATAAATCATTTTCCAGTCCTTCCTATTAATTCAGTTTCAACACCAAGATCGTAAAACACGCAAAGAAAAGCATCCTGTCCATAGCGATCTTTGCGTGCTTCTGTTAAAGAGTTCTTATTCACGTTCAGTCGAAGTTCATTGTTTCCGCGGCGGGTTATTTCCAGGGTTTGGAACCAGCTCTGCCCAGGCGTCGTAGCGGAAGCGATAAGGGGCAGGAAGCGTATCCGCCACCTTAAAATATTCAGCCTTCATGCGCTCGGCCACTTCCGGCTTGGATTTCATCAAATCGGTCTGCTCCAGCGGATCGTCTTTCATATTATGCAGACTGAAAAAAGCTGACCGGCCCTCCGGATATTCCTGTTCGAGGCCCGGAGCCAGCGTACCGATGTAGCGCAGAATATAGTCCCCTTCGACGAACGCCCACCCGCCGTTCCAGCGGTCGCGTTCTTTCTGGGCATGCACAATTGTTTTCTTACCGGAATAGCCCCAGGCCGGAGCATGGATGCCGGTAAAGAAGAGATTCTCATGCAGGACCTGTTCCGGTTTTCCAATGATTGGAAACAAATCCCGGCCATCAATATTATTCGGCAGCTCGGCTCCGGCTGCCGCGAGTGCCGTGGGCAGCACATCCATGGATGAGACATTCTGCTCTACCACGTGGCCGGTTTTAATTTTATCTGGCCAGACCATCATCATGGGAATCCGTGTTCCACCGAGATAAAGCTGCCCCTTGTGCCCTTTATGAAATCCGTTACCGGGAATAAGGCTCAGGTCGCCATCGCCCACTTTGCAGGTGGCGCCGTTATCGGATAGGAAGAATAAAAGGGTGTTGTCCCATACACCACGTTTCTTGAGCATCTCGACCATGCGCTTAATGGACTGGTCTACGGCGTATATATGGGAATAGAACTGGTCAACCGATGTATAGCCAGTGTCGAAGCGGCTGGCATATTCCTCCGGGGCATCGACATCCAGCGGGATATGAACCGCATGCAGTGCGAGGTCCATCAGAAACGGTTTGCCGGCATCCAGCGACGCCTCCATAAAGTCCATGGCCTTGCGGGTGAACAGATCGGTATTGTATTCGCGGGAGATCCCGGTGTATGTGCGGTTTTCCCAAATCAGCTCGGAGTCGTAGAACGGGCACTCCCAGAGGTTGTAAAAGTAGGCATAGTCAAAACCGTTATTCAACGGATGGTCGCGCTCCACGACCGACCCCCAATAACCGGTCTTCCTTAAATCGGCTTCCGATCCCCCGGCTTCTTCATTTTGCTTTTTCAGCTCGCTGTTTTTCGAACCGACATGCCATTTGCCGATAAACGCAGTGGCATAGCCCGCATCCTGAAAGCGGGTAGCCAGACTGCGCCCCTTGGGCAGGCCGCATACGTTGATATCGATGTTACGGTAGGCACCCCATCGGGTCGGGTTTGTTCCAGTGAGCACGCCCTGGCGGGCCGGTGCACAGAGACTGCTCGCCGAAAAGGCCCGGGTGAATACCACCCCGTTCTCTGCCAGCGTTTCCATGAAGGGCATGGCCCGGCGAGAAGCTTCAAGCGCGGCCTGCTGGCTGTAGGGTTCATCGAGCTGCTCGGTATAGGCCCTGAAATCCGGATCAACTTCGGCCAGTTCGAGCTGCCGGGCCACCGGAGCAAAATGTCCGGTGCCGAAATCATCGAGCATCACAACCAGAATATTCGGCTTACTCGCTGCCTGCACCGTCACCGATAAGGTTGCGGCGAATAACCCCGCAATCATCCAATGCTTCACTACCATGTATTTCCATCCCTTCTTTCTATGAGCTGAACAAAGGTAAACAACGGCTGAAATCCGGGCAACTTTGATAATGCGCAATATCCAACCACGATTTGCGCAAAAATGACCTTATTTCCCTATCTGCGTCTTGCGGTATTCAGTTGCGCTCATCTCGAGCAGTTTCTGGAAGGCAAATTCGAAACGCTCGGTATTGTTGAAACCACTCTCTTTGGCCACGCGGGAAACCGGCCAGTCGGTCGTGAGCAACAGCTCCTTAGCCCGTTCGATATGAATCCGGCGGATTTCCTGGTAGATTCCGTGGCCGACCTCGGCCTTGAACTTCATTTCGAGCCAACGTCGGGAAACGGGTACTACATCAAGTACATTGGTGACATCGATGAATTCACCTGCATGGTTACGGATAAAGCGGAGCGCGCGGGCCACTTCGGGATATTCCGAGCGCGTCATATCGGTGGAATTGCGGAAAACAATCCGTTTCGGAGGAATAAGAATACTCGCTTCGGCCAGCTCTTCCCCGTTCATCAACTTATCCAGCATCGCGGCGGCCTGAAACCCCACCTCGCGGGCATTCGGCGCAATCGAAGTCATCGAAGAATAAGCCAGATTGCAATACATCTCATCGTTATCCACGCCGATTAATGCCACATCCTCCGGCGAGCGCAGACCAAGCCGACGACAGGCTTCGAGTACTGCAAAACCGACGCGGTCACTCGAGGCCATTATCCCGACCGGAAGTTCCAGGCCGCGCAGCTCATCCATCAACTGTTCGGGCGTAACCATTTCTTCCGATATGTGTTCATCGTTTTGTTCAGCCGGCTGATACTGAACCAACGAGCAACTGTTTCCATCCTTCTCCAACAACTGGATGAAGCCTTCGTATCTTTCGCGGACATGGCAAAGGCTGGTTACTCCGACAAAGGCAAAGTTATCGAGCTTACACTCGACCAAATGCTCGGCAGCCATCTGACCGATTGCATAATTATCCACTCCAACGGTTGGAAATTCGCGGGCGGTTTCATTACTCGACGTATTCACCAACGGAACACCGGTGCAGCTTAGATTATCTGCATCGGACTTGGTATAGATCTCACCAATGATCCCGTCGCCATGCCAGCCCGTCAGGCTTTCGGGTAGCACATAGGGTTGCGCCAGTTCGTTTCGATGAATCTCCCACGCCGAGTGTTTGCGATAGTAGTCAATAATACCTTTGATCTTCTGCCGACCATGGGCATATTCATGGGCTACAATAGCGAGCGCCACCCGCTTGTACTGCAACGATATACTTCTGCGTTTTCTACCCATATCTTTTTTCATGGGGACATGCTGCCCCTTTAATGCGCAATATTCAACTTTTTTTGCGCAACCTCTACTTCAATACCACCACTGTAACCACCGGTTCTATATGTTCCGGCTTCTTTAGACAGATTCCTTTTTGGTCCTGCTCCCATTCGACCGGCGAACCATCAACCAGCTTCTTGGCGGAAGAAAATGTATTTCCAAGGTCTGGAAGAATCAGCCCGTCTTCCGGCCACTCCAGAATATGGAGAAATACCTGATCACCCCTGCAACTGGCACCGCCCCAGGATCCAGGCTCGAACGGCCCACCCCGGGTGCCATAGATTGCCTCTCCATTTTCACGAATCCATTCACCGGTTTCGTGGAAAATTTTGGTATGTTCCGGATCAAGTGATCCGTCGCCCATGGGGCCGATGTTAATCATCATATTGCCTCCGCGACAAATCACCTGCGACGTGGTACGAATCCAGTGTTCAGTGCCCCGCCCTTCCTGAATACCCGGCACATGGCTCCACCATGCATTGAGTGCATCGCACCCCTCCCACGGACGGTCGTTCTGAATTTTGTTTCCATCGATGAATTTGTAGAGTTGTCCCGCCTCATAGGTATCGAAATCGCCTTGCCAGCCGGAGCGCGGATTGATCAGCACATCGGGTTGAATTTCGCGCACCATGGCATTGAGTTTTTCCGGTTCCCACAGCCATTGGCCCTGATCGCCCGGAGTTCCGGGCTTGCGGCCATGCCAGCCGGTCTTCATCGAGAAGTGCAGTCCGCCATGGGCCAGCCAGCCGCCGTCGTACCACAAGACAGGAATCACGCCATAGTTGCTCATCAGCTCTCGAACCTGAGCATAGCCCTGCTGCTTCATCGCGAGCGCGCTCTTATGATACATGTGTGGAAAAAAGTAGCCGGGGAACCGCCAATCCATCGGCGAATAGTAGAGCGCCGGTTCCAGGCCCTTCGCCCGAAAGGCATCCAGATATTCCCGAACAAAGTCGCGCTTTGCTCCGGTCTTCACCGAGGAAAAATCAGAGACCGCGCTGTCGTATAAACAAAAGCCGTCATGATGGCGCGTCGTGAAATAGCTGTATCGAGCACCGAGGGACACCGCCAGCTCAGCAAGCTCATCTGCATCGAAATGATCGCCGGCAAATAGATCAGCCCGCTCGGCGTATTCATCTACATCAATACCATTCAGGAACATCGTCCACTCGCCATCCTGAGTCAGCGAGTAGAGTCCCCAGTGAATATAGAGTCCGATCTTTGCGTCACGATACCATTGGATTTTTTCCGGCGGCAGCAAAAGCGGATCGTCCGTTGCCGCTATCGCCGTAATTTGCAAATCCATTTCAGCCATGGAAATTTTCCTTTCAGGTGAATGTGTGTTCGAAGGTCAAAAAGTCGACAGACCTTTGACACTCGGACTTTAGACCTTAGACCGCGGCGAAGTCGCTAAATGATCCGTCGCCCGTCCACGTTGCCGTAGTCGATGCAATATTCCCGACCGTCTTTCAGGGAAAGCTTCACGCCACAGGCGGTGCCCGAAGGAGCCCACTCCAAAACTTCCAATGATTGGATGGGATTCAATTCGTCCTCCGTCCAGTCTCCGCCATCAAGACGGTGCAGCAGGACGGTTACAAAAACCTCCATGCCCGAATAATCCTGTTCGCGGATCCGTTCACAATAAAGCACTGTGCTTTCGTCCGCTTCCGGGTTCAGCTTGTGATGTGCAGCAGCATCAATACGGTCCCACCCATGCACCGGAATCATGGCCAGCTTCCGGCCGTCCTTAATGGAAGCGACCAGACCCTCTGCGCATTTCTCAACCTGAGCGGGCCCTTCGAGGTGAGGCAAAGCAAAATGACCCAGCTGCAGTTCGTAGCGATACGGAACACGTACACGGTCCACCCGGATGACCCCGCCGGGAATCGTGATATCGGCCAGATCAATCCGCTCCGGCCCGCGGTTTACCCCGCCCTTATTCGGATCGCCCAACCCAACCGGCTGGGTATTCTGAAGACGATATAAAATATCGTCTTCAAATTTATTAAAAGCAACGTCGAGCGGGATGCGGAAATCATGCACCATATCCTTTTCGCGGATCGAATAACTGGCGGCATTAGTTCCCAAAGGCGTTTCGGTTTCCAGCGGGAAGTCCGGATTAAACTGCAGCTGATTATAATAGGTTTCGTGCAGCTTCACTTTTCCGGTGCGCAGCTCGGTGGTTCCGGTTGTTCCATGATTTACGATCTGCATCCCTGGACCGGATAGCTCGATGGTTTCCGAACGCGCACCCAGCTCCGTCCAGAAGCCTTCATTTTCCGGAGCGGTCCAGAACGGCGAATCCTCGGGCAGCGTAAGCGCCACAAAGGTCTTGGCGCACCAGAACGGGCTGGCTGCACAGCTGTAGAACTGCACCAGCGGCTCAAACGGGCCATAGTAGCCGAGACACGGCAGCCCGTTCACATAGAGATCTTCCTTCGTCATGAACTGCAGCATATTCTGGGAAGCAATCTTGCGGGCAAAACCGGGATCCAGCACGGGATCCTTCATCAGGAAATGCGCCCCGAAAGCGGTCGATGCTGCAAAGCGGTAAATAATGCTGCGTCCCCACATCAGCTGCTTCCCGTCGCGGGCAAAGAAACGCGGCCAGTTCTGGATAAAATCGCGGTTGCGCTGTTCGATAATCGCCGCGGTTTCCGGTTCATGCTCATAGCCATACCACTTGCACCAGAGTGGTCCGTAAAAATGAAAGCCCCACGGGTTGTAGAAGTCATAGTTGGTGTCATCGATATACCATCCATCGCCAACATAATTGCTCATCAGGTGCTGCATGTGATCCTTTAGCGCAGCCTCATCGATCGCATACCCGTTCACTTTCAGGAAGGTCAGCATGAGCACATTAAAAAAGCGCCAGTTGTGGCCGATCGTCAGGCTGTGCGCATAGTCGGAAATCAGATCGGCAATCTGCTGTCGTTCTCTGGCAGAATACTTATCCCAGATCACGGCCTTGGTATTCATCAGATTAATTACCAGCGCCGCACCCTCAACCGTCTGCTGATACTGCATGCGGCCGGACTCCTTCGTGAAGTCGGTGATGCGGCCCCAAAAACGCTGAGATTTCGGATCGGTGGCCAGCAAAATCTGATTGGCATAATAGTCGCGCAGATTCAGCCCGTTGCAGACCGTATCCGGATTATCCATTAACACCGGCCCCGCCGCCATCATCGTACGGGCCAGCCCCTCAAACTCGGCCGCCTGAAAACGATGCTTCGGATCATTCGGTTGCGGATAGCTGATCGTATTCTGTTTCGGCAGCAGAATCGGATCGTCGATGCCGTTGATATGCTGAAAAACGCCGTCGGCCATAAAGTGAGCCGCATCCAGCCAGTGCTGTCGGGTCATCCCGCTGAATGAACTTTTTGCAAAATCCGGGTTCTCGACGGAAAAGGCGTAGGGGGTGCCAGCCATCCACGAAGATTCCGTTCCATCGACAATTTCACGACTCTTAAGATTATAGGCCATCTCTGCTCTCCAAAATACTGGTTGCTGATTCAGGTATAAAAACAACAACAGGAGCCGGATTTAAGCAACGCGCATTTTGCGCAATAGACAAGGGGCATTTGCGCAAATTCGTCCAGACCCGAATAGGAAGATTTGCAGAATATCAATCCCTTGCATTTCTGACAGAGAGAGAATTGGCACGTTTGACTACCTTCGATGGATACCCTTTGGTGAGTACGCCGTCCTCAATATATAATTAGAATCGAGATTAACTGACGGTATAAACAAACATACTGCCGCCTATTTATTATTTTCGGGCTTGGCGGAAATTGAACTTTTCGACCTCTTCGAAGTAACGACCGCTATCGATCAACCGCGGGTCGCCGGTTTCCCTGAGTTCCGTCATCAGCTTCTTCTCCAGCTTTTCCACCACTTCCTTGTATTCCGGGTATGCCGCAACATTATTGATCTGATGTGGATCCTTTTTCAGGTCGTAGAGTTCGAGCCGCGGGCGTTTACCGTAGGCCCGATCAAAATACGGCCGCCATTGCGGATCGTTGCGGTTCGACACCAGCCAGGCTTTAGTGGGGCCGGCGTCTTCATCGGCCAGCGTGGCTTTGGTTGATTTCATCATGGCCTCCGCACCCGGTTCTTCCGGAGTGTCGAGTTTGAAGGGATCGCCCATAGGGTTGCGTTCCGGTTTGAAGTTAATGATGAACAGATAGTCTTTTGTGCGGATGGCGCGCTGCGGATACGGAAGCATTCCTGCCCGTGCAGAAGGCACATGTCGCTCGCGACCGATATAGGCCTGCATGCGCGATGGATCCACCCATCCTTCTTTTCGGGATTCCAGTACCGGCCAGAGCGTCTTTGCCGTCATCTGCTCCGGAATATCAACCTTACCGGTTTCCAGAAACGTCGGGGCCAAATCCGGCAGGGAAACAAAATCCTCCACCACACGGCCGCCCTTAATCCCCGGCCCCGTCACCGACAGGGGAACGCGCGAGCCAAAATCGTAGAGGTTGCATTTTCCGTGGGGGAAACCCGGTGCTCCATGGTCGCCTGAAACGGCAATGAGGGTATTTTCATATTCCCCTATGCGTTTGAGCTCTTCCACCAAAACACCGATGGCCATATCGAAGTACATGGCCTGCGCAAAATAGTCGTTCAGATCTTCACGCACTTCGTGAACGTCCGGCAGAAACGGCGGCATCTTACCCTTCAGGGCATCCGGATTGGTCCCCCACTGATCCGCACCACAACCCTTGACCCATGAGCGGTGCGTTGTGGTTGGGCCGAACCAGAAACAGAAGGGTTCGCCCTCTGCACGTGCAGCGATAAAGTCGCGAAAGTTTTCCCTTACCTGATCCATGACCTTCTGTTTGGCCACTTCAGGATCTTTTCCGCTTTTAATCGCACCTGCCACTGGGTAGGAAATATTACAGATCGACCGGCCCGCCTTATTATATTTATTGCGGTCGCCGCCATAGGGAGCATTCATGGGTGTACCCGGCCCCCAGACCTTATTGGCAAATCCAATGTGATAACCCGCTTTCTCCAGTAGGAGCGGATAAGCGGGATTCGATTCATCCCAGGGACTTGTTAAAACAGACGACAATCCGGTACGCCAGAAATGCTGACCGGAAAGCAATGAGCTGCGACAAGGCGTGCAGGACGGAGAACTGACATAGGCATTATTGAAAAGCACCCCTTCCCTCGCCAGCTTGTCAAAATGCGGCGTTTGAATGACATCGTTCACCGTACCCGGCCCATCAAGCTCGGCATAGATACTCGCATGCCGCCCCCAGTCATCCGCAAACAGGAACAGAATGTTCGGCCTGCCCCGAGCCTGCCGAAGGGGCCGTTCGGCCGCAAAAACGGAAACGGTCCCGAGCAACAAAATAGTTAACATTCTATACATCGCTGTTCTCCAACATCATTTTCAGCCACAAAGAGCACAAAATCGATTCCCGGTGGTCCGCTTTATAAAGCGGAATGACATACGCACTGCTCTTGTGCTCTTTGTGGCTTAATAAAATTTATCCCGCGTTTACTTAATCGCCGCGTCGAACGCTTTCATTTGTTTCTTCAGCTCCTGCACCTTTTCCGGGTGGGCCTGTATCAGGTTTTCGGACTCGCCGATATCCTTCTTCAGGTTAAACAATTGTTCCGTCGGGGGCACTTTGACCCTCTTCCCGTTTTTCCAGGTGCGCGGGCTGTTGTTCAGGTATTTCCAATCGCCCACGCGGATACCGTCGGGGGTTCCCGAATTGGCGGCATAATACATCATTTCATTTCGCGGGGAACGGTCGGTCCTGCCTGTGAGCAGACCGGTCAGGTTGTAGCCATCGTATATCCGGTCATCGGGCAACGGAATCCCCGCCCAATGCGCGATAGTGGGCAGGATATCAAGACCGGAGGTGATGGCATCGGATGCCGCATCCGCCTGTACCGATCCGGGCGCCCAGGCCACGGTCGGCACGCGATGCCCGCCCTCAAAGGTTTCAAATTTATTTCCGCGCAGGGGCCCCGCAGTGCGGCCCCGCTTGGTACGCGCCGCGCTGGCGGGTCCGTTATCCGAGCTGAACAACACGAAGGTATCCTCCTCCAGGCCGCACTCCCTGAGTGCCTTGAAGATTTCCCCGACACTCCAGTCAATTTCCTGAATTGAATCACAGTAAATACTTTCACTGGATCCTTTAAAGGCGTCCGAAACCAGGATCGGAGTGTGTGGCATGGCGTGAGCGAGATAGAGAAAAAACGGGCGGTCCTTGTTCTCATTGATAAACCGAACCGCTTCCTCAGCATAACGCCGGGTCAACAGGCTCTGGTCCACGGGATATTCAATCACCTCGGTGCCCCTCATCAGCGGAGCGAGATCCTTTCTCGACTTGGAATCGGCCTTGATCGCGGCGAGGTCCCCCTGCAACCGCTCTCGGCTCCAACCCGGCGCAAACTTTAAATCCTTGGCATAGCTCAGGTCGGGCGACGTCGACATGTTATTGCTGTAGGGGATGCCGAAGTAGGAATCAAAACCCTGATTGGTGGGCAGGAACTGTTTTCGATGCCCCAAATGCCATTTACCCACCAGGCCCGTGGCATAACCTTTGGTTTTTAAAAGCTCGGCAACCGTGATTTCCGATTCCGGCAAGCCGTCTTTAGAATGAGGAAAGAGAACGCGGGGAACGCCGACCCGCTTGGGCAGACGTCCGGTCATCAATGCGGCCCGGGAGGGCGAGCAGACGGATGATGCGGTGTAGAAACTGGTCAGCTTCATGCCCTCTGCCGCCATGCGATCGATATGCGGAGTTTTAATCCGCGAGGAACCAAAACAACCCAGATCTTCATAGCCCTGATCATCCGCCAGAATAATGATGAAGTTTTTAGGGGCAGCCAGGCTTGTACCTGCAAAGCAGATAAAAGCCGATACCATGAATAGGTTTTTCAGTAATAATTTTTTCATTATTTCTCTCATTAATCTGCTACGGTATCATCCGAATAATCCGTCACCGACGGAACCCAGATCCGGTTATATTTTTCAACGCCATCATATTCAAAGAAACGCGTTTTCCCATGCAGACCAGCATTCCAACTATTGGAACTATTTTTCGAAGCGCCTCTATTTACTCCCCCATTTCTCGTTCCAAAGTTTGGAAAGTTCCGTGACCCGCTCCGGATATTGCCCGGCAATGTCTTCCGTCTCCGTTCGGTTCTTCGCCAAGTCATAGAGCTCCCACTGGCCGCCCTTGTCTTTCACCAGCTTGAAATCACCCTTAACAATGGCAGATGTACCGGCATGGCGGAAAAAATACGCGCGGTCGCGGGGTACGGTCGCGCCCTTGAGGATGGGGAGGAGCGACCGGCTGTCGAGCTTGTGGATCCTGGAACCGTTAAAGGTTTCCGGATATTCCATGCCGGCCAGCTCCAGACAGGTGGCCATGATGTCAACCACGTGACCGCGTTGCTCTGTTATGGAACCGGCTTTGACTTTGAGTCCGGCGGGCCAGTGCATGATGGCCGGAGTGAGCGCACCGCCGTTATGAACGTTCTTTTTGTATCGGCGCATCGGTGTGTTCTGCGCATTGGCCCAATTGGGTCCAACCGCACTAAAAGTTAACGGACCGCCCATTTTCACGTTCACATCATTTCCCTGGCTGACCATCTCGCCCCGCTCTTTTGCCTTTGCTGCAATATAAGAGGCGGATCCACCCTTTTTCGGAATCTCTGCGCGGGCGCCGTTGTCATTCACGAAAACAATCAATGTATTCTCAAACTGCCCGCTGCGTTTAAGCGCATCAACCATGCGCCCGACGTTCTGGTCCATGATATCGACCATCGCCGCATAGATCGCCATCTGCCGCGCATACCATGCTTTATGCTCGATGCTTTCCCAGTCAGGAACGCCCGGCTCCATCGGCGGAAGCGGGTAACGTGCCGCATCGATGATTCCCATCTCCAGCATGCGCTCGTATCGTTCGTTACGCAGCACTTCCCAACCGTCGTCATATCGGTTGATGTATTTTTGAATCTCGTCCTCGGGCGCATGCATCGGCCAATGTGGCGCAGTGAATGCCACATACTGAAAGAAGGGCTGATCCGTTTTAGCAAACGCTTCAATCTGCCGCACCGCTTCTACACCGATCCGGTCCGTATAATAGAACCCTTCTCCAGCAACAGTTTCCTTGTCATTGCGCGTCAGGGTATGTGGATCATAAAAGGAGCCTGCGCCTGACAGAGTTCCAAAGTAATCATCAAACCCGCGCTGGAAAGGCGCATTCGGACCCGCTGGTCCTTCTGCTTTATCTGCAACGTGCCATTTTCCAACCATGCCCGTTTGATAGCCCGCCGTCTTCAGCAGTTGTGCAATCGTAACGTTCTTTGGGCTTCGCAACCATTCAACATAGCAACCACTCATCAGGGCAGTACGCGAAGTCCAGCAACGGGCGCAGTTATAAAACTCTGAAAAACGGTGGCCATTATCAGCCAGCGAATCGAGGTTTGGAGTTTCAATTTCCCCGCCATAACAACCCAGATCCGAATAGCCCATATCGTCCGTCAGAATGATAATAATATTCGGACGTTCCGCGGCCTGTAAAACGCAGCAAAGTCCCCAAACAGCTGCACCTGTAAAAAATCTTTTCATTGAGTCACGCCTTAAGAGTCATTGCTTAATTTGCTTTGGTTTAAAATACATCGTCATCCCGAACCGGCCTCGGAATAGAGGCTCCTGTTTCCTTGAGATATTTCATCAACCGCTGCTGCATAAGCTGCACTTTTTCCGGCATATCCGCCGCAAGGTTTCGTGATTCCGAGATGTCTTCTTTCACATTATACAACAGCACATCGCCGTGATGATAATTCTGTATCAGTTTGTAGTCCCCGACCCGAATTGCGCTGGCGGGATAGCTCCCCTCCCCCTGGTAGTGCGGAAAGTGCCAATAGAATGTATCGCGCTCCAGTTTCCCATTGTTGAACAAAGGCGCCAGGCTGACGCCGTCCCTATGCTGCCTCGGCTTGAGCGGAAGCCCGGCCATCTCGAGCAGCGTCGGATAAAAATCCATGCTGGAGACGAGCACCTCAGAGTTCATTCCGGCCGCAGAATGCCCCGGCCAGCGGATCAGCAAGGGTGTGCGCAGGCCGCCATCGAACAGGAAGGTCTTGCCACCGCGGATCGGCATGATGGAGGTGGCATCGGGTTTGTTGATGGTCGATCGCCCTCCATTGTCCCCCGTCAGAATGATAATGGTATTTTCATACTGCTCGCATTCTTTCAAGGCATCGATCAGGCGACCGATACCACCGTCGAGGTTGAACAGCTCCCCGGTATACTCGGCGCTGTCCTGCCGGAGCTTGTGCGGCTGGTGGGAATAGTCGTCGAGCGCGGTTTTCGATTCGCCGATGCCCAGCCTCTTTTTCTTGGCCTCAAACCGTACGCGCAATTCCGGGGAGGTTTCGATTTTGGCATGCATGGCGAAGTGACAGAGATGAAGATAGAACGGTTTGTCTCGCTCGGTGGTAACGAACTCTATGGCCTTATCCGTCAAGGCGTCGTTAAAGCTCTGCCCCGGCTTGGCATCCGGAATATGGCGTTTGAATGAAAACTGTTTGCAGCCGTTTTCCTCGATGACGGCCACCTGTGACTCGTAGCCGTGGTTCGCGGGGCCACCGGTTGCCTTGAGCTTGCCCATGTGCCATTTGCCGTAGAACGCTGTTTCGTATCCCGCTTCCTGAAACGCTTCGCCCAAGGTAACCTCGGAATCCTTGATTCCCTGCACCAGCGGCTTCGGACAATAGACTTTCGGCTTTTCCCCCTTGCGCCCGTGGAAGCTGTCGCGTCCAGACAACCATTGGGTAATCCCGTGCCGCGCCGGGTTTTTGCCGGTCAGGATGCTCGCGCGTGTCGGCGAACACATTGGGCTCGGCGTATAGCAACTGTCGAACCTCATCCACTCTTTCGAAAGGCGATCCATGACCGGAGTTTCGTAGAACGTACTGCCGTTATAGCCGACATCCCTCCAGCCAAAATCATCGATCAGGATAAACAACACATTCGGGTTAGCGGCTCCTGTAGACCCCTGAATCATCAGAGAACCATAAACCAGAATGATGAGTATCAACTTTTTCATGCCGTTTATTTCCAAAGCTCTTCGCCTGCTTCCCACCCTTTGCGAACCGGTTGTTTGATATATTTATTCAGGCTGGCATCCTTGAACGTCATGGTCGTCGGATCCCAGTCGCACTGTTTCCCGGTACGTCGCGCAATGCCGCCCAGACAGCAGAGTTCCGTCAGCGGCACCGCATAGTCAAAGTCGGACCCGACCTTGGGGCCGCCTTTGATCGCGTTAAACAACTCGCTAACCGGACTCTTGGATTTCAGGCGCGGAATCGTTTCCGCCGGGAGCTCGGTTTTGCGGAAGGAGTACCAGTCTTTCCGACTCATCAGGATGACCGGGTTGTCCGGACGGATTCCCGGATGATAAATCGTATTTTTGGTGCCCTTAATCAGAATTCCTTCATCCGGCAGTTTGGTGCCATAGTCAAACCCATCCGGCACTTCAGGTTTAAGGCCGCCTTCATACCAGTGAACAGTGAGGGGCACATGTTTTTCGCGCGCCGGATAGTTGAACCGCACAATCCCCTTATGAAAAGTAACCTGATCGTGAAACTGATCAGACTCGGCCCGGAGCGAAACCGGTCCGGTCAGGTTGCAGGCCCAATAAACAGAATCGAGCAGATGGCAACCGATATCGCCCATCGCGGAATTACCGTAATCCCACCAGCCGCGCCATTTGTTCGGCAGGTAGCATTCGTTGTAATCCCGCTCCAGCACCGGCCCCTGCCAGTTATCCCAATCGAGGGTGTCGGGAACAGGCTGTTTCGGTCGGGGAAACGGCAAATCAATGCGAGCCCATTCCTTATACGGCCGCACCGTCCAGGCATGCACTTCCGTTACATCCCCCAGCAGACCGGCATCGATCCATTCCTTGATCTGACGGATTCCGTCAAAACATCGCCCCTGGTTGCCCATAATATTCTTCACGCCATAATGGTGTGCGGCCTTCTGGAGGGTACGCGCCTGCCAGATGTCATGCGTCAGCGGCTTCTGGGTAAATACATGGAGACCTCGTTCCATTGCCGCCAGTGTTGCGGCAAAGTGGGTGTGGTCCGGAGTGGAAACCAGTACCACGTCCAGTTCCTTATGATACTTATCCAGCATTTTTCGGAAATCGGTAAATACCGGCACATTCGGATGCTTCTGGTATGATGGAGCCGCCCGTACCGCATCCACATCGGCAAAAGCCACGATGTTCTGCTTGCCGGATGCGCCGACGCACATGCGACCCATGCCGCCCGCACCGATTATGCCGCAGTTCAGCTTTCCATTTGCACCCAACACCCGTCCGGGAATCAACGTTCCGGTTGCGGCGGTTACCGCACCGGCGAATAATCCCGTTCTTCTTGAAATATTCATATCATCCACTCTCTTATTTCATCTTCAGTTTAAAGACATAGGCATGTGCATCCTGCGCACCATTCGGCATCTCGACCGCCAGCCCCTGATCGGTTTGCTTCCATGCGACAGGAGCATCAAAACCTATGAGTGAAATTTCGTGAACACCTTCGATTTCCAGAACCGATTTAAAACGCGCCCTACCCACCGGCTTATCCAACACAATGGCATAGACCGTTTTTTTATCTTTGGTACAGGTGTAACGAATATCTTCTGCAGTATATTTCAGGGTTTTCAGGAACCCCGCCGACTTCTCAATCACGGTCGGCCCTTCCCCGGCGGTGTGCCATGGACGGGTTTCATAAATGGCTTCGCCATTCACCTTCAGCCATGCGCCGACGGTGCGGAGAATTTCCTTTTCGGCATCGGGAATCACGCCTTCCGACGTGGGCCCTACATTCAACAGCAGGCAGCCGTTCTTGCTGACGATATCCGCGAGGATATCGATCACATCATTTGCCGTTTTCACCCCCGGACGGCTGGAATGAAACCAGCCCGGTGCGACCGTATCGTCCG
This sequence comes from Pontiellaceae bacterium B12227, assembly GCA_029432775.1. Lineage (GTDB taxonomy): Bacteria > Verrucomicrobiota > Kiritimatiellia > Kiritimatiellales > Pontiellaceae > Pontiella. Next base: position 53,080 of record JAROAZ010000011.1, on the reverse strand, counting down.
TCAGCCAGGCTGTTTCCTGTAACTCTTTAACGCGCCCCTTTTCATAGTCGATAATTGCGCCGGGGAGATAAGGTGAATAGCTTTTGACGGTCGTCGCGACTTCCTTTCCTTCCTTCAGGCCGTGGTTATAGTAATCGGCAAGGAAGGGATACATGAGTTCATTGGGAATATCGCGCGTGCCCATATCCATCCAGATCATATCGGGGTTATATTGAGCAATATATTCATCCAGCAGACCACGCCACCATTTCTTGAAACGTGGCGACAGCGGATCGCCATAGTTGTGCGGCTCATTATAGAGATCCACATAGTCCGGATCGGTTCCATCATGACGATAGGACGGAACAAAATAACGCCACGTATGACTATGATGGAACGAGGCAATGAACTTCATACCGCGTTTTCTAATTTCCCGTTCGAGCTCTTTCGAAGGATCAAATTTTGCCTGTGTTTTCGCATTCCAGCGGGTCACCTTACTGTCCCACATGGCATAGCCGTCGTGGTGAATCGCCACCGGCCCCGCAAAGCGTGCACCAGCCTCCTGAAACAAGTCCGCCCACTCGGCGGCATCAAACGACTTTGGCTGGAACGTTTTCAGCAGGTCTTTCCAACCATAGTCTTTCGGTTCTCCAAAACGTTTCACGTGTTCGGTGTATGCCCAGTGCGGACCTTCATTGGTTGCTGATGGATGCCCCATCATGGGAGGATAACGGTTAATGGTTACATCGGAGTACATATAGAAGGGATACCAGCCAACACCGGCAATCTCATTGCCGACGGTGGTTGGCGTCCAATGCGTGTAGATTCCGAATTTGGCATCCTTGAACCACTCCGGTGCCTGATGCGTATCCAGCGACTCAAAGGTTGCTTCGAATTCGGCATGTGCAGAAACCGAACTCAGAATCACCACAACCAAGGCTGCGTAAACAGGAAATTGCATTTTCATCTTCGATTCATCTCCTTGATATATTTTTCATTCGGAACGGGCATGTTGGCATCCACGGACTTCAGCCATGTTTTGAATTTATGTTTCAGTCGATCGGCCATCTCCGGATTCTGCGCGGCGAGGTCGTGCGCTTCGCTCGGGTCTTTTTTCAGGTTATAGAGTTCAACCGAGTCGTCGTCATACCAGTTGAGCAGTTTGTAGTCCCCTTCGATGATCGCGCCGCCGAGGCGGTTTTTCGCATGCCAGGCATAGTTCGGGTAGTGAAAATAAAGCGCATCGCGCTTCAGTCCGCCTTTACCGGTCAACACCGGAACCATGCTTTCGCCGTCGAGCACGTGGGCCGGGTCGGTCGTAATACCGGCCGCCTCCAGGAAGGTCGGATAAAAATCGAGGTGCGTAATACGCTCTTCGCTGACGGTCCCCGGCTCAACCTTTCCGGGCCACCGGACAATCAGCGGAATGCGCAGGCCGCCGTCATAGAGCCAGCTCTTGGTTTTTCGCAGCGGCGGAGCGTCTGCAATACCATAGTTAAAACCGCCGTTGTCCGACGTCAGCATGACGAGCGTATTATCCCGCAGACCCAGTTCATCGATCTTTTCGAGCAGACGGCCCAGCACGGAATCGGCCGCCTCGACCATCCCGGCATAGACGGGGTTGCCGACCTTCCCGCCCGACTTCTTCCGGGCCTTGTATTTATCGGTCAGCTCCTTCGTGGTTTCGAGTGGTGAATGGACGGTGTAGTTCCACATTGCAATGAGGAAAGGTTTGTCCTTGTTGGCTTCCATATACACAACCGCTTCATCGGCTAGACGCTCGGGCAGGTATTCACCTTCGGGACCGTTCGGGAGATAGGGATTTCTGTAGGGGGAAAACCAACCGCCGGCCGGGCCGCCGTTACCGTTGCCGCCGACGTTGTTTTCAAAACCCTGGTTGTCCGGCTGGGTGCTCTCATCAACAACCCGGTTGCTGCCATCCGTTTTCTGACGCGACAAATGCCATTTCCCGAAGAACCCGCATGCATAGCCGTCATCGCGCAGCTTTTCGGCGAAAGTAACAACCTCCGAAGGAAGCGCCGTAACCTCCGGTGCGTTGAGCAGAATCGGATTCTCGGGGGCAAAATGCTCATTCGAAATATGGTTGGTCAGATGCAGGCGCGCGGGGGCCTGACCGCTGATGATTCCCGCCCGGGATGGCGTGCAGACCGTCGAAGCAGCATATGCGTTGCGGAAGAGCATGCCCTCCTCGGCCAGCTTATCCGCATGCGGCGTATCAACCGCCTCGTAACCGTAGCAACTGAGATCGTAGAGGCCGAGGTCGTCCACCACTACCATGACGATGTTAGGCATTTTCGATTTTTGATTTCCGATTGCTGATTGAGCAACTGCAGAAATGAGACAAATCAGTATAAGAATCAGTCGTTTCATAATTTCCTCACGTAGGTGTTATTTCGGCATCGGGCGATAAAGGGTTTTCTTCCCCATGGTGCCGACCGGCCAGTCGTCGGTGCGGAACGGCGTGACCGGAAGACTGTTGCGATCGTAGAGATTCAGCACCGGATTGTCCGCCCATCCGTAACGCACCGCCACGGGCTTTTTAATCTGGTCCGACCAAACCTCTACTCTGTTTTTGCCAAGAATCTTTGCCTCAGCCCAAACAAATTTTTTATCAGCGCCGGCAATCGCAAAGCCTTTCACCTCCGGCACATCAAAGGCATAGAGATACGTTGCGACGTGGTCAAATTTTACGACGGCTTTGTTCCCGATGATTTCCAATGATTGGAAACGCGGGCTGTCGGTGGCGATTTTAAACCCGTAATCATTAGCCAGCGCATGGCGAGCCAGACGGGCGGCGGCTACCTGTTTATTGCGATAGTGTATATCACGATCTTCCCCGATATCAATCACCACGGCTTCGCCGGTGTTTGAAAGCTTTAGTGCCATCGTCTGCGCCTCGCGCAGCTCCGCCCAGGCACTTTCGCCCGGCGCCGGTTTTTCTGAACTGTGGTCGGACAATTGGATCCAGTAGAACGGGAGTTTATCATCCCCCCACCACTCGCGCCATTTGGTGATCAGCAGCGGGAAGAGCGAGCGGTATTCATAGGCCCGGCCAATGTTGCTTTCGCCCTGACACCAGACGACGCCTTTGATGCCGTATCCAATGGTTGGAAGAAGCACCCCGTTATAAATGTTCGACGGACGTTTCTGCCCGGTGCGGACATCGCGCGGCGGCCAGCGTTTCGCTCCCGGTTTTCCATCGGCCACCCATTTATCATACGCCACCTTATCGTTGGCCAAAGTTGCATCGCTATATCGGGCGAGATATTCATCCCACTCGGCGAGATATTCATCCTGCCCGGCCTCTTCCAGCACCTTACGCGGCAGCCAGGCCTCTAGGTCGGAACCACCCCAGGCATTATAGATCAGCCCGACCGGCACCTTCAGCGCGTGGTGCAGGCGTCGGCCGAACAAAAAACCCGGTGCGGTGAATTCTTTAACCGTTTCCGGCGTGCAGACCTTCCACTGCGCATCGATATTAAACTGCGGCTCCTGAGTTCCAACCCTTGGAACTGCCAGCAAACGGATCTCGGGATAATCGGCCGTGGCAATTTCCATGTCGTAATCATTAATCGCATCAATCGACCACGCCATGTTGGACTGCCCTGAACACATCCAGACTTCGCCGACCAATATATTGTCGATTTCTGATTGCAGATCGCCGAATGAATGGATCTTCATAGTCCTGCCTACGGAACTGGCGGACATAGGGTCCAGAAGCACTTTCCACTTTCCGTCAGCATCCGCGACGGTGCTTTTCTTCTGCCCGGCAAACTCCACCGTCACCTTTTCGCCGGGATCGGCCTTTCCCCAGACCGGATTTTCCTGATTGCGCTGCAGGATCATATGATCGCTGAAGATATTCGGCAGGCTCACCTCAGCGCGGAGAGTTTGCTCTCCGAGTAAAAGCAGGAAGGCAATCATTAACGTTTTCATAAATAATTTCATCGGTCTCGGTTCCCATATAGTTTGCCGCATGCCGGCAAGGATGAAGTGATCAGGCTTTCCACAATTCGTCGCCACATTCCCACCCTTTTCGGACGGGAGCCCTGAGATATGTATTCAGCTCCGGGCGATTGGTGATCTTCATTTTCTTCGCATCCCATTCAAGTACACCACCGTGATTGGCGGCAATCACGCCGAGCAGCATCACTTCGGTCATCGGAGCGGCGTAGTCAAAGTTGGCACCGGCTTCGGTGCCGTTTTTGATGCAGTTGATCAGCTCCTTGATCGGGCCGCCTTTAATCCTTGGATATTTTTCATCCGGGTAACCGGCCGCTTTAAACGCAATCTGCGCCTCTTTATTGGCCAGTCGCGGATTGTTGGAACGGTTATCGGTGAAGCCGTTGTTTTTGTCGCCATAATAGAACGTACCGCCGCCGCCAACACTGCCCGGCCAGGACCAATCCTCCGGCTTCCCGGGCCTGAATTCTTCGCCGACCCCATTCCACCAGTGGAAGGAACAGGGCGCCTTGTCGCCACGGCGCTCAAAATCGAACCGAACGCGGCAACCGTCGACCGCCATCCATTCGTTTCCACCCGCAACCATTTCCGCCTCGACCCGTACCGGATTATAAAGGTCCAGCAGCCAGACCGGAGCATCGGCCACGTGGCAGAACCAGTCGCCAAACTGGCCGGTTCCATAACGATTAAAGCCGCGCCAGGTACGCGGATGATAGAGCTCGTGATAGGGAGCGGGACCGGTCGGCCCCTGCCATAGATCCCAGTTCAGGCCAGCCGGAACCCCCGATTCGTTCGGCGGGAGGGAATCCGGACGCTTAAAATAGGTCCCCCCCCATTTAGGCCCATCCTTAAAGCTGTGCACTTCGGTAATCTGCCCGAAAATTCCTTGTTCATACCATTCTCGCAACTGGCGGATACCGTTGAAGGTGTGGCCCTGGTTGCCCATGTTGGTGCGCACCTTGAATTTATCTTTTGCCCGCTTCAACGTTCGAGCCTGCCAGACATCATGCACCAGCGGCTTCTGGGTGAATACATGCAAACCGCGTTCCATGGCCCAATAGGTGGCAACAAAATGGGTGTGGTCTGGTGTGTTGACGCAGACCATGTCGATCTCCTTGCTCATTTTATCGAGCATCACCCGGAAATCGCTGAATTGTGTTGCCGTCTTGCAACCGGGATGTTTCTTTGCACCCCATGCGAACGCATTGGGATCTACATCGCAGAGGGCAACCACGTTATCCTCCCGCGATCCGCCATAGGCCTGCCCGGCAATACCACTGGCGCCAATCATGGCGATATTGAGTTTACTGTTGGCCGACGGCCCCGGTTTCCCGATGTTAAAGCGATACAGCTCTGAGGCCCGAGAACGCGCCAGCGCCTCTCCTGATATTCCAAAACCTGCGGCAGCCGCACTGCCGGCTGTAAATATTCTGCGATTCATTTTCTTCATTACGCAATCTCCTGAAAGTGATCTATTTTTTCGTTCGGTAATATTTTTTCTTCGGCTTGAAATTCGGTGCGTCGGAAACGCCCGGCTCGTTGCGCTCTTCAAAATAGCGGTCGTACTGCGGAAGCACCTGTTGCAGTTTTTCAAATTCTTCGCGGTGAATCTCCGGAACCGATCCCCAGTTTCTGATGACATCAAAACTGATCAGATCGTCCGGATCCTGCGAAACATCGAACCATTTTCCAGTGCCGTCTTTGAGCACCTTGGTGCCGCGGATCATCTGTTCCGGCCCGCGATAGGAATAGATCCAGTCGCGGTGCTCTTGCTGGTTCGAGAACAGGAACGGCACCATGCTCTTTCCATCAATTTTATAATCATCGGGAATTTTATATCCCACCAGATCGGCCACGGTCGGCATGACATCCGCCACGCTCATCAGGATTTCCTGTTTGCCGTGTTTTTTCATACCCGGTGCATAGATGATCATCGGGATGTGGCAGCCTTTCTGGACCACGCTCATGGATTTACCGTATCCGCTGGTGCCGTTATCAGCGCAAATGATGATGACGGTATTATCGGCAATGCCCATTTTTTCCAGCTTCTGCTGATAGAGCCAGATCTGATAGTCGATATAGTTGATATGGTTGTGAATGCCCGGTCCGGTAACGGTTCCGTGGGTGTCGTACTCCCCGTTGTCGCCGGTAATCCTCGGTTGAACGCGGGTATATCTGCTGCCATCCCATTTAACGATCGGCGCGTTGGGCCATTTACTCTTCGGCCATTTTTTATATTCGGGGTCGAGCCAGTTGAAGGCATCGTGCCCGAGATGGGTGGTGTGATAGACAAAGAACGGCTTGCCTTCCGCATGCTTGCGCTCCATGAAGTCGAAGCAGAAATCGAGCTCCACATCCGGACCGTAGGTGCCGGGGCCGAAATTTTTCTGCGCCTCCGGTGTATTCGGCCACCAGGCGGTTTTCCCCGGCGCCGTTGGATGGTTCATCAACTTAACGTGCGGATACCAATACCACCCATGCTGCCAATAGGTTTCCACCTGCTTGCCGGTGTCCACATTGATTACGGCATGCTTTCCGCCGCCTTTTACCGGTTTGTGTTTAAAATCGGTATACGGGTTATCAGTGTCACTGAGCCCTCCGGGCGTATAGCAGCCTTCATCAAACCCGTGGCGGGCGTAGCTTCCTGCCATCTGGGTTTTGCCGGACCAGAACGTTCCATAGCCCGCCTTCTGCACCACGTGCCCGATCAGGAGCGGTGAACTCATGTAGACCGGCCAGGTATTCTGCAGCTTGCCGTTTTCATCGTGGCCACGGCCGCGGTCGCCGTTGTTCCACCACTTGGTCATATAGGCATAGCGCCCGGACATCATCATGGCGCGGCTCGGATTGCAGACCACCGAGGCCCAGGCAGTTTCAATCCAGCAGCCCTCCTCGGCCAGTTTATCAATCACCGGCGTCTTTGCCCGGTATTTCGGGTCGGAGGTATTGGTGGCATCCGGCGCCATCCAGACCGAACTTCCATACACTGGAAACTCGCGCGCACTGATATCATCTGCAAAATAGATAATAATATTCGGTTTCGTATCGGCGAGTACACCACCGGCAAACAGCAGGGCTGCTCCGGTTAATAGCCATGTTTTATACATATCCCCATTCTCCACTTCTTTCCCGTTTTTTACAAAGTTAATAGTGTGACGGTTAACAACTCTGTTTGTGTACAGGAATGAAGCTGATCTTTAGGATAGGAACCATCCCCTTAAGGGCGCATTGATTCCGGTGAAGAGCCGCCGGAAAACAACAAAAGCCGATGCGTAATGCATCGGCTTTTGAAAATGGTGGGCGATGACGGGCTCGAACCGCCGACCCTCTCGGTGTAAACGAGATGCTCTAGCCAACTGAGCTAATCGCCCGGGTCTTTCCTTATGAGAACAAAATGGTGGGCGATGACGGGCTCGAACCGCCGACCCTCTCGGTGTAAACGAGATGCTCTAGCCAACTGAGCTAATCGCCCTCTTGTTCAAAGGAGCGGACATCCTACTTAAACCGCTTTTTGAGTCAACGGTGAAGATGAAAAAAAGTTTATAATCTATCCGCAGACATCCTTCAGCGCATCGAGCATGGTTTGGTTTTGCTCTGGGGTGCCGATAGTTATGCGAATATGGTCCGGCAGGCCGTACGGGTCCATTGGACGGACAATTACTTTACGTTTCTGCAGTTCAAGGAACACTTCGCGCCCTTTTCCGGTTTTCACGAGAATGAAATTGGCTCCGGACGAAACCGTCTCGATTCCAAGCTTTGGAAGCTCGCGTTCGAAAAATTCCAACCCCTGGAAAACCATTTCTCGGGTTTCAACAATGTGGGTCACGTCGTCGAGCGCGGCCATGGCGGCCGACTGTGCCATCAGGTTGGCATTAAATGGCTGGCGGACTTTATTGAGCAGATTGATCAGCTCCGGATGCGCCACAGCATAACCGATACGCAGGCCGGCCAGCCCGTAGGCCTTGGAGAAGGTCCGCAGCACCAGTACATTTTTTTTGCCTGCACGGATGTGCTTGAGCACATCGGGTTTCATGTCGTCGGGCATCACTTCGAAATAGGCTTCGTCGAACACGGCCACCACATGATCCGGCAGTTTTTCGATAAAGGAGTCGATGGCCTCCGGAGTGACCATGGTACCCGTTGGATTATTCGGATTGCAGATGCAGATCAGGCGGGTTTCGGGGGTAATGGCGTCGAGCATGGCATCAAGATCGTGCACATGGTCGGGCATCGGAACGCGAATGGTTTCGCCCTGATACATGGCGTTGGCCAGGAAATAGACCGCAAAAGCCTCGGCACCCATAATCAGGTTTTTCCCCTGCTCCATGAAGACGTGGCAGAGAAAAACGATCAGCTCGTTGCTGCCGCAACCGAACAGCAGGTTTTCAGACTCTACCCCCAGCTTTTCTGCGAGCTTCTTTTTCAAATAGAAAGCGCCGCCATCCGGATAGCGATGCATCTCAGGAATTGCTTCCTGCATGGCTTCAATCGCCATAGGCGACGGGCCCAGCTCGTTTTCATTCGACGCCACCTTTACGATTTCGGCAATATCATCAAACCCCAGCTCGCGTGCCACCTCTTCAATCGGCTTGCCCGGTTCGTATACTCGTAAATCAGAAATCCACTCTTTCGCTATCATCTCTATTCTCCGTATTTTCGTGAAAATGGGTATCGTATCATCCCGCAGAACGCGGGCAATCCTGTTTATATGTAATAATATAAATACCTACTAGCAATAAGTATTATAAGACATTAACTTCCGAAATACTTTAATCAATTAACTCGGAGGGGATGCCATGTTGGGAATTGAAGATCCGTGGGTGGGGCTCGCCTATCTACTATGCATTATCAGCGCACTGCTTTGTCTGGTCTGGGGAGTGTTCAAGTGGAATACAGACGATCCTCAGCAAGAACCGGAAGATGAAATCCGTCAATGGGCAGAGGAAGAAAAACGGGTTGAGAGCGAACTTTAAGGAGGCTCTATGTCTATTTGGATGATCATTATTGTTGTGGCCTACCTGTGCGCCATCGGTTATCTCGGTTTCCGGGGATTTAAATCAACGAAGAATGCCACAGACTACCTATTGGGCGGACGCGAAGCGCATCCCTACGTCATGGCGATGTCCTACGGCGCCACCTTTATCAGCACTTCGGCCATCATTGGTTTCGGAGGGGCCTCGGCCATCTTCGGCATGAGTCTGCTATGGCTGCCCTTCCTGAATATCTTTCTGGGAATATTTATCGCGTTCTGGCTCTTCGGAAGCCGGACGCGGCGGATGGGACTGCGGCTGGATGCCCATACGTTTCCCGAGCTGCTGGGCCGCCGGTTTCAGTCGCGCTTTATTCAGGGCGCGGCCGGTTTGATTATTTTTCTATTCGTTCCCATGTATGCGTCGGCCGTACTGACCGGTGCCGCGAAGTATCTGGCCTATCAGTTCGGAATGGAATACAACACCGCGCTCTTTGTCTTTTCCGTCATCATTGCCCTCTATGTGGTGATGGGAGGCATTAAGGGCGTCATGTACACCGATGCGCTGCAGGCAACGATTATGCTGATCGGGCTCAGTTTCCTGTTGGTGATGACCTATCAGAAACTCGGCGGTGTGACTACGGCCCATCAGGCGCTGACTGATATGGCCGAGCTGGTCCCGGCAAAACTTCAGGCGGCCGGGCACCAGGGCTGGACGCGCATGCCGAAATTCGGGACCCCCCTCTGGTGGACGGCCGTCAGCACCATCATTATGGGCGTCGGCATCGGTGTGCTGGCCCAACCGCAGCTGGCCGTTCGCTATATGACGGTCAAAAGCGGTAAGGAACTCAACCGCGCTATTCCGATCGGCGGGGTGTTTATTCTCCTGACAGCCGGCGTGGCCTATATTGTCGGCTCCTTATCCAATGTCTTTTTTCAGCAGACGGTTGGAAAAATTTCTATTGCTGTGGCCGGTGGCGATGTTGAACAGATTATTCCGATGTATCTGCAGGCCGCCACCCCTTCATGGTTCAGCGTGCTCTTTATGCTGACACTGATGTCCGCTGCGATGAGTACACTGAGCAGCCAGTTTCATGTTATGGGCACCTCCATTGGCCGCGATCTGGTGGAAGAATCCATTGGAAAAGGGAAAAGAGTCGGAGGCACGCTGGCCACGCGCATCGGCGTCATGGCCGGCATTCTGGCATCGGTCTATCTAAGCTTCGTGATTGAGGAAAAGTTCGGAAAAACCGGCACCTCCATTGTGGCACGCGGAACCGCCATTTTCTTCGGCCTGTGTGCCTGCGCCTTTCTTCCAATGTATGTTGCCGGACTTTGGAACCGTCGCGTCACCAAGGCGGGCGCCATATCCGGACTGCTCGGCGGAGCGTGCTCCAGTCTGTTGTGGATGATCTTCGTTCAGGAAAAAGCCTCAACCGCCCTGCTGCTCTGCAACAGGTTTTTCGGAACCCGCTCGCTGGCCATCCAGCTGGTCGACGGAAAAGAGATCTTCGTCCATAGCGGCCCCATCATATGGGCCTTTGTTGATCCCATCTTAATCGGGCTTCCCATTTCCATTCTTGCCACCGTGCTGGTTTCGAAATTCACTGAAAAACTGCCCGAAGAACATTTGGACCTTTGCATGGGAAAATCTCAACCCAGAACACAACAACACTGAAACCCTGATAAACATTATGAGGGTTTTGAAAATATTTTTTAATATACCGACTGGTTGTAAGCATTATTATTAAGTATATTCTCCATTACCTAAAAATGGATTAACACATGGGGGCTTTATGTTGGGGATTGAAGATGGATGGGTGGTTCTCGCCTACCTGCTCTGTATTGTGAGTGCACTGCTGTGCCTCGTATGGGGCGCACTGAAGTGGAATGTCGACGACACCGTCGAGGAGCCTGAGGAAGAAATTCGTCAGTGGGCCGAAGAAGAAGACCGTGTCGAAGAAGAGCTTTAAGGGGGAAACATGTCTATTTGGATGATTATCATTGTCGTCGCATATCTATGCGTAATCGCCTACCTCGGGTTCCGGGGCTTTAAATCCACCAAGTCAGCCACCGACTACATGCTGGGAGGACGATCCGTTCACCCGTACGTCATGGCCATGTCCTACGGAGCCACCTTTATCAGCACCTCCGCCATCGTCGGTTTCGGCGGAGCCGCCGGCGTGTTCGGAATGGGCCTGTTATGGCTTACTGTCATGAATATCCTGATCGGTATCTTTATTGCCTTCTGGATCTTCGGCGGCCGAACCCGGCGGATGGGTCTGCGGCTTGATGCACACACCTTTCCGGAACTGCTGGGCAGACGGTTCCAGTCAAAATTTATTCAGGGCGCGTCAGCCGTCATCATTTTCATGTTCATCCCGCTTTATGCGTCGGCCGTTTTAACCGGGGCGGTGAAATATATCTCGTCTCAGCTCGGCATCGACTACAATGCGGCCCTGCTGATGTTCTCCGTTATTATTGCCATCTACGTGATTGCAGGCGGCATTAAAGGCGTCATGTATACGGATGCACTGCAGGGCACCATCATGCTGTTCGGCATGCTCGCTCTGCTCATCCTGACCTATACTAAAATGGGCGGCGTTTCCGCGGCACACCAAAGCCTGACCGATATGACGGCACTGGTTCCGGAAAAACTGTTGGCCGGCGGTCATCAGGGCTGGACCTCGATGCCCAAGTTCGGGTCTCCGTTATCCTGGACGCTGGTCAGTACCATTATTATGGGCGTCGGCATCGGCGTACTGGCGCAGCCTCAGCTGGCCGTGCGCTACATGACCGTTAAAAGCGGCAAGGAACTCAACCGCGCCATCCCGATCGGCGGTGTCTTTATTATGATGATGACCGGCGTGGCCTTCATTGTCGGCGCCCTCTCGAACGTTCATTTCCAGGAAACGCTGGGTAAGGTTTCCATCGTTGCGGCCAAAGGCGATGTCGAAGCCATCATTCCGATGTATCTTCAGAGCGCCATGCCGGAATGGTTCAGCATTCTGTTTATGCTCACCCTGATCTCCGCGGCCATGAGCACGCTGAGCAGTCAGTTCCATGTAATGGGCACCTCCCTTGGACGTGACCTCGTGGAAGAATCGATGGGAAAGAAAAAAGGCGGTAGCGGAATCCTCGCCACCCGGATCGGGGTACTCGGTGGCATCCTGATTTCAGTCTATCTCAGCTACATCATGGAACTGAAGTTCGGAAAAACCGGTACCGCCATCGTAGCGCGCGGCACCGCCATCTTCTTCGGCCTCTGCGCCTGCGCGTTCCTTCCCATGTATGTCGGCGCGCTCTGGAGTCGCGGTATTACCAAGGTGGGAGCCATCGCCGGCCTGCTGAGCGGATCGCTTTCCAGTATGTTCTGGATCTGTTTTGTGGAACAGAAAGCCGCGACCGCCCTGCTGCTCTGCAATAAGTTTTTCGGCACCCGCTCACTGGCCATCTCGCTGGTGGACGGGAAAGAGGTTTTTGCCAAAACCGGCCCCATCGTCTGGGCCTTTGTCGACCCGCTGATCATCGGACTTCCGATCGCGATTATTGTAACGATCGTCGTATCGCTCTTCACAAAGAAAATGACGTCAGACCATTTAGACAAGTGCATGGGAACCAAATAACCTAGGGGAAGCAATGAAACTGAAATACATCATAATGACTATGGCTGCAATTTCGTGCGGAGCATCGTTTGCTGCCGAAGAAGCCACTACAACAGAAAAGAAGGCGGATCAGGTTAAATGGGGCGGCGATTTCCGCCTGCGTACCGTCTATATGAATAATGTACCAACCTCCGTTGGGGCTAATTATCAGGAAAGCAGCTTCCAGCGCTATCGCACCCGCCTCTGGGCCGAGCTGCATCCCACCGACAACCTGTATTTCCGGGGGCGTGTGGTGAATGAATTCCGCACACAGCAGACCGGCGACCGGGCCGACAACTGGAGTGCCTTCGATGAAACGGTGGTCGACAACCTGTTCATGCACTACTCGCATGACCTCTTCGATTTGCGTATCGGCCGGCAGGACATGATCTACGGTACCGGAAAGCTGATTCTCGATGGCACACCGATGGATGGATCGCGTACCATCTATTTCGACGCCGCCAAATTAACCTACACCGGCATTGAAGACACCACGATTGATTTATTTGCCATGTACACGCAGGCGGAAAATGAACTGGCACTGCACACCCAGAACCGCAACCTCATCTGGAACACCGATCCGACCTATGACGGCGCTGAAGCCGGCGGAGGGTTATACATTAAAAACAACAGCAACAAAAAGATGCCGTGGGAAGCGTACTGGCTCCTCAAAACCAAAGAAGACAGCACGACTGACTTCGAAAACGTAAACACCATCGGCGGTCGCCTGATGCCCAAACTGAACGACCACCTCGACGGCAATCTCGAATATGCCTATCAGTCGGACGGAGAAGACACGGCCTTCATGGTCGACGCGCTCGCAAACTGGAACATCACCGAAAAAGCGAAAATCGGTCTGGGCTGGTACCACCTGTCGCTGGAATGGAATCCGCTCTTCTCGCGCTGGCCTCAGTATTCTGAGCTCTACGTCTATTCCTATACCCCGGCCGACGGCGGGGTTGGCCGCTGGTCCAACGTGAGCATGCCGCACATCGACATCTCCCTCAGCCCGATGAAAAAACTGCAATCGAACCTGTTGCTGGGCTACATGTATGCGCCGGAAGAAAACGGCCCGGGCGGCGGCAACGAGCGCGGCCTGCTGTTCACCTGGTGGAACAAGTTCACCATCCGTGAAAAAATGCTGTCCGACAAAGATAAACTATTCGGGCATTTCCTGGCGGAAATGCTTCAACCGGGCGATTACTACACCGAGGATCAGCAGGACAAAACGGCCTGGTTCCTCCGTGCAGAACTCAGCTACCAGTTCTGATTTCCAATCATTGGAAACCAAAAAAGCGCACTCCGAAAGGGGCGCGCTTTTTTTATTTTCCAGGCATTGGAAAATTCCAATGACCGGAACTAGTCCGAATTCGGAAGCGGTGTGCTCGTCTTATAAACAGTCGCGTTATACACCGCAACCTGTTCGTCTGCGGCATTGGTTACCTTAATCCGATAGTGCGCCAGCTTCCGGCTGGCCGATATTTCTTTAGCTTTAGCGGTTAAAGTGTCGCCCACCTGCGTGGCATGAAACACCTGAATATTCCCGTTGGTCAGCAGAGCCACTTTCCCATACGAATTGGATGCTGCGGCCAGCGCAATATCCGCCAGCGCAAAAATGGAGGCTCCGTGGCAGACTCCGGCGGCATTCAGATGGCACTTTTCAATCTTCAGTTCAGCCCATGCCCGGCCTTCGCTCACCGTGGTTAATTTCACGCCAAGGTGATTCCCCAGGTTATCGTTTTCACGAATCAGTTTCTTAATATTTTCAGCACTCATCTTTAAGCCCTCCGGTTTAACAACAGGTCGAAGGTCTCAATGTCAAAGGTCGAAAGTCAAGCAGACCTTGAACTTTCGACCTTTAGACTTTCGACCAATTATCGGTTACTCGGCTAATTCTCCGCGCCCGGTCATAAAAGCTTTTTCGTTCACTTCAAGCAAACGTTCCGGGAACTGGCCGCGAATCGCGCCCATCCACTGCTCCACCGAAAAGTCCATGTGCTTGCTCAGTGCGCCGAGCAGGGCCACATTCAGCGTTCGCTTGTTGGTGAGCTTTCCTGCATCAAAGTCGGATGGCTTAACGAGTATTCCACCGTCTTTCAGGAAATGCTGGTTCGGCTCAATCTGGTCTTCGCCCAGCACGATCAGATAATCCGCCTGCCCGGCGGAGATCATTGGACTCAGCACCTTTTCACCGAACCGCAGATCGGAGGTAATTGAACCGCCGCGCTGGCTCATGCCGTGTACTTCGGCCTTTTTCACATCGTTGCCCAGATCAAATACCACCCGACCGAGAATGTCCGTGCAGGTCAGGATCCCCTGCCCGCCGAGTCCGGCAAATTTTACATTTGTTACTTCACTCATTTTTAATCCTTTCAGGATTTAAATCCTAATATCTAATTTCTAAAACCTAAACAAATCCCAATCTGAAAAACCGAATCTCAAACTTTTCGACCATTGAACCCTTACCAATTTGAATTTGTTCAGGATTTAGGGATTGGGATTTAGAGATTGAGGTTCGCCCTAGCGAACCGTTTCACCCCGTTCGAATTTTGCGTCGCGAACCACTGCAAGGATGCAGGGGCGGCGCGCAATGATGACGGTCAGGTCGTCGGATGCCATGGCATCTTTGACCGCCTGTTCGAAGGCTTCGGTTTCACGGGACGGATCAAGAATCACCACGTTATCAACACCCATGGCTTCGCAGGTTGTTTCGAGCGACACGGTCTTTCCGGTCGGGATATGGGTCAGGGATTTACCCGTGCCCGGGTGTTCCTGCAAACCGGTCATGGCCGTGGTGCCGTTGTCGAGAATCACAATCACGTGGCCATACTTCGGGCGGTTATAAACCATTTCCGCCACCCCGGTCAGGCCGCTGTGCATGAAGGTTCCATCGCCGATGACACTGACCACTTTGCGCGCCTGATCCTCCGGCAGTACATGGCGCATGCCGAGACCGATGCCGATGGAACCGCCCATGCAGATGCACGTGTCCATGGTTTCGAACGGCGGCAGCACACTCAACGTGTAGCAACCGATGTCGCCTGTGATGGTGCAACCGATATTTTTCAGCAGCTGGAAACTGGCGCGATGCGGGCAGCCGTCGCACAGTTGCGGTGGCTTACCGCGCGGCGGAGCCGCTTCTTCGGAATCGTCGCCATCCACAATGCGCTTAACACGCGGCACATTCAGCTCGCCATAACGATAGCGTTCCATGCGCGGACGAACCTTGCCGCCGGCGGCCTGTACTTCGGTTTGAATGAAGGGGTCACCTTCTTCCACAATCAGACAGTCGTCCACAGAATCAATGAATTCCAGAATGGCTTTCATCGGCAGCGGATACACCATGCCGAGTTTCAGCACTTTCGCATCCGGTGCGGCTTCCTGGGCGTGCAATGCGGCAACGCCATTGGCAATGATGCCGAGCCTGGAGCCGTTTCCAATGATTGGATTCGGGCCTTCGGTGCAGTTCCAGTTTTCCATATCGGCCAGTTTGGCGCGGAGTTTTTTGTGGGCCGGGCGGGCGTAGGCCGGAATCATGACGCGTTCTTTAATGTCGCGCACATAGTTGGCCGGAGGAACGTCTTTCGAATCCGACGGAACAACAATGGTCTTGGAATGGCAAACCCGTGTGCAGAGACGCAGGATGACCGGCTGGTTCCAACGTTCGGAAATTTCGAACGCCAGCTTGGTCATTTCATAGGCTTCCTGCGAGTCGGCCGGTTCGAGCATGGGAACACCGGCTGCCCGGGCATAGTTGCGGGAATCCTGTTCGTTCTGGGAAGAAGCCATGCCCGGATCATCGGCCACCGCCAGCACCATACCGCCGGTCACGCCGGTGTAGGCCACAGTAAACAACGGGTCGGCGGCGACATTCACACCAACGTGTTTCATGGTAACGAGGGTGCGGGTGCCGGCAAAGGCCACGCCGATGCCGACTTCAAGCGCCACTTTTTCATTGGGCGACCACTGAGCCTTGCAATCTTCCAGTTTTGAATAGTTTTCCAGAATCTCAGTAGATGGTGTTCCGGGATATCCAACGCCCAGCGCACAGCCGGCGTGTTTGGCTCCCAGTGCAACGGCTTCGTTGCCGCTCATCAGTTTACGTTCACTGCTCATGTTTCTCTCCATTTAGTAAATCTTCAATCCAACCCGGTATCCGGATCGGTCTTCCTTCGGGGCTGGTCAGCGCATGGATGGTAAATCCTTCCGCCACCGGCTGTCCCGTTTCGGCCATCGTTATGACCGTATTAAATTTTAACCGGGCGCGCCCTTCTCGTTCGCAACAGGTTTCCAGGTTCAGCAGGTCGTCGTAACCGGCGCGACCTTTAAACTTCAGGTTCGCCTCAACAATCGGGGCCATCACGCCAGCACCTTCCCATTCCGCATACGATTTGCCGGCCGCGCGGGTCAGTTCCGAGCGCCCCACTTCCATCCATTCCAGCAGGCGTGAGTTGTAGAACGTCCCCATTTGGTCCGATTCGCTGTAACGCACTCTAAGTTGGCAGGTATGACTGAACATAAATTTCCTCAAAGAAAATAAGAGCGCATTAAACCTGTTTTCGGTCGACGTTTCAACCACTTATGGAGTGTAGGTAATTTCCATTGAGAAGGTTGACCTTTTTCTTTTGAATCCTCTATCCTGAGTTAAATCCGCAGGGAAATACCAGTTTGATAATCTAACCATCGAAGGAGAATAAGATGAAATTCAGTGTAGATAAGGATCTGTGTGTCGGCTGTGAGGCCTGTAACGGCATTGCCCCGGAAGTCTTTGAATTCCCGGACGGGTATTCCGAAGTAAAAATGGATCCGGTGACAGAAGAATTCCAGGCGAGCGCGCTGAAAGCCGAAGAAAACTGTCCGGCGCAGGCGATCTCGCATCAGGACTGACCCCGGTTTCAACTGATCGTTTTACTGTACGGGCGAGGATAAACTCCTCGCCCTGTTCTTTTTTTAAAGGCCACGAAGAATAGACGGAGCTGCTGATCACCTTACCGGGCATTAACAAGTGCGCAATTCTTTTGATTTGCCACGCTCAATACCTTGCTATAAATCCCTATCTTTAGTAATTGTTTTCGGTTCGTTAACTTTAGTGAAAGGTACAGCCATGCACGCACAATGGAATGACCGGGAAAGCCTGGTCCACCCGTCCTCAGCCCCGGACTATATGCGCGAAGAGCAACTTCGCACGCTTCAGCTTCAACGCCTTCGGGCCATAACCAAACATGCTTACGAAAACCAGACGTTGTTCCGGGAGCGTATGGATGCCAACGGAGTAAAGCCGGAAGATATCCAATGTCTGGAAGATGTCCGGAAACTGCCCTTCACGCAGAAAAGTGATCTTCGCGACACCTACCCCTACGGCCTCTTCTGCGTTCCCATGAACGAAGTCGTTCGTCTTCACGCATCCTCCGGCACCACCGGCAAGCCGATTGTTGTGGCCTATACCGACGAAGATATTGAAGTGTGGAAAGAAGTCATGGTCCGCTCGTTTGCCTGTGCCGGACTCCACAGTGGCGACATCATCCAGAATGCCTACGGCTACGGCCTTTTCACGGGTGGTCTTGGTGCACACTACGGCGCGGAAGCGCTGGGCGCCACGGTGATTCCAATCTCCGGAGGAAACTCCGAACGCCAGATTATGGTGATGCGCGATTTCGGCACCACCGCCATCTGCGCCACGCCCAGTTATTTCCTCCACCTGATCGAGTATGCCGAAGAAATGGGCATCAAATGGGAAGATCTTCCACTGCGGGCCGGCATTTTCGGCGCCGAGCCCTGGTCGGATGAAATGCGCGAATATATTGAAGGAAAAACCGGCATCAAAGCGCTCGACATTTATGGTCTCTCCGAAATCATAGGCCCCGGTGTCGGCATGGCCTGTGAAGAGCAGCACGGGCTGCATATTTTTGAAGACCACTTCATGATTGAGATCGTGGATCCGGTAACCGATGAACCGATGCCCGATGGTGAAGAAGGCGAACTGATCATCACCACCCTAAGCAAAAAGGCGATGCCGGTAATGCGCTACCGCACGCATGACATTACCAGCGTGATCACCGAAAAATGCGGATGCGGCCGGACCATCCGCCGCATCAACCGCATTGCCCGCCGCTCGGACGACATGTTTATCATCCGCGGCGTAAACGTCTTCCCGTCGCAGGTCGAAGCCGCCCTGCTGAAAGTGGAAGAAACGCTGCCGCATTACCAGATTGTTCTAACACGCGATGGCGGCATGGACCAGATGGAAGTTCAGGTGGAAGTCACCGCCGATGTGTTTACCGATACGATCCGGGGCGTGGAAGCCGTACATAAACAGCTCTCCGATGCCATTGCCCATATCCTCGGCATTCGTGTGAAACTGAAACTGGTGGAACCCAACACGATTGAACGGTCCATGGGTAAAGCCAAACGAGTCATCGACAATCGGAACAAGTAATTCAACACAAAGGCACAAAGAACACCAAGGGCCTCCCTTCGAGGACTTCGTGCCTTCGTGGTTAAAACCTCAGGAGCCAATACAATGAAACTCAAACAACTGTCTGTATTTTTAGAGAACAAGCCCGGTCGTCTTCGCGAGCTTTGTGCCCTGCTGGCCGACAGCGGGATCAACATGATCACCATCTCACTGGCCGACACCGAGCAGTTCGGTATTCTCCGCCTTATCGTCAGCGACTGCGAAGCAGCGAAAGCCGTTCTTGAAGAAAAGGGGTTCGTGGCCAAAATTACGGAAGTGATTGCGGTTGAAGTAAACGACGAACCCGGTGGCCTGCGCAATGTGCTACAGGTGGAAGAAGCGGCCGGCATCAGCGTGGAATACATGTATGCCTTCACCATCAAAAGTGGCGAAAATGCGGTCCTGTTATTTCGCTTTGATGATATGGATAAAGCAGTGGATGCGCTCCAGACAGCCGGCTTTAAAGTGCTCGACAGCGTTGCCCTTTTTAACCGCGCGGATGACTAGATGAGCAAATTCGTTGTTGAAAACCGAATTTGGGACAAGGAAGAATCCCTGCCCCGGTCAGACTTGGCTGCGTTGCAAAGTTCCAAACTTCGGAAAACGGTAGAGCAGGTGCAGGAGGTCCCGTTCTACCAAAAGAAGTTCGCCGAGGCCGGACTTGCAGCCGAAAAGATCCAGACATTGGATGATCTGCAACGACTCCCCTTCACCACCAAAGCCGACCTGCGCGGAGAGTACCCGTTGGGCATGCTGGCAGTGGGAAAAAAGGACGTTGCCCGCTACCACGGTTCATCGGGCACCACCGGCCAGCCGACGATGGTGGCCTACACACACAATGATCTTAAAATGTGGTCGAACCTGTGTGCCCGTTTTCTGACCGGCGGCGGGCTGCTGCCGGCACACAGTGTTCAGATTGCTTTCGGCTATGGATTGTTTACCGGCGGATTCGGACTGCACTACGGCGTGGAACGTGTCGGCGCATCCATTATTCCGGCGGCGGCCGGCAATACTCCGAAACAGTTGATGCTGATGATGGACATGCAGGTGGATGCGCTGGTCTGCACGCCGAGCTATGCCCTGAACATTTCTGAATTCATCATTCAGAACGACATTCCGCGAAATGCACTGAACCTGAAATATGCCCACTTCGGCGGAGAACCGTGGACCGAAGATATGCGTACCCGCATCGAAGATGAAATGGGCATCCTCTGTTTTAACAACTATGGTCTCAGCGAAGTCATCGGCCCGGGCGTCAGCGGCGAATGCGCCGCACGCGACGGTATGCACATTGCAGAAGATGCATTTATTGTTGAATGCATCAATCCGGATACGCTGGAGCCCGTTGCCCCCGGAGAAGAAGGCGAACTGGTCTTTACCTCGCTCAGCAAAGAAGCCATGCCGATTATCCGCTATCGCACACGCGACATTGCTTCGCTGAACCCGGAGCCCTGCGCCTGCGGGCGGACCCACATCCGGATGAGCCGTGTGACCGGCCGCAGCGATGATATGCTGATCATCAAAGGCGTAAACGTTTATCCGTCGCAGGTTGAACAGGCTCTATTGCGCGTTGAAGGAACGGCACCTCACTACCAGATCGAAGTCGACCGCCCAGACCGAAAAGATATTGTTACCGTGAAAGTCGAGATGACCGAAGAGTCGTTCAGTTCCAGCATGAAAGAGATGCAGGAACTGAAAGACCGGATCAACCGCGCCATACAGACCATCACAGGACTGCGCATGAACATTGAGCTCGTTTCGCCGAACTCTCTCGAACGCTTTATCGGAAAAGCCCAACGCGTGATTGATCATCGTAAAAAGGTCTGATTCATGTCACCGAACTCCGAGCCTGTTTCCGAAACGTTCGGCCTGCCGCGTTTCATGAAAGGTTTCTTTGCATTCGGGTGCGTTTTCTTTGCGCTATGCGCCCTGGGTAGTGTCGTGCTTTATTTCTACCCGTCGCTCTCCGAGGATCCAACGCCACGATGGGTATGGATCGTGTGTGCGGTGATCCATGCGACTTTTGCCCCGCTCATATTTTTAATATGGCGAAAGCGCAATGATTACGTGGAAGTCACCGCCGACGGTGTCGTGGGGCACTCCGATCACGCTCTGGACGTTATGATGGGCTGGGATGAAATCGTGATGGTCGAGGATTTCATGCAGGGGCAATGCCTGAAACTACGCTCCGCGGATGGGCGGACGATACGCGCCGAGTATCAATTCGGCAACATGCCTAACCTGCTGAACCTTCTGGAACGAAACCTGCCCTATCCGGAAAACACACAAGACCCTCTTGCCTATGAAAAACACACCTCATTTTATGCGGTTCACCTGTTCACCGTTCTGTTTTTCGGAAGCTTTGCGGCATGGGCCTGCCTGCAGGGACACTACTGGGGCATGGCCCTGCTTCTGTTCACGCTTCCTGCGCTCAAGGCGTTTCTCTTCGATCCAGCCAAGGTGAGCGTGGAGCCTTCCCGCATTTCCATTCGTTCCATTTTACAGCATCGCGAGATCGAGTTTGCAAATATTAGCGACACGCGGCTCGAACTCACTTCTCAATCACTGCTCACACTAACCATCCACCAACGCGGTTCGGAGCAAACATTAAAACTGGCAGGTTTTAAGAATATCTTTCACCTGCACAGGGCGGTGAGAAACAGGCTCGGCTAGATTAGAATCTCAGTCGTTCGCAAAAGGCGAAAGCTCGCGCAGACGTTTGATGATGACCGGCAGTTTTTCCAGAACCTCGTCCACGTCTTCATCCGTATTATAACGGCTGAGACTAAAACGGATGGAACCGTGCAGGCAGGAGCGCGGAACATCCATGGCGCGCAGCACATGCGAAGGCTCCAGTGAGCCGGAGGCACAGGCGGATCCCGTGGAGGCACAAATGCCGACATCGTCGAGCATCAGCAGAATGGCTTCGCCTTCAACATATTCAAAGCTGATATTGGTCGTATTGGGCAGGCGGTTATTCCGGTCGCCGTTAATACGTGCCCCTTTGCAGGAGGCCATGATGCCGGCTTCCAGACGATCACGCAATTTACGCTCATGATCGGCATCTTTTTCCATCCGCTCCATAGCCAGTTCACAGGCTTTGCCCAGCCCGACGATGTAGGGAACATTTTCGGTACCGGCGCGACGACCGCGCTCCTGATGCCCGCCCATAATGTGCGGTGTAATCTTGGTGCCACGGCGAACATAGAGGGCGCCGATCCCTTTCGGAGCATGCAGCTTATGACCGGATATGGAAAGTGCATCGATCGGGATGTCTTTTACAGCAATTGGAAGTTTTCCGGCAATCTGGACGGCGTCTGTATGGAATATTCCGCCGCCCTCTTTCACAATGCTTCCAATCTCCGGAATCGGAAAGATAACGCCGGTTTCATTGTTGGCCCACATGATGGAGGCGACGGTCTTTTTACCGGATATGGATTTTTCGCGAACGACATCCAGATCCAGGTTGCCTTTTTCATCCACCTCCAGCGTGGTCAGGCGGTAGCCTTTGTCTTCGAGGTAATGGCATGGGCCGAGCACAGCGGCGTGCTCAACGCGGGTGGTAATGAGGTGCGGATGTCCGCCCATCGCATCCACCGCTCCGCGAATCGCCATATTGTCTGATTCCGAGCCGCAACTGGTGAAAATAATTTCATTCGGATGTTCGGCACCGATCAGCGCGGCTACCTTTTCGCGGGCCGCATCGACGGCCCGTTTAACACTGCCGCCAAAGTTGTGCATACTGGAAGGATTGCCCCAGTGCTCCGTAAAATACGGCAGAATCGCTTCTGTCACTTCCGGAGCAACGGCAGTCGTCGCATTGTTGTCTACATAAACTGAACTTTTCATTTCCAATCCTTAGAATTATTTAACAGAAGGTCGCAAAGAACGCGAAGGCATTCTATTTATCCGCTCCGGGTAAAATCATGCGTGATATTCCATTTTTTAAAATGGGTTCATGAAAGTTAATGACCAGACCTAGAGGAATATCCAACAGCTTCATATACGCCAGCAACTTTGCTTTATGGGCGGGCATAACGGTTTCAACAGATTTCAGTTCAAGAATCAGGCAGTCTTCAGCAATTACATCCAACCGCAGAGGTTCTTCGAATTCAAAGCCTTTATATGCGACGGGAACAATCCGTTGGTTTTTTGCCTGTATTCCCTGTAGTTCCAGTTCCCGCATCAGACACTTTTCATAGATCGCTTCGTAAAGGCCGCTTCCCATGGTCTTGTGCACCTCAATGGCCGCACCAATAACCTTATAGCTCAGAGCATTAGCCTTTTCGTACAATGAATGCATTTCCGTCCTTCTTCGCGAGCTTTGCGTTCTTCTGTGAAACTATCCCCTCTTAAATGGCCTCCACAACAATATCGTCGGAGATGGCTTCGCGGAGTTGTGTTTCAACTACATCTTTCAGGGTGACCGATGAGACCGGACAGCTGACGCATGCACCGACAAACTTAACATAGACCTGATTGCCATCCACATCGTGGAGTTCAAGGTCGCCGCCGTCGCGCCGCAGAATCGGACGCACCTGACGATCGATGGTTTCTTCGATCAGCTTGATTTTCTGCAACTGGGTCAGTTTGGGTTTTTCTTCCTTCGCCTGCTCTTCTCCAATCACCCGGTTGATGATTTCTTCAATCTCCGGAATGCACTGACCGCATCCGCCGCCGGCTTTGCAGGCATCGGTGACCTCTTCGGCTGAAGTCAGGTTCTGCTCTCGGGTAATCTTTTCGATCTCTTTATCGGTGGCCCCGAAACAATGGCAGATGACTTCGCCGTCGATTTTTTTATCGAGCGTCTTGCCGGTGCGGTAGTTGTATATGGCAGCTTCGAGCGCTTCACGTCCCATCACGGAACAGTGAACCTTCTGTTTGGGGAGATCGCCCAGATATTCGATAATTTCTTTATTCGTGATCTCTTCCGCTTCTTCAACCGTTTTTCCGATCAGCATTTCCGTCAGCGCCGAGGACGAGGCAATAGCACTGGCACAACCGAACGTCTGGAATTTGGCTTCACAGATCTTTTTGTCGTCGCCCAGCTTGAAGGTCAGTCGTAACGCATCGCCG
Organism: Pontiellaceae bacterium B12227; assembly: GCA_029432775.1. Classification (GTDB taxonomy): domain Bacteria; phylum Verrucomicrobiota; class Kiritimatiellia; order Kiritimatiellales; family Pontiellaceae; genus Pontiella. The sequence goes on along the minus strand of JAROAZ010000011.1, from coordinate 28,974 downwards.
CAGGCCAATGAACCGGCCAGACCGTCGCCATCCGGGTTTTCCACCGCGCCGACGTTGCGCGGGTTTCTAAAGTGATCGTTTACCTTATCTGTATATTCCCACATAACCAAATCCTACCTGTTTTATAACACCCGCTTCGCTAAAGAGCGCAAAGACCACTCAGGCCGGCATATTGTTTTCTTCGCGTTCTTTGCGGCCTTCTGTAAAAAAACTAACTCAACTCCAGCATCGCCTCGATCGAGCGGCGGGCCTTTTTGGCAGTTTCTTCAGGCACGGTGATACGGTGCTGCATATCCTCGAGCGCCCAAAGCACTTTTTCCACGTCGATCTTTTTCATGTTCGGGCAGAGCGCACGATCGCTGACGGAATAGAACTTCTTCTCCGGATTTTCGTTCCGAAGCCGGTAAAGAAGCCCCATCTCGGTGGCGATAATAAATTCCTGTTCATCCGACTCTTTGGCATGCGTACACATTTGGCCGGTGGAAAGCAGATAGTCTGCCAAGTCGCGAATTGCCAACGGGCATTCCGGGTGCGCCATGACTTTAGCATTCGGGTGGTCTGCAAGCTCGCGCTTGATATCCACATCGCGGATTCGCGAGTGGGTCGGACAGTAGCCGTCCCAGATAATCATTTCGCGTCCGAGCTCTTCCTGTATGTAATGGCCCAGATGCGTATCGGGCACAAAGATGATTTCTTTGTCCGCCGGAACCGAAGAAACCACCTTCATGGCATTCGATGAAGTAACACACAGATCGCACTCCGCCTTAACGGCGGCCGACGTGTTCACATAGGCAATCACCACGGCACCGGGATGCTCCGCCTTTTTAGCCTGAAGTGCTTCGGCCGTAATCATATCCGCCATCGGGCAGCCGGCGAATTGATCGGGCAGAAGAATCTGTTTTTCCGGGCTCAGAATCGCTGCGGTTTCAGCCATAAAGTGGACCCCGCAGAATACGATCACCTCTTCATCCAGCTCCGCCGCCTTACGGCTGAGCTCCAGCGAGTCGCCGGTGAAGTCGGCAATGGCCTGCACTTCGTCGGGTTGATAGTTGTGGGCGATGATGATGGCACCGCGTTCACGCTTCAGTTCCTGAATTCGTTCTTCAATAGATTGCATAATTTTTCCTCGAAAAGCGGCGTATATAAAACCAAAGCGGGTTCGAAAACAAAACAAAAGGGCAACAGATCGGTCCTGTTGCCCACCTCCCAAACGCTACATAAATGTGCGGATTGAAAGTAATCCGGTAATTTTTGTCGAAAAAAGGAAATTTTCCAGGAGTTGGAAATCATTCCTTGAGTTTCTTCGGCTTGCACACCTTGTCTTTCTTTTTGACCACGGCGCCGCACTTTTTGCACTCAAACCTGCCGTCTTTTTTCTTCGTTGGATTATCTTTTTTACAGCCCATAACGTGTCCTTCCAATCATTGGAACTTTACAGCCCCGGGGGAATTCCTGGATCTTTTGTAGTCGCAACCCCTTCCCCGTGCTAGTCCAAACATTGGAAAACATGACCCGCCATTATTACGGATAAAACGTACGCAATTACTGAGTCTGCGATTCCGGGCGATGCGGCTCGAAGCGGGTACGCCGGCTCTTTTCGGCATTCTCGATGGCCGCGCACGCCTGTTGATAGAGCACTTCCTGGCTCCGGATCTTTTTGCCGCTTTGTTTTGCAACCCGGTCGTATGTGCCATTGGGTTTCAGCAGCCAGCTGTTCCGGTTATCGGCCACATGAACGTTCAGCATCTGAATCAGGCGATCCCGGCAGTCCTTATCCTCCACCGGCACCATCAGTTCCAGGCGTTTGTCCAGATTACGCGGCATCCAGTCGGCACTGGCAATGTAGACGCGCGATTTGCCGCCATGATAAAAACAGATGATACGGGCGTGCTCGAGGTAGCGGTCGATGATGCTCGTGATCTCAATATTAGCGGTAGGCTTCAGGCAGCAGATGCCCCGGATATTCAGATGAATTTTCACGCCGGCTTTCGCCGCCTCGTACAGTTTTTCCGAAAGTGCAACATCCACCAGCGAATTGACTTTTGCAGTAACCATTGCCTTCTTGCCTTTTTCCGCGCGCGCAATTTCATAATCGATCAGTTCGAGCAGTTTATCCCGCATGCTGATCGGAGCCATGCTGATCAGGTTGAAGTCGCGCGGCTGTGCATAACCGCAGAGCGCATTGAAGAATCCGGATGCATCGTTTCCAAGCTCCGGATTGCACGTCAGATAACTGATGTCGCCGTAGAGCTTCGCCGTTGATTCGTTATAGTTGCCCGTTCCGAAATGGCAGTAGCGCACCACGCCGGCCGGTTCTCGTCGAACCGCCATGCAGATTTTTGCGTGGGTCTTATAGCCCTTCACGCCATAGATTACCTGCACACCGCACTGTTCCAGATCGCGCGCCCAGCCAATATTGCGGGCTTCGTCGAACCGCGCCTTCAACTCCATCAGCACCGTCACGTTGACGCCGTTGCCGGCGGCCCGCTTGAGGGCGGAGATGATGGCACTGTCGGAGCTGGTACGGTACAGCACCATTTTCATGGCCATCGTGTCGGGGTCGGCCGCGGCTTCCTCGATGAAGCGGACGACGGGATCGAAACTCTCATACGGATGATAGAAAAGGATATCCTTTTTCGCTATCTGGCCGAACATCGGTTCGTTGGGGACCACAGAAGGCGATGCCTGCGGCGGCCAGGGCTCGATTTTGAGTTCATCGAATCCTTCAACAAATGCGAGCGACATGAAGTCCTTCATATTCAGCACGCCTTCAATCGGATAGATATTTTCCGGCGATGCAGGAACATGCTCACTTAGAAATTTAAGCAGGCTTTTCGTAATTCCCGCTTCCACTTCCAAACGGATGCATTCTCCGGTTTTCCGTTCTTCAAGCACATCCTCCATGCCGGACAGCAGGTCGGGCGCCTCATTTTCCGCAACGGCAAAGTCGGCATTACGGGTGATCCGGAACAGGGCGCATTCCTTGACCTCGTAGCCGGTGAACCAGTCCGAAGCATATTTTTTGAGCACCTCTTCGCGCAGCACATATTCAAACCCCTCTTCCGCCGGCAGCTGAATAATCCGGGAACCGGCTCGGTCGAGCGACATCACGGCATAGAGATTGTTCCGGGCTTTGGAACTTTTTTTCTGCAGCCGCACCAGAATGTGCAGAGCCAGGTTCTGGAGATTGGGCATTGCCTTTTCAGGGTTGAGCGCAATGGGCGTAACAACCGGGAATAACTCTTCCTTAAAGAGGTCGAACAGAAACGACTCCTGCTCGGAGGTCAGCTCATCAATTTTTGCATGGCGGATTCCTCCTTGTTCGAGGGCCGGCGAGACGACATCCTTAAAACAGCCGTGCAGCTCGGTCATCATGCTTTTCGAGCGTGCATAAATCTCGCGCAGCTGCGCCAGCGGAGTGAGGCCCGCCGGATCCTTTTTGCGCCGTCCGGCTTTGCGCGCAATGTTCAGTCCGCCCACGCGAACCATAAAAAACTCGTCCAGATTAGAAGCCGTGATGGCCAGAAACTTCAGGCGCTCCAGCATGGGATTTTTCGGATCTTTGGCCTCTTCCAGCACGCGCTGATTGAATTCCAGCCAGCTTAGTTCCCGGTTAAAATATGGAGATTCCAGTTTTTTTGCCGCCATGTTTATCCCTGCCTTCTTCCGGCCCGCAGCACCATGGTGCGGCCGTAAACCTGTTCAAATAATTTACCTTTACCAACCAGGGCGCGTTTCTCTGCCGAAAAATCTCCCGCCTTTGGAACTTCCACCACGACCTCATCCTCTTTAAGGAAGACCTTCACGTCGCGGATCGCCTGAGTGTGGGACCGGTCGAATGCATCCGCCGCCCGGAGAATGGCCGAGAGCTTGTTGACCACCAACCGCTTTTCACGCGAAAGGGTGTCGTAGCCCGGATGCGTCTGGCGGGGTGATGCACCACGATGATAGCGCGCCACCAGCGCGGCCAATTGGATGTCCTCATCCCCCAGCCCGAAGATATCGCTGTTCTGGACAATATACTGTCCGTGTTTATGATGACTGCTGCTTCCGATAAACATGCCCACATCGTGGAGTTGCGACGCCACCGTCAGGATGACCTCGTAGCGGTAGTTCAGACGATGCTCCGTTTCCAATGCCCGGAAAAGGGTTCGGGCAATATCGGTGACACAATCCGCGTGCGCCTGATCCTGCTGATAGCGCCGCCCTACTTCACGGACCGAGTGCAGAATCTGCTCAACAAAATCTTCCGACCACGATGCGCCCGTGGCCGCTTCCGTCAGCAAACCATCCCGCAACGACACGCTGCAGATCCGGACGCGCTTCATCAAAAAGGTTTCGGCAATTTTAACGTAGGCCTTCAGCGCCGGACCGAGGGTATGGGCATCCTCGGAGGTCAGATGATATTTGCGCACCACCTTTTCAATATCCATCTTCAGAATATGATCGGCCAGCTTCGATAATTCCGAGACCTTGACCTCCGCCGGAGAAACCTCATCCCACTCCTTTAAAAGGGTTCGGGCCGCAAAACGCGCCTCGCCGCCCATCAGCAGCAGCGAATGTTTCACCCCATCCTTCGGAACCGCATCGCGGCACTGCCGAACACCGGCTTCAATTTCCATGCGAAGCACCTCGTGCTGACGGGCTTCCGAGCTTTCGTGCTCATCCATCGTTTCCCGCAAACGGAACGATCCCATCCGATAGGTGTGCGCAAAGGAGACGCGCGAATGATCCAGCCCCAGCAGCTCGGTACTGCCTCCGCCCACTTCCACCACCAGCAGACGGTCCTTCTGCAGCACGGCATTGGCCTGCAGCACCGGTTGGATGGCCAGAAAGGTCAGGCGATTGACCTCCGTTCCTTCAATCACCTCAATGTTGATGCCGGTCGCCATATAAATGCGGTCGAGAAATTCATCGCGGTTGCGCGCCTCGCGCACCGCGCTGGTGGCCACCGCCCGCACATCTTTATCGGAATCGATGCCGTATTCCTTCAAAACGCTGGAGAAATTGCGGATCACCTTAACGGCATCGCTGATGGTGCTGCGGGAAATCCGCCCGCGGGTAAACGTATCGCTGCCCAGCGCCACGCTCTGGTTCAGCGTATCCAATGTCTGGAACGTTCCGCCATCCCGCACTTCGGCCACCACCATACGGATGGAGGTGGAACCAACGTCAATCACGGCCTTCAGTTCATACGCCGCTTTCTGATCTGCCTTATCGGGCTTAGCCATCTGTTCTCCCGTTTCATGAAAAGTTATACGATAAGAATCTAATCCCCGAAACGCAAACCCTGTTAGCGTTTAGTTAAAGGCAGGGCGCTTTCTGTGCATTCCGTGGTTGAAACCTTCCAAGGTCTGGATAAACTGGGCTTCTTTGATTTTCAGGGAGATGTATGGCGGAGAAGAAAGAAACACCGATGATGGCGCAGTACCGGTCGATCCGGCGCGAGCTGCCCGAAGATACCATCCTCTTTTTCCGTCTGGGCGATTTCTATGAAATGTTTTTCGACGATGCGAAGGTGGCATCGGACATTCTCGGCATCACCCTGACCAAGCGCCACAACACGCCGATGTGCGGCATTCCCTACCACGCTTCGGCAGGCTATCTGGAGCGCCTGGTGAAAGCGGGCGTGAAAGTGGCGGTTTGCGAGCAGGTGGAAGATCCGGCCACGGCCAAAGGCTGTGTGAAACGCGCCGTAACCCGTATTGTCACTCCGGGTACGATTCTGGATGAGGTCGTGCTGGAAGGAAATCAGAACAACTTTCTGGCGGGCCTCTATAAAGAGAAGAACCGCTTCGGCATGGCCATGCTCGACCTTTCAACCGGAGAATTCTGGATTGAAGAGTCGGAGGAGGTCCTCAGCGTGCAGTCGAACCTTTCGCGTTATGCCCCTGCGGAATGCATTGTGGCGGAGGAGCAGATCGAGGATCCTGATTTTAAGGAACTGACGCTGGAAGCCACCAATACCCTGCTGACGGCCTGTGAGGACTGGACCTTCGAGGCCGCCTCGGCGAATGACTATCTGTTGCGCCATTTTGATGTGCACTCGCTGGAAGGCTTCGGTTGCACGTCCATGACCTCGGCGCTCGGTGCCGCCGGTGCCGTTCTTTATTATTTAAAGACGGAGCTCCGCCGGGACCTTTCCCATGTTCGGAACATTCGTGTAAAAAATCCGGCGGATTATATGCTGCTGGACGAAACGACGGCCACCAATCTGGAGCTGATCGCCCCGATCAACTCCAATCGGCAGGCGTATAAAGCCACCCTTTTAAATGTTTTGGACTCCACAAAAACGGCCATGGGCGGCCGCCTGCTGCGGGAGTGGCTGCTGCGCCCGCTGAACGATTTAAAGCTGATCAATGCCCGCCACGATGCGGTGGACCTGATGGTGAACAATCAGACCTATCTCCGCTCGCTGCGCGATGTGCTTGGTGAAATTAAAGACGTGGAACGCCTGATTTCCCGGATTGGATCCACGTCCGGCAATCCGCGCGATGTGCGCGCCATGGGCGTTTCGCTTCAGCAGATGCCGATGATCAAGGCGTTGCTGAGCGGCAAAGGCACGATGCTCGAAACCCTGGGCGAAGCGATTGTTTCCCTGCCGGAACTGGTGGCACTGATTGATACCGCCATTGTGGACGAGCCGCCGCTCAACCTGAAAGATGGCGGCGTGATCCGCGAGCACTACCATGACGAGCTCGACGAATTGCGCGAGGCGGCTTCGCAGGGTCGCAAATGGCTGGCTGATTTCCAGGCATCGGAAATGGAGCGCACCGGAATCAAAACGCTCAAAGTACGCCACAATAAGGTATTCGGCTATTATATTGAAGTGAGCAAGGCCAATGCCTCGCTGGTGCCGGAAGATTACATCCGCAAGCAGACGCTGGTGAATGCAGAGCGGTATATTACGCCGGAGCTGAAGGAATACGAAAACAAGATCCTCGGCGCGCAGGAACGCTCGGTGGTGCTGGAACACGAAATTTTCACGGAAGTCCGCCGTCAGGTGGTGGAGCATCTGGAAACCATCCAGAACAACGCCCTGGCCATCGGTCAGGTGGATGTGCTGGCGACCTTTGCCGAACGCGCTCTTTCAAACAACTACACCCGCCCGACCATGGGCGACGAGGGACAACTGGACATCCATGACGGCCGCCATGCAGTGGTGGAACAGATGCCGGATGCGGAACGCTTTGTTCCGAATGACACGCGGCTGGACCGCGAAACGCATCAGCTGATTATTATCACCGGCCCGAACATGGCCGGTAAATCCACCTATATCCGCCAGGTGGCGCTGATCACCATTATGGCGCACATGGGCTGCTTTGTTCCCGCCGCCAAGGCGGAAATCGGCATCGTGGATCGGGTGTTCACCCGCGTCGGCGCCAGTGATGACCTCGCCCGCGGGCGTTCGACCTTTATGGTGGAGATGCAGGAAACCGCCAACATTCTGAACAACGCCACACCGAAAAGTTTGATTGTGCTGGACGAAATCGGACGCGGCACCAGCACATTTGACGGTATCAGTATTGCGTGGTCGGTGGCTGAATTCCTCTGCAAGAATGAGCAGATGAAAGCCAAAACCCTGTTTGCCACCCATTATCACGAGCTGACGGATCTGGCGCTGATGCTGCCGAATGTGCAGAATTTCAGCGTGTTGGTGAAAGAAAAGGGCGAGACAATTACGTTCCTGCGCAAAATTGTTCCGGGTGCCGCAGATAAGAGTTACGGAATTCAGGTGGCCCGGCTGGCCGGCCTGCCCGCCGAGGTAATTGAACGGGCAACGGATATTCTGACCAACCTCGAAGAGGGAGAATTCGGGGAGACGGGGCAGCCGAAAATTGCAAAGAAGCGGCCTCACAAGTTAAAAGCTCATGTTTCTCAATTGGATTTATTCTGATTTTTAAAGGAAACGTAACTTGCATTAGTATTCCGAAACGCTTTAGCCTGTTTCATGTTTAACAAGGGAGTTGTTATGAGTAAGAAGCCATCGGGTGGATCCATTATTTATGTAGTTCTTGGTTTGGTCTTTTTAGCCATCGTCGGCTTGCGAACGATCAGCACCCCGGAAATCTGGACCCATCTAGCACTCGGGCAGAGCAACGGACCGATTTCTTTTATTGAAGGTGAATCCTTTGTTAACACCACCTGGCTGTACGACAAGCTGGCCTTCATGTTCTGGAACATCGGCGGCGCACCGCTTCTGATCATCCTGAATATTATCGGCCTGCTGGCTGCATTCGGCCTGCTGATTCAGGTTTCGAACAAATGGGGCAAAGGACTGAGCCAGGGATTTGCTCTCTTAATTGCCGGACACCTGATCTTCCAGACCCTGGATGTGGGCCCGCAGGTGGCCATGATGCTCTTCATTGCCCTGTTCCTGTTCGTGCTTGATACGCAGAAAAAACCAGCCCTCCTTTTTGCCACCCTGATCCCGCTCCAGATCCTGTGGACCAATATGCATGGCTCCTTTCTCTATGGTCCGATAATCGTGGGACTTGCAGCCGTACAGGCCGCGCAGAACAGCAAGGGGCCCGGCTCACGCAAAAAGAACCAGACACCACTCACCGGCACACTGGGTCTGCTGGCAGCAATCCTTCTGGTTGCCACCGTGGCAAACCCCTATTTCCTGAAGATGCACGGACAGGTGCTGGCCAGCCTGCAATCGCCGGCTCCGGTCTACTGGTCGTCGCTGTTCATCGAATATTTCCAGATTCCGCCCCTGAAACCGCTCATCCTGTTCGTCATGATTATGGGTGCCGCAGGCTTGATTACACTCAAAAAGAAACTCCCGATCGTTTTAACCACCCTGGCGATTTTCGGCGCCTTTCTGGTTTGGACCTCCCCGCAGACCTCCATGCTGTTTGCTGTACTGGCCTTCCCGTTCATCGTACTCAGCCTCACCTCCATCAGCGAATACCTGAATCACTCGTTTGAGTCGATTCTCGGAAAGAACGCAAAAATACTTGCTCCGGTTACAGGTGCCGTCCTGGTTATCCTGCTGATTGCTTCGATTGTTCCAATCATTGGAAACAAGGCCTATGTTAAAACCGGAAGCGCGTCTAAATTCGGACTCGGCATTCAGGAAAACCTGTATCCGAACGATCTCGAAGCCTTGCTGACGCATCCGGCGTTCCCGGAAAAAGCCATCAACCTGTCGGCCGACGGGGGTTACCTGGCCTTCAACTATGGTCGCAAGTGCTACATCGACTATCGTTCAGGCACCTATGACAAAGAAACCCTGATGAACCTTTCCAACACCATGCTGGGGAACCGCAAAGCCTATGATGAGCTGATGCTGAACCAGCGCCCGGAAGCGTTCATCATCAACACACTGACTCCCGCTGCGGCTCAGGGAGTTGCCACCCTGCTGAATCGTCAGATCTGGAAACTGGCTTATTTTGATGGAACCACGGCCGTATTGCTGCGCGACACGGAAGAGCTTGCCGACCTCATTAACGATAAGGCACTGCAGAAGGCCGGACTGGTTAAACTGGAAAAAGCGCGCGCAGCCTATGCAGAACTCGGCGGAAGCTGCCGCAACGGCAACCCGGCCGAGCTGATCGGTTCCGGAAAAATCTATCTGGCCTTTAACCGCCCGACGGAAGCAAAAGCCATTTTCTCCCTCCTGATCCAGGGACACGGAACCATTCCCGGCGCCTGGATCGGCCTTGGAAGCAGCCAGTTGATGCTGAAAGAATTCGATGCCGCCGTGGCCTCCCTTAAAACGGCCACGGAACAGGCTCCGAACAGCTTCATGGCGTGGGCCACCTACGCTTCGGCCTGTAAATATGCCGGACTCACCGCCGAATCAGAAGAGGCCGTGGATAAAGCGAAAAAACTGGCAGAACGCAACAGGAGCGCAAACGAGGTGGAAGTCGAGGAGGAAGAAGAAGCGGCTCCGGCCAAAGCAACCTCTCTGGAAGAAATTACCGTTCCCGAGTAGCGGGAAATCACTTTCCAATCATTGGAAAATCAGGGCCGGATTTTCGGAAGAATAATCCGGCCTTTTTCTGTGAGCAGATGATCTTTACCAAAGAGATATTCGTAGGAAAACAGGGCGAGTCCCCGGCTGCCGGACTTCTTGACCGCCTCGATCTGCCGGAGAATACGTTCGGGTTCGTGCTTGCAGTAAATTCCAACCAGAACCGAACTCTTAAACGGTTTTTTACCGGCGGCTTTCTGCATGTTGTGCAGATAACGATCGAACGATTTGGTCGCATAGTTCATTTGAACCGCCCAATCCACCAGCCCTTTTCTAACCCACAGCCCGGAATCCTGATAGGCATGAGCCCGGCCTTCCACCGGATTCCCCATTACACTGGCGGATAGAATACAACGGTCCGGCCTTTTCATCTGCATCGCATAGGAAATGTCCTGCACCACGCGGGTGACGCTGTCGCGGCGAAACTCCTCGATCTGCCCCTTGTTCACATCCCATCCATATTTATGATAGAGCGCGGACTGCGAGGCGGCATCGTAGGAAAAATCGGCACGCCGGGCCAGTTCCTCTTCCGTTGCGTTGGTGTAAATCTGGTCTGCAACCAGCTGATAGTCGTGCGGATAACGGATATAATCCAGGTGAACCCCGGCAACATCATACCCGCAAAGCTCCTCCACAATGCCGCGAAGATGCCGGCGCACTTCCGGAATGACCGGATTAATGAAGGTGTACCATCCAGAGGTTGGAAGCATTTTGTCGCCCAGAGAATCCACCATAAACCAGTCCGGATGTGCCGTCCAAAGCTGACCGGCCCGTGCCGGAGGATCCTGTCTGCCTTTCCAGCCGGGCAGCACATTCATATAAGCATGCACCCTAAGCCCGTGCGGCCGTGCGGTGTCAATGGCCAGTTGAAGCGGGTCCCAACCGGGATCTGTTCCAAGCATGGGAAGCTTGTTTTCCGACAGTTCATACGCCCAGGGCTCGAGCTGGCTCCGGTAATACGCCGTACCGTTTCCTCTGATCTGGAAGAAAACATCCGTGAATCCGGCTTCTCCGACGTTCTGAATGATGCGCTGCACGTCTTCCGGGGTCGAATAGTCGAAACGGGTAACCCACAAAGCGCGTACGGAGGGCAGCTCCGGCCCGGCCGGTTTGACCAACACAAACAGAACAATCACCAGTGCAGTGACGCTGATAAGTAAGGCTAATAAGATTCGAAAGCGTTTCATGGTTTAAAACGTAGGTGCAGTTTCCATACATTGGAAATTTACACTCCCGTGCTCATGTTCTAATCTTTTCCTGCGATTACATGAAAGGAATTTATGAAGTATAAACGTATCCTCCTGAAGATCAGCGGAGAAGCGCTGCAGAATAAAGAGAAGGGACTGAACCACGATCCTGAAATCCTGTCCAAGGTAGCTGCCCAATTCAGGCAGATGCTGGACCAGGGAGCAGAGATTGCGGTTGTGGTCGGAGGTGGTAACATTTTTCGTGGCCTTGCGGGTGCAAGCAGCGGAACGGACCGTACCACGGGTGATTTCATGGGCATGCTGGCAACCGTCATCAACTCCATGGCCATTCAGAATGCATTGGAAGCCGAAGGCATTCATACCCGCGTGATGACAGCCATTGCCATGCCGGCGATCGCCGAGCCGTTCATCCGGCGTAAAGCAATTCGCCATTTGGAAAAAGGACGGGTTGTGATTTTCGGAGCCGGAACCGGTAATCCGTACTTCACGACCGATAGCGCCGCCGCGCTGCGCGCATCGGAAATCAATGCGGATGTTCTGATGAAGGCAACGAAGGTGGACGGCATCTACACAGCCGATCCGGTAAAGGATCCCACTGCAACACGGTTTGACCGGATTTCCTATCAGGATGCCCTCTCCCGCCAGCTGAAGGTGATGGATGCGGCTGCATTCTCGCTCTGTATGGAAAACGACATTCCCATTGTCGTATTTGACTTTTTTAAAGAAAACGGAATGGTTGAGGTGTTTAACGGAGATGATTCCGGAACACTGGTTACCCACGGATAAGCTAGAGGACGAGCAATGACTGACGAAGTACTATTGGAAACAGAAGACAAAATGGATAAGACCGTTCAGTTCCTTCAACAGGAACTAAGCGGATTGCGCACCGGCAAAGCCAACCCGGCACTGGTGGACACCATTACCGTGGACTACTACGGAACCCCGACCCGCCTGCGTGACATTGCCAACATCTCAACGCCGGAGCCGCGTCTGATTGTGATCAACCCGTTTGATCCGTCATCCCTCGGGCTGATTGAAAAAGCAATCGTCGCCGCCAACATCGGCATCACCCCGATGAATGATGGCCGACTGATCCGTGTTCCGATTCCTGAGCTTTCGGAAGAGCGCCGTAAAGACATGGTTAAAATGGCCGGTCGCACCACCGAAGAACAACGCGTATCCGTTCGTAACATCCGCCGCGATGCAAACGAACAGATTAAAGGCATGCAGAAAAACGGCGACATCACAGAAGATGACCGCGACGCTGCTCTGGAAGAAATTCAGAAATCGACCAACGTGCATATCAAACAGATGGATGAAATGCTCGCGGCGAAAGAAAAAGATATTATGGAAGTCTAAAACCGACTTTCTGAGTTAGAGTCAGTTGCAGGGGGTTAGAGGATGAAGCCGAAAGTATTAATCGGAATCACCGGGGGCGTTGCCGCTTATAAAGCGGCCGACGTCGTCAGCCAGCTGGTTAAAGCAAACTGCGATGTACGGGTTGTCATGACCGACGCGGCAACCCGGTTTGTTGCCCCCCTCACTTTTGCTGCACTCACGCAGCAGAAAGTGCTCACATCCATCTTTCCGGACACCAGCTCCGGCGGCATGGATGTGATCTACCCGCACCTCTATCCGGCCACGGAAGCGGATGCCTTTGTGGTTATTCCGGCCACGGCGGACACCATTGGAAAACTGGCGAACGGATTTGGAGATGACATCGTCAACTGCAGTGCGCTGTCGCTGAAAACCAACTGCAAACGGATCTTCTGCCCTGCCATGAACTTCCAGATGTGGGCGAACCCCATCGTTCAGGACAATGTGACGAAGCTCCTGAAGTATGGCTGGCACCAGATCGGTCCCGAAGAAGGTCGCATGGCGTGCGGCACCTCCGGGAGAGGACGCCTGAGTGCGCCGACGGCCATTGCACAGATTATTCTGAATTCCGTGTATTAATGCATAAACGAATTCTCATTCTCTCGGGGCCGACGCACGAATACATTGATCCCGTTCGATTCATCGGCAACGCCAGCAGCGGTCTGATGGGCAAAGCGATCGCCGAGGAAGCTGTGCGACAGGGCCATGAAGTTCTTTTCGTTTCGGGGCCGGTTGCTTCTTCCCATCTTCCAGCCCTTGGAAACAAGGGGGCCATTCATCCAGTCGTCAGTGCCGAAGACATGCTGCGGAAGGCTGAAGCGCTTTTCCAATCTGCGGACGTCATCATCTTTGCCGCGGCCGTGGCGGACTACACTCCGATCGATAAAAAAACGGCTAAAATGCCGAAGTCGCCCGACGATCTTACGCTGAAACTGAAGGCCACCGCCGACATTGCCCAAACACTCGGTCAGCAGAAGCGCAACGATCAGATTTGCCTCGGTTTCGCCCTGCAAACCGAGGCCGGCGAACAGCATGCGCGGCGGAAGCTGGAGCATAAGAACCTGGACGGCATTGTGCTGAATACCCCGGCAACACTGGGCGCCGCAACGGGTACCTTCAGTTTCCTGTCAGCCGGAGAAAACCAGTTTGTCCACTGGGGTTGCATCAACAAATCCGATTGCGCAGCGAAAATTTTCCAGACATTGGAAAAACTCATCCGTGGAAAATGAAAAACTTGCGGGCGGCATAATTGATCAGCGTAGTGGACACCACTTTGGCCACGTACGATGACGTGGTCGACATACCGAACCCTTTGATCAGCACAACCCCGAGCGCAACACCGATTCCCACACTGATGCCGGATACGAGATAGAACAAACCGAGTTCTTTCCAGCGGTTGTGCTTTCCTGCCTTGAAGACAAAAAAGATATTCAGGATATATGCGGTCATGTTCGAGATAATGAATGCAATCGTATTGCCGATAATGAAATTCAGCGTACGGGCGCCCTCTGCAACCGGCTCAATTTGCATATTAAAAATACGTACAAAAATATCATCTTGAGTCAGGGCAGGAAACAGCAGCCACGCCACAAGGAAGAAGGAGATCATGTCCGCCGCCAATGCAATTCCGCCACACATAGAGTACTTCAGGAATTGAAAGCCGGCATGATTCTTATCGAGTAGGATTTTTTTCAGTGAAGCCATAACTCTAAAGTATCTGAGGCCACGACAATTAGCAAATTCGATCTCCTTAAAACGGATTGAAAGCTGTTTTTTTCATGGCCCCGCAAGCGGTTATTTGGTAGCTTCAAAACCGAAGTTAGGAAAGGAACAAAGCCCTACGTGGTTCGAGTAGATAGGTAACTCCTCTTACCCAATGATATTCTAAAGGGAGCTGGACTTTCGGCCATGTGCCCACATGCCCTTGAAAAAGGGAGGGTTCTGGAAACCGGCTAGATTGGCGCCCACATCTATTACCACGGTGATAGAGGTTCGCCTAACAAACGGCCAACGCGGGGTTCCTTTTCCTATCTTCATTTTTTTGTTCCCGCTCTTTCCGGTTTCCTTTTTCCTCACGAGCCCCTAATCTTCTTCTCATGGACCTTTTTAAAGACCAGCCAAAGAAAAAAGGAGCTAAAGCGGGAGCCGGCACGGCCCCGCTGGCCGCACGCATGCGGCCGCAGTCGTTAGACCAGATCATCGGTCAAACACATATCCTGGGCGACAACAAACTGCTGCGCCGGGCCATTGAAGCCGACCGCATCAGCAGTATCATTCTCTACGGTCCGCCCGGCTGCGGAAAAACCACACTGGCCGAAGTGATTGCAAAAACCACCGACCGTCGCTTTGAGCGCACTAGCGGCGTGCTGGCCAACGTTTCCATTCTTCGGAAAATTCTGGAAGGTGCGAGCCATTGGAAAAAGATGAACGGACAGGATACGATTCTGTTCATCGATGAGATTCACCGTTTCAACAAATCGCAGCAGGATGTATTGCTGCCCTATGTGGAAAACGGCGACATCATTATGATCGGCGCCACCACTCACAATCCGTTTTTCTTTATCAACACCCCGCTCAATTCACGCTCGCAGATTTTTCAACTCCAACCGCTGTCGGAAGAATCCATTGTTGAGGTACTCGAACGGGCGCTGACCGCTCCCACCGGGCTGAACGGACTGGTGACCGCCGATGCTGAAGCGTTGGAACATCTTGCCGCCGTATGCGAAGGCGATGCTCGCCGCTCCTTGAACGCACTGGAAATTGCCGCCCTCACCACTCCGCCGAATGAAGAAGGTCTGGTGCATCTGACGCGCCACGAAATTGAAGAATCGGTTCAGAAAAAGGCGGTGAACTACGATCACGACGAAGACGAACACTACGACACCATCTCGGCCTTCATCAAAAGCGTGCGCGGCTCCGATCCGAATGCCGCCGTCTATTGGCTCGCGAAAATGCTCTATGCCGGCGAAGACCCGCGCTTCATCGCCCGCCGATTGATTATTCTGGCCTCCGAAGATATCGGCAATGCCGACCCGCGCGGAATCACGCTGGCCGTTTCCACCATGCAGGCCGTCGAATTTATAGGCATGCCCGAAGCGCGCATTACCCTCGCGCAGTGCACAACCTATCTGGCCTGTGCCCCGAAGAGCAATGCCGCCTATGCCGCAATCAATCAGGCCCTTCACGACGTCGAACACGGCCGTACCCTGCCCGTTCCGAAATATCTACAAAGCGGTCCAAAGCCCGACAAAGGCGACGTAAAATATCAGTATGCCCACGCCGGCGAAGGTCATTTTGTGGATCAGGAATATGTTCCCACCGACAAAATCTACTATGAGCCGACGAGCCAGGGGTATGAAGACACCATGCGCAAACGGATCGAACACTGGAACTCACTAAGGAATAAAAAGAGTGATCAGTAAGAAACAACTGCGTCAGGAAATCAGTGAAAAACGGCGCGCCCTGGATAGCCGGTGGGTGGAAGAAGCCAACGCGGAAATCATCGACCGTTTCCAATCATTGGAAGTCTTCCAATCCTCGGGAATCGTTGCCCTTTATAAAGCCATCGGGGGCGAAGTTTCACTGGAGCCTCTTTTTTCCAACTGTTGGGAACGCGGCCAGCGGACGTGTATACCCGTCTTTAACGAAGCAACCCGGCTTTATGAGATGGCGGAGATCGAGAAATCCACCCCGTTCCGGCGCGGCCATTATGGAATCGAAGAACCGATGGCCCCGCGCCTGCTGAACATGGAGCAAATCGATCTGATTGCGGTTCCCGGCGTGGGGTTTGATGCTGCAGGAAACCGGCTGGGCCGGGGCGGCGGATATTACGACCGGATACTGGCTGAATTGAGCGGCATTTCGGTTGGAATTGCTTTTAATTTCCAGATTTACCCGGCCATTCCCCACGAGATGCATGACAAACCGGTCGATTTCGTTGTTACCGAGACAAAATTCCTTAAAGCTTAAAACGAACGTTAGACAAAACCTCCTGTCTAGGTATAAACTCAATCCTTAAAAATAAGGGGATCGTGCTGCCTGTATGATGCGTCAACACTGCATCGGGCTTTCCATGGAGCGTGATCTATCATGAAACGGAGGTTCACCATGGATTTTATGGATTATACTGGATACGAGCTGGTTCTCAGCATCGGCTTTCTGGTGCTGGGCTTCTTTTTTCATGCCTACATCACGAAAACCAATGCCATTGCCGCCAGTAAACAGGCAAAAGCCATTTTGGCCGAAGCGCAGAAAGAGGCGGAAGTGGTCCGGCGCGAAGCTAAAGTTCAGGCAAAAGATGCCATTTTACGCGCTCGTGAAAACTCGGAACGGGATCTGGCCGCCCAGCGGAAGGATATTCTGGACCTTGAAAAACGGGTTGTTGAACGGGAAAAGAACCTGACCAGCAAACTCGAAATGCTCAACACCAAAGAGCTGCAGCTCACCGGCCGGATGACGGAGATCAGCGAGCACAAAGATACGCTCCGCGAACAGCAGCTTGAACTCGACAAACTGATCAAAGAAGAACTGCTTCGCGTTGAAGATGCCGGGGCCCTTTCCAAAAAAGAAGCCCGCGAAATCATTATGAAACGCATGGAGGAAGAGCTTCAGGCCGAAGCCAACGGGCTCGTCCGCCACATTCAGAAAGAGGCCAAGGAAGAAGCCAGGAAAAAGGCCCGCGAAATCGTTGCAACGGCCATTCAGCGCTATGCAGCCGAAACGGTCTGCGATATTACCACCAGTCAGGTGTCACTGGAAAATGATGCCATCAAGGGACGCATCATCGGTAAAGAAGGACGGAATATTAAATCTTTTGAATCGGAAACCGGCGTTAACGTGCTGATTGATGAGACACCGGAAGTGGTGGTCCTCTCCTGCTACGATCCCATCCGCCGCGAAGTGGCCAGGGTTGCTCTGGAGCGCCTGATTGAGGATGGACGGATTCATCCGGCCCGGATTGAAGAAACGGTGGCTAAAGTCCGCGAGGAAATCGACGATACGATACGTCATGCCGGAGAAGAAGCCCTCTTCGGTCTGGGAATTACCGGAGTTGCACCGGAACTGGTGCATACGCTGGGCAAACTCAAATTCCGCACCAGCTACAAACAGAACGTACTGGACCATTCGATTGAAACGGCACATATCATGTCCATGATGGCCACAGAGATGGGGCTCGATGCAAAAATTGCTAAACGGGTCGGCATCTTCCACGATCTCGGAAAAGCGGTTGACCACGAAGTGGAAGGCGGCCATGCGGTGATTGGTGCAAACATGATGCGTAAATATGGCGAAGACCGCATTGTTTATAATGCCGTAGGGTCGCATCACGAAGAGATGGAGCGGGAAAGCGTGTATGCCGTGCTCTGCGATGCCGCCGATGCGCTCACCGCCGCCCGACCGGGCGCACGCGCCGAAACGACCGACCTCTATCTTCAGCGCCTAGAAAAAATTGAACAGATTGCCAACCAGTATGCCGGTGTGAAAAGCAGCTATGCCGTACAGGCCGGACGCGAAATCCGAATTATGGTTGAACCGGAAAAGTTCAACGATCATGGAACCTCGCTCCTGGCCAAAAACATTGCTAAACAAGTTGGAAAAGAAGTTAAAATTCCGGGCACCGTTCGCGTGACGGTCATCCGCGAAACCCGCTGTGTGGAATATGCCAAATAGGAGAATTTAAGATATGAGTCGAGTTGTTGAATTGAAACATCCGTTAGTCAAACATCACATGGCCATGCTGCGTGATAAGAACACCCCCACCTACATTTTCCGCGACCAGATTCGCCGGCTGACACTGCTGCTCGCTTACGAAGCAACCGCCACCCTGCCTCTTGAAGACATCGAAGTGGAAACCCCGCTTTGCAAAACGATGTGCAAGCACGTGGAAACCCGCATTGGCCTGGTTCCGATTTTGCGTGCAGGCCTGGGCATGTGCGAAGCGGTACAGGAAATGATTCCTCAGGCCGAAGTCTGGCATCTCGGTTTCTATCGGGATGAATCCACGCTCAAGCCGGTTGAGTATTACCAGAAATTTTCTGAGCACCCGCCGGAAATTGCATTCGTAATCGACCCGATGCTCGCGACCGGCGGCTCTGCCATTGAAGCCATCAACATGGTCAAACAATGGGGCGTATCCAACGTCTCTATGCTATGCACCATTGCGTCGCCAGAAGGCATTGAAAAAGTTCAGAAAGCCCACCCCGATGTATCCATTTTCACCTGTGCAATTGATGATCACCTGAATGACCAGGCCTACATTGTGCCGGGCCTTGGAGATGCCGGCGACCGGATTTTCAACACACTATAGGCACATCTGAGCACTATGCTGAAAAGGCATCCGTTAAAGACGGGTGCTTTTTTATTCGACAATATACGACTATTTTGGTGCTATTCGAATTATCTTAATAATTCAAACGGAGAGTATAATGATTATACCTGCTAAAAAATTAATCGTATCAGCCCTGATGGCTGCCGCCCTCATATCCACTGCTGTTGCCCATTGCCAGGTTCCCTGCGGAATCTATGATGATCAGGCTCGTATCCATATGATGGAAGAGCATGTGACCACCATCACCAAAGCCATGACACAAATAGAAGCCGGGCAGAACGCCAACCAGACTACTCGATGGGTCATGACGAAGGAAAACCATGCGGATGAAATCATTGAAATCGCCTGCCACTATTTTCTCGCCCAGCGCATTAAGCCGGGAATGGATCATTATGAAGAAAATTTAAAAGCCCTTCATGAAATCATTATCTATTCCATGAAATGCAAACAGACCACCGACATCAAGAATGTGACAAAACTGAAAGAGCTGATCCATACGCTGGAACATACCTATATGGGCGAAAAGCACCAGCACTAGACCTTACCACCAGAGCCGGTACGCAGAGTCTAAAGGAAAGGCATTTTCGATATGCCGGATCTCCGGCTGCGAATTCCCCGGCTCGCCAATCACCTCGACCACATCAAACCGGATATAATCCGGTTTGATGTTTTTCTTTTTCAGGTAAGCGACCGCTGCGCGGGAGAGGCGTTTGCGCTTCTCCTTATTCACGGCGGAAAAGGGACGGCCAAAATCTTCATTTTTGCGGGTTTTCACCTCAACAAAGACGAGCGCACTTGAGTCTTCGGCAATAATATCCAGTTCGTCGTGCTTTCCCGCCCGGACCCGCTCGCCGATAATTTTCCAATGTTTGGATTTCAGCAAACGAACAGCCACCTGCTCGCCCCACCGACCCGATGCCAAATGAGCAGGTTCATTTTTCCGTTTAAACAGCTGTTCAATCCACCTTCGCATTGTAGGTAAGAATTTTAGTGTAGAGGTTCATATAATCCCGCGCCATGTGTTTGACGGAGAAGTCCTGTTTCATCGCTCGTTTCATCAGCGGCTTCCAACGGCTGGAAGTTTTATAAACGGCCAGGGCCCGTTTCAGGCATTCCATAAACTCTTCCACAGAGTAGGCTTTGAACTTGAACCCGGTGCCGCCCTTTTCTGCATAATCGACCACAGAATCTTCCAGCCCGCCCACAGCACGAACCAGCGGAATGGTTCCATAGCGCATGCTGTACAATTGATTCTGCCCGCAGGGTTCAAACTCGGACGGCATCAGGAAGAGATCCGTGCCGGCTTCGATACGATGTGCCTTTTCGTGGGAAAATTCGAGCCAGCAGGCAACCTGGTCCGGCCAGCGCCGGGCCCATTCGGCACAGGCTTCTTCAAAACGACGCTCCCCTGTTCCCAGCAGCACCAGCTGGACGCCGGTCTCGACGATCTGCTCGATGGATGCCGCCAACAAATCGATCCCTTTCTGCGGCACCAACCGGGTAATAATTCCAAGCATTGGAACTTTTGGATCCACTGTCAGACCACACTCTTCCTGCAGCGCTTTTTTACAGAGCGCCTTGCCGGACAGGTCGGTTTCAGAATAGTTTGCCGGCAGGTGCGGGTCGGTCTCCGGATTCCAAATGGTGTAATCAATACCGTTCAAAATTCCATGAAGCACATCTTTCCGATGATACAGCACGCCGTTCAGCTTACATCCGAACTCTGCGCTTTTGATCTCCTCCGCATATGTAGGGCTGACCGCATTAATGGCCGAGGCCCCCACCAAGCCGCCTTTCAACGTATTGATTTCCCCATAAAATTCGAGCGTATGCATGGTATAGCAACTGTCCGGTAGCTGGGTCATATAAAACTTTTCAGCCGGCGCCCAGCCCTGATGCGCTAGATTATGGATTGTGATCAGCGTTTTTTCCCGGCCGTTTCGGAAGTTTCCGTCGATGCCGTAATGGAGTAACATGGGCACCAGCCCCGCCTGCCAGTCGTTGCAATGAACAATATCGGGCTTCATATCCCAGACATCAATCAGCTTCACCACCGCCTTCTGGAAAAAGAGGAAGCGTTCAAAATTATCTCCGTAACCGTGGTTGGGAGCGCCGTAAATTCCCGGCCGTTCGAAGAAGGCATTACTATGAATAAAGTAGGTCGTTACCCCGTCTTTAACCTGCTGCCAGACGGTTCCGAAATACCACGCATTTCCCAGCGGAATATGCAGTTCCACATCGCACGGAGTCAGTTCATAGAGTTCCCGGTCGATATCCTGATAAAGGGGAATAAAGCGAACGACGTCGACGTCTTCCTGAGCCAATGCTTTCGGCAAAGCCGCACAAACATCTCCTAGACCGCCCGTCGATGCGAATGGTACGATCTCGCTACTTACAAAAATTATCTTCATGTCAGACACAGTAAAGGAACTCCCTATGAGCTTCGACTCTCAAATCCTCCAATTTATGGCCGCCTCCGGCTATCGCCCCATGAAACAGCACGAACTGGCGAGAGCTCTCAATCTGGGTTCCAAAGGACAGCGTGCCGATTTCCGCCACGATCTGTACGCTCTCGAAGAGGCCGGAAAAATTGTACGCCTGCGTAAAAACCGTTGGGGACTTCCAGAGGCTGGAAATCAGACAATCGGAACGATTAAAATGATGGCAAAAGGCGGAGCCATTTTCATTCCCGACGATGAAAATGAATCCGAAATCTATATCTCCGATCGCAATGCCGGTGTTGCCCTGCCGAACGACAAAGTAGCCATCGAAACCTTCCACTCGGAATATGCCGCCATTAAACGTGAGCGCAGGGGGCAGACCGACCTCCGCGCCGAAGGACGGGTTACACAGGTGGTGAAGCGCCATTCAAACCAAACCGTCGGCCTGCTTAAACATACCCCCTACTATTCCTACGTCATTCCCGATGCACCGGGCTTCCGGCACGATGTACGCGTTGAGAACACGCGGAATATTCCGGAAAACCATAAGGTTCTGATTGAGCTGAATAACTGGATCGACCCATACAAACCGCTGACCGGTTCCATCCTCGAGGACCTGGGTAATGTCTCTGCACCGGGGGTGGATGTGGACAGCCTCTTACGGGATGCCGGAATCAGAGAAGACTTCCCTCAGGATGTCATCGATGAAGCGAACGGGCTTTCCGGCGAAGTTACCCCCGATAAAATGGAAGGCCGGAAGGACCTGCGTGATGCCGTTACCTTCACCATCGACCCCGAAACAGCTCAGGATTACGACGATGCCATTTCTCTCGAACCGCATTCCGACGGCGGCTGGGTGCTTGGTGTCCACATTGCCGATGTTTCAACCTATGTCCAGCCGGGTTCTAAAATTGACAAAGAAGCTTATCTGCGCGGGAACAGCATTTATCTGGTCGACCGGGCCGTGATGATGCTTCCGAAAGAGCTGACCACCAAAGTGTGCAGCCTGAATCCGGAAAATGATCATTTGTCGCACACAGCGGAAATCCACCTGAGTGCCGATGGCGAAATGCTGGACTTTACAACCTACCCTTCGGTTATCCATTCCAAGGCCCGGATGACCTATACACAGGTTCAGAAGTTTATCGATGAGGAGCCGGACCACGGCATTCCGGACTTCATTATCGAACGCCTTCAAAACCTGTGGCCCCTGGTGCAGAAAGTCCGTGCACTTCGTGTCGGCAATGGATCCATCGAAATCAATACCCCCGAAATCGAAATCAAACTGAACGATCAGGGCAAGGTTGAAAAGATGATGCCGCGGTCTGAATCAAAACAGGCCTATGGACTGATTGAAGACTGCATGCTGCTGGCCAACCGGGCCGTTGCGGAAATTCTCATTAAATCCGAAAAGCCGGCGATCTACCGCATCCATGCCGAACCGGACGACGAACAGTGGGCCGCCATGGGTATGGAGCTGCAGGCATTGGGCATTCCGGCGCTCCCGCAAACGCGCGCCGAGATCAACGAAGCCGTGAAAATGGCAGAAGGCACCCCGGTTCAATATACCGCAAATCTGGCGATTCTCCGGAACTTCAAACGGGCGGAATATTCCTCCACCCAGATCGGACACTTCGGGCTGGCTTTTGAGGATTATACCCACTTTACCTCGCCGATCCGGCGCTATCCCGACCTGCTGGTACACCGCATGCTCAAAGCAATTGAACTGGGCAAAGCCTATTCAATTTCCGGAGACCGGATCGAAGAAATTGCCCAGCACTGCAATGAGACCGAAAAAAAGGCCGATGAGCTGGAAAAAAAGAGTACCGAAAAGAAGCGGCTCGAATATTACAGCGAACTGATGAATGCATCACAAACCCAAACCTTTAAAGGCTACGTCGTATCCATTAAAGGCAAAGGCATGATCGTGGAGCTGCCGGATTCACTGCAGCGCGGCATGGTGACCTTCGCGTCCATCACATCAGACTGGCTGGAAGCCAACACTGATATGACGCAAGCCCGGACCAAAGGCGGAAAAGTTAAATTCACCATTGGCCAGGAAGTTGAAGTGGCACTCGCGAAGGTGGATACCGCGCGCGGATTCATCGACTTCATTCTGGCCGACCAGGTCTCCCAACCTCGTCGACGCGAGCGTCGTCCGCGCATACAGCCCGATATGAATACCGGAAAACCGCGTCCGCGTGGTAAACAACGCAGGCGCAGGCGCTGAATTCCTGCGCACCCTAGCCGACTCTATGCAGTGGCTCGGTGTTTTTCTGGTGCAGGAAGTTCAGAGCCAGCAAACAGTTTTCTCTGGATGGACAGACAGCACCGCAGTACTCCACTTGCGACTGCTCGCCGAGTGCAATAATTTCATCTTTGGAAACCGCGCGCTCCGCTTCTTTAAAGCTTACGCAACGCCCTTCGGCGATGGACATATCCAAACGATGATATCCGATACACTGACGGTATTGAACAATCTGCCAGTCAAGTAACTCGTGAAACCCAATACAATTTGTATCACTTTCCACCACTCCCATAGTATTAGTGCTGTCTTTTTTCATCTTATTTCTCCCGTTAGACAGAAACAATACAGCACCAAACATGCCAGAAATGGTTACTCTTCAATTAAAACGCGATTAATTTCTCCGACATACATCCGGTGGTAGTCTTCCTTCGGATAATGCTTCAGCAGGGAATCATCAATGAAACCGGAGGGATCCAGATCATGGAAATAGAGTTTCCGGCATTCCAGCACCAGTCGGGCCTGCTCGAAATATACCGAATCATTTTTCGCAGCAACCGGTGTGAAACCGCATTCTTCAACTTTATTAATATCCCGGCCACTATGCGATCCGCAGATATTGAACTGGGGCCTGTACCGTTCTGAGAAAAACGACAGCGTAAACGAATCATACTTTTCGAGGAATTCGATGGTATATCGCTGCGGGCGAATAAAGATAAAGCTGACCGGCTTAAACCACAGCTCGCCCAACCCACCCCAGCTGGCCGTCATGGTGTTAAACTGATCCCCCGAGCCTGCCGTTACCAGCATCCACTCTTTTCCGATGAGGTGAATCGGATTATCTTTAATGGCAGTTGGTTCTATTTCCTTAAATTTCTTCACGGATTCTTTTCCTTCGTTTTCAGTATTAAACGGGTGGGTTGACCAGACTCTTTTGAATTAATTTTGTATACACCCTTTCCTCCGGTTCCCCAAAGACCGTACGTCACGGTCTTATTCTCCGAATTGCGGAGTTCTTCAAGCAGAGTAACATCCTTTATGGACACCGAGATCCAGGAGCCCTCAGCCCACTCAACTTTATTAAGTTTAATTGGAGGAGATTTCCAAAGTCTGGAATCCATCATGTTTTTTACATCTTTCCCATCTTCTGATTTCCACGGTTGGTCCCGAAAAGCCCGCCATTGAAAGGTTGCTTCGCCAACCCGGGCATTCTGGCCCCGAATACCTAGATCGCCGGCTCCTTCGATCCATGTTTCATTCTCTTGCTGAGGCACCATTGCGGCAACTGCTAAAGAAAGCGGCTCTCTGGCAGGCTCGAAAATTCTGAACGAAAACTCAGCCTCAACAATCTCATTGGTCACAGAAGAAAGGTCAAACCCCACCAGACTCACCACCCCCGGCATTGGAGCTAAGAGCAAAAACTCTGATGCACCACTATTGCCATTCCGTTCGTTGCTGCGCCCGAAGGTATCTTTGGAGGCATCAAGCTGAACCTCAAGTTCTGCTCCTGTCGCAACACTGCCCAACAGGGTTACAGCCAATAATCCTATTAATGATTTCAAAATAACTCCTTGCTTTCCGGTTCCATTAAACCTGCAATAACAAGCAGGATAAAGACCAGTCATGCAGATTTTATCCTGCAAAATCCCGCTCAAATTTTTCAAGGCATGCCAGCAGCTCGTCCGACGTGATCAGTTTTTTTGCTTTGGCCACCGACAGGATCTTCCGTTTACGGCGGAAATCTTCTTTCCACGCCTCATGGATGGTCCTGACTTCCAGCGGATATAGAGTTAACCGAACCCGCTCTCCGCTTTTGATGTAAACCCGGGCCTTATAACTGTTCTTCTTAAACAGCTTTCCTTCAACTCCGGCTTCTTCGAGGGCTTCAAGCCTCGCCGTTCCGCCTTTTCCATGATCCGTCTCAAATCTGCCTTTGGGGAAAATCCAATATCCACTGGCACTTGTAATCATCACCACTTCGATCCCCTCATCCCCTCGAACGAACGGTATGGCTCCGTATTGCTTTTCCATAATCCCTCTTACTGACTAACGTTCCTGATGGCTGTGCGCTCCAACCACGCACATACCTTTTGCAGTATAGGGTTTTAAATACCTTGTTCAAGCAGACCGCGCCCCGATTCGCGCACGTTTTCCAATGACTGGAAAAGATTATTGGCAGGTTTCTAATGAACCGCAGCTTTGAGCTGCTCCAGCACTTCATCCGGAACACGCAGTTGCCCAAATCCGCACCCCAACCGTAGATCGGGGGTATTTTTTCCATGGAAATCGGTTCCACCGGTACAGACCAGGCCCATTTCGTCGGCCCAGCCCTTAAAGCGTTTGATATTTTCCGGATGATGCTCGGCATAGTAGGCCTCAATGCCTCCCAGGCCCAAAGTGGCCAAACCTTTAACGAGCCCTTTCAGCTGATCTTCCGGCAAATAGATCGTGGCAGGATGAGCCAGCACGGAAACGCCCCCGGCCTGAGCAATCAGCTCGATACACTCCTTCGCGGTATATCGATAACGCTCGGCATAGGCAGGACGGCCTTTGGCCAGCAACAGGTCAAAAGCGGCCTTTTTACTCTTAACCAGTTTTTTCTTAACCAGCGCCTGGGCAAAATGAGGACGGCCCACCACGTCGGCGCCGGCCTGTTCTTCAACATCGCTCCACATCAGACGGTAACCGAGTTTATTGAGTTTCTTCAGGATTTCCTGATTCCGCTCCTTGCGCCCTTCCCGTACGGTGGCAATTTTCTCCAACAGCACATCGCAGGTGTGATCAATAAAATAACCCAGAATGTGCATGGTACCACGGGCACATTCTGCGCTCAGCTCAATGCCCGGCACCGTTTCAACGAAAGAATCGGCTCCGGCGTCAAGCAGTGGAACAATTCCTCCAACGGTATCATGGTCCGTCAGCGCAATGGCCTTGAGGTCACGCTTTTCGGCCATTTTAACCAGCTCTTCCGGCGTATTGGTGCCATCCGAGTAAATAGAATGCATATGCAGATCAATCATCAAAATCCTTAAACAAAAATCTAAACCACTATACGGATCCAACCCAACATCGCCAAACCTGTATTGCCGAAATCACGGTTTTACGACTCAAACCCACCTTTCCCGGAGGAAAACACTCATATTAGGTCGGTTTGGGTTGCGCGCCCACTGTTGGATTCGTAAAGAGCCCGATATTTGAAGAACTTATAACCCGTATGGAGAATGAAAATGACCCCAGAAGCTGTAAAAATTGAACTTCCGGGCATTGAAAAATTCAAGTCCGGTAAAGTGCGCGAAGTGTACGACCAGGGCGATCAGTACCTTCCGGCTGTTCTGTATAGCAATGCGAACTCTCCATCCGACTCGGTATCGATCTGGATAGCGATGCGAACTTAGAATTCGAAAAGTTGAACGTGTGCGCTTTTTTCAACACGAATCCAGAGGGAATAGCCTCTCCATACTTGACCGCCCCATCACGTCTAACCTAAAGTCCGCGCGTTATTGAAATTGAAACATTAGCAGCTTAATTTTTGGGCAAAAAATCAGTTAATAATTTGGAGAATATCATGCCTAGTTACAAAGTCCTCGAAATGAGTAACGACTTACCAATCCGCACGGATCAACCGATCCACAGTGGTAAAGTTCGCTCCGTCTATTGGCTAACCGCAGCTGATAGCAAACGTCTAATCGAAGAGAAAAACTATGATTGCCCTGCAGATGCCGAGCTTGGAATCATGGTGATCAGTGACCGCATTTCCGCCTTCGAGATCATCTGGAAAGGTGAAGGTGGTATGAACGGTGTACCTGGAAAGGGTGCCGCTCTCAATGCCATCTCAAATCACTGGTTTAAGCTGTTCCGTGAAAACGGTCTGGCAGATAATCACATCCTTGATACCCCCCACCCGCTGGTGTGGATTGTTCAAAAAGCACGCCCGGTTATGGTTGAAGCTATTGCACGCAACTATATCACCGGTTCAATGTGGCGTTCATACGCTAAAGGCGAACGTGAGTTTTGCGGCATTCCTGTCGCCGAAGGTCTTGAAAAAGATACGAAGCTCCCGGAGCTTCTCATTACCCCTTCCTCAAAAGGTATTCTTAAAGGAATCCCTGGAGTTCCTGAGATTGATGATGTCAACATCACACGTTCCGATATCGAAAATAACTTCGAAGCATTCAAGTTTCAGTCCCAAGAAGATATTGCCCTATACGAAAAACTGCTCGTTGAAGGCTTCCGCCTTATTGAAGCTGAGTTGGATAAAATCGGACAAATTTTCGTGGATACAAAATTTGAGTTTGGCTACGTAAAAGATGCGGCCGGCGCAGATAAACTGATCTACATGGATGAAGTGGGCACCCCGGACTCTTCACGCCTTTGGGATAAAGGACAGTTTGCAGAAGGCAAAGTGGTTGAGAACTCTAAAGAGGTCTTCCGCAAAGCGCTCATGGCCCACTTCCCGGATGCCGATATCCTGACCAATAAAGAGCGCATGGATGAGCGGGTTGAGCTTGGCAAAGAGCTGCTGCCTCAATCGTTGCTCCAAACGGTATCTGACACCTATACTGAGATTGCCAAAACCATAACCGGTGAAGATATTGTAATTTCAGAGGACCCCAAAGGGGACATCACTGCGATTCTTAAAGAGCAGTATGGTCTGTGATCGATTAGACTGGCCTCTTTTGATTAAAGAAATCCGCCCTTGCCCCTGTATTTGGTGGAGAGCCGAAAACTCGCCAGGAAGTTGAGGCCCTTCATTGGCGGCTCTGCCTCCGGCCGCGTCGTCCGTTAGCACGACCATCGTGTAGGATTATAGAAACAGACAGATGTAAAAGCAGCAGGCGTTCCAAATATTGGAACGCCTGCTTCAGTTTTGGTCGACCGTATTTCCGCGTTCGACGTTGTCCTGCCTGATGGCATTCCGGACAAAGGTGCTGTTCTGAACATGATTTCGAAATTCTGGTTCGACCGCATCGGTGACGTGGTTAAAAACCACATGATCTCTACCGATGTGGCAGATTTCCCGGCCGAACTCCAGGAGCATGCAGCACTGCTGAAAGGGCGCTCCATGCTGGTTAAAAAAGCGGAACTTCTTCCGGTTGAATGTATTGTCCGCGACTACCTGGAAACCCTCGATTGGGATAAAAACTATCAGGGACCTTCCATTCCGGAAGAGGTACTACTGCAGAGCCGCGACTAATATCTGGAAGCCTACAAGCTTCTGGCCGGCGAAGAACTCGAGGTTTAATCAACCACCCGCTGCGCTTGAGGGCACTGAGGTTTTAGAGGTTTCACCTCTGTGATCTTGTATGTTTTTCCAATCAACTCAATGCAGGTAGGGAAAAAGGATTTTGAGAATGATTTTATCTTACGTCGCAGAAATCCTTTTTCCCGTGAAA